>JANWYS010000002.1 GCA_025054875.1 Cytophagaceae bacterium | reverse complement strand
GTATAAAATGGAATAAAATAAAATTTAGGTTATACTGAATTTTTTTTTATATTTACTAAAAAATTAAAATCGTGCTTACCTACACTGAAGAAAATTACATAAAATGTATTTACGCACTGTCAGACGATAACAAGAAAGAAGTTTTCACCAACGACCTGGCCGAAGCTGTGAAAACAAAGCCTGCCAGCGTGAGTGATATGCTGAAGCGTTTACATTCAAAAAAACTCATAAACTACAAACGCTACAAAGGAGTGACCCTCACGCGTAGTGGTAAGGAGCATGCGCTTAAAATTATCCGAAAGCACAGGTTGTGGGAAGTGTTTCTGGTAGACAAGCTGAAATTTACTTGGGATCAGGTACATGAAGTAGCCGAACAGTTAGAGCATATACAATCGCAATTGCTTATAGAGCGCCTGGATGAATTCTTAGGATACCCTGCTTACGACCCTCACGGCGACCCTATACCTTCGGCCGAGGGAGTTATGAAGATAAAAAAACAAATTTTACTCTCGGAAATGAAAAAAAATCAATCCGGAGAAGTAAGTTGCCTGAAAGATACAAGCTCTTCATTTCTTCAATATCTGGATACATTGGGTATAGAAATCGGATCAAAAATCAAAATAGAAGATATTGCTGATTACGACCGGTCTGTAACGGTTATACTGAATAAAAACAGGAAAATAGTGATATCTGAAAAAGTATCAACTAACATATTTGTGAGTATATGAAAAATCGCTCAACTGTAGTTTGCTACATAATCTTATTTTTTGCTTTTTTTTCATCATGCACACCATCTACTGACACTGATGATGAAATAATATGGGTAGCTACGACTTCCATTGTAGCTGATGCTGTTAAAAACATAGGTGGAGAAAAAGTTAAGGTAATCTCATTAATGGGACATGGTGTAGATCCACATTTGTACAAGGCTGTCAAGTCTGACTTAGATTGGTTGCAGAAGGCGGATATCATTTTTTATAATGGCTTACACCTGGAAGGGAAAATGACTGAAGTACTTGAAAAACTCAGCAAGAGCAAAAAAGTGATTGCTTTTAGCGATGGCGTGCCCACTTCGAAATTAAGAAAGCCCACTCCCAATGCGAATGTTTACGATCCACATATATGGTTTGACGTACAATTGTGGAAATCAGCCATCAGTGATGTCTCTGTGCAGATTCAAAAAACAGATACGGCAAATGCTGCTTACTATGCACTTAATACGAGTGCCTACCTCATGAAGTTAGATTCATTGGATGCTTATGTGCGTAGCAAGATTAACAGTATTCCGGAAGGTCAGCGTATGTTGATTACTGCGCATGATGCGTTTGGTTATTTTGGCGCGGCATACAACATGGATGTTAAAGGGCTGCAAGGTATATCTACTGTGTCTGAATATGGTATTCAAGACGTAATGCAACTGGTAAATTTTATCATTGAGAAAAAAGTACCGGCAGTTTTTGTTGAAACATCTGTATCTGCAAAATCTATAGAAGCTGTAATAGAAGGCTGTCGTAAAAGAGGCCACAAGGTAAAACAAGGCGGAACATTGTATTCCGATGCCTTAGGCCCGGAAAATTCGGAAGCAAACACTTATATCGGCATGGTAAAAAAAAATGTTGACACTATAGTAAACGCATTTAAATATACTGAATGAATACATTAGTGTGCATGATATGATAGACAAAGTAGAAAATCCGGTGTTAGAAGTGCATGACCTCACGGTTACTTACCATCGAAAACCGGTATTGTGGGGCATAGACCTCACTTTACCCGGAGGAGTGTTGGCGGGAATCATCGGACCGAATGGTGCCGGAAAATCTACATTGATAAAAACCATCATGAACATTGTACCTGCACAAAGCGGATATGTAGAGGTATTCGGCCGTCCTGTGCAGGAAGTACTTAGCCGCGTAAGTTATGTGCCGCAACGAGAGTCAGTAGATTGGGATTTTCCGGCTTCTGCTTATGATGTAGTAATGATGGGTAGGTATGGCAAGATAGGGTTGTTGAGAAGGCCAAGAAAATCGGATAAAGAAATAGTGATGGAATGCTTGCGTAAGGTAGGCCTGGAAGGATACCACAACCGGCAGATATCTCAACTCTCAGGAGGGCAACAACAGCGTGTATTCCTGGCAAGGGCTTTGGCTCAGGGTGCGGACATATATTTTATGGATGAGCCCTTTGCGGGAGTTGATGCTGCCACCGAGCTTTCTATAATAGAGCTTTTGCGCAGTATGGTAAGGCAGGGAAAAACTATTGTGGTAGTTCATCATGATTTACACTCTGCTCAAAAATATTTTGATTGGATAATTCTGCTGAATATGCGGCTCATTGCTTCCGGAAAAACGAAAGATGTATTCACTGAAAAATTGCTTCAGGAAACATACGGAGGCAAACTAACGCTGTTGACCAACATCAGCGAATTGTTGGAAAAAAATCAATTTCCCGTAAGAGAAAAAAAATGAAATTTATAGAATGAAGATATGAGTATGTGGGAAGATTTGCTCCTTTTTCTTTCGCTCAAAGACCCGAATGTGCGATATGTGGTTTTAGGGCTTATTCTTTTATCGTCGAGTTGTGCATTGGTAGGTTGTTTTACATTTCTTCGCAAAAGAGCACTTAGTGGCGATGCCTTGGCGCATTCAGTATTACCGGGCGTTTGTTTGGCTTTTATAATTACGGGAGATAAACAATCATTGCCCGTTTTGCTCGGGGCTATAGTGTTTGGCTGGTTATCTTTATATACTATGGACTATCTCAAGCGAAACACAATATTAAAAGAGGATACTGTGATTGGTTTGGTATTGTCTGTATTTTTCGGTATTGGGCTATTGTTGCTCTCACATATTCAGCATTCCGACTATGTTAATCCATCAGGGTTAGATAGCATTTTATTTGGCAGAGCGGCTTCATTGGTGGAGGAAGATGTATGGTGGTTTGGCATCACAGGTGTTATTTTGGTGACCGTAATATTTGCTTTGTTAAAAGAGTTTGTGCTGATATGTTTTGATGAGCCCTTTGCCCGAAGTATATCTATACCTGTAAAAATGCTGGAAGTAATACTGACAACACTCACCGTGATGGCAATAGTTACCGGAATTCAGGCTGTGGGAGTAGTGTTGATGGCGGCATTTCTCATCACTCCTGCGGCGGCAGCACGATATTGGACTTACAACATTAAACATATGTTGATTTATGCAGCACTCATCAGCATGAGTTCATCTGTGGCGGGGGCTTATGTTTCATATAGTTTTCCTAAAATGCCTACGGCCCCATGGATAGTTTTGGTACTATCTCTTGTGGCTTTTTTTTCATTTTTATTCTCTCCTCACAAAGGAGTGTGGAAGAGGTGGATGAATATGCGCAACAACTCAGCAAAAATTCTGGAGGAGAATATATTAAAAACTTTTTATCATTTGGGAGAAAGAGAAAATGTTGAAATGGGATATTATACTGAGCAACAGTTGAACTCGATAAGAGGATTTAAAAAATCAGATTTGAAAAAAGGGTTGAGAAAACTGATACGATTGGGTTATGTGAAAAAATCCGGACAATCTTATACCTTAACCAATGAAGGATACAGAAAGGGCGAACGCATAGTAAGGCTACATCGCTTGTGGGAACTATATCTGAGCAACCATGTAAAAATAGCTGCTGATCACGTACACGACGATGCCGAAACAATAGAACACATCATCACTCCTGAGATTGAGCAAAAACTCGAGGAGTTGTTAAAATCTCCTCTCATTGATCCGCATCAGTCTAGCATTCCTCCTTCAAGATGGTAGTCTTATGAACGAACTATACATTATTACAACAGGAGCCTTGGTGGCCGGCACATGTAGTATACTGGGCTGTTTTTTAATTTTGAGAAAAATGGCAATGGTGGCCGATGCCATATCCCATGCCATACTCCCGGGTATAGTTTTAACCTATTTGGTATTTGATTCGAAAGATTCCTTTCTCATGCTTATCGGTGCCGGAGTGTTTGGCTTTTTCACGGCCTTTCTTATTGAGTGGATTCATTCCAGGCTGCGTTTGCAGGAAGACGCTTCCATTGGAATAAGTTTTACTTTTTTATTTTCCATTGGTGTTATATTAATTTCTTACTATGCCAGCAACATAGATCTGGATATGGATTGTGTTTTATATGGAGAAATAACTTACGTGCCGCTCAACACAGTTACACTGCAGAATGGATTAAATCTAGGCCCCAAAGCTCTGTGGACATCTGGTGCCATGTTTCTGTTGGTAGTAAGTTTTGTAAGTTTGTTCTACAAGGAACTGCGCATATGTACTTTCGACCCCTCGTATGCTGTTTCAATTGGAATAGCTACAGTTATCTGGCATTACGCACTTATGGGTTTGCTCTCGTTTACAACAGTGATATGTTTTGAATCTGTGGGTTCTGTATTGGTCGTAACGTTTTTCATTGTACCTCCCGCTACTGCTTATTTGATCACAAATAAGCTAAACCATATGATTATCCTCTCCGTCTTGTCGGGAATTGTAGCATCCGTGGGGGGGTATTTTTTGGCAAATCTCCTCAACGCCTCCATTGCTGCAGGAATGTGTACGACGTGTGGTATTGAGTTTTTATTAGCATTTTTACTTAAACGCCAAAAACGTTAGTTTAATAAACATTCCATAAATGCGTAAAAATAAAATATTTTTTTTGTCATACATCCTTTTTTTTAAACAAAAAGCATTTTAAAAAATAGATAAATAAGTAAATATGCTAATAATCATATGTGCAATATATTAAAATATTATACTTAATCATTAAATTACATAACTTTACTTATTTTTAGTATAAATACTTAATTTTTGTTTTGTTTAGTAAGAACATATGTTTATTTTTGTGTCATAAAATAGTTTTAACATAAATTTTAGTAAAATAATGTCTAAAAAAGAAGATAAATTATCCTTATTTAACTTTAAAAGTGTAAATATTAGAATTTTTCATATTACATGGTTTACCTTTTTCTTATGCTTTTTCAGTTGGTTTGCCATAGCACCTCTTATGTCAATCATACGCGAAGATTTGCAACTCACCAAGGAGCAAGTTGCCAATACGATGATTGCCTCTGTTGCAGCTACTGTATTTGCAAGGTTATTTATAGGATGGCTGTGCGACAGAGTTGGTCCCCGAATTGCGTACACGGGCTTGTTGATTTTTGGTGCAGTACCTCTATTGCTTGTCGGGTTAAGTAACAGTTATGAAACCTTTTTGTTATTCAGGTTAGCGATAGGCACCATAGGAGCTTCTTTTGTAATCACTCAATATCACACTTCGGTAATGTTTGCCCCTCGTGTAGTGGGTACCGCTAATGCTACAGCCGCAGGTTGGGGGAATTTAGGTGGAGGAATTACTCAAATGGTTATGCCTTTAGTTTTTACAGCATTTCTATCCATGGGATTTGCAGAGGCTCTTTCCTGGAGGCTCTCTATGTTATTTCCGGGAATGGCACTTCTCATTATGGCATTCGTTTATTACTTCTGCACACAAGATACCCCCGAAGGAAATTTTTCGGAATTGAGAAAAGGTAAGACAGTGCAAAAACAAAATCACTCTAAAGGTGCTTTTTGGATAGCATGTAAAGATTATCGCACGTGGATATTGTTTGTCATGTATGGATGTTGTTTTGGTGTGGAGATCATGATGGACAACATAGCAGCCCTTTATTTTATAGATGAGTTTAAGCTCGACTTGCAAACCGCGGGCATGATAGCCGGCTTGTTTGGCCTGATGAATATTTTCGCGCGTGCTCTCGGCGGCATCATAGCCGATAAAGTAGGGTGGATGTATGGTACAAAAGGTAAAGCTATACTGTTAGGAATATTTATTTTTATAGAAGGCGCCGGAATAGTTGTATTTTCTATGATAGGACAGCTCACCTGGGCTGTAATTACCCTGGTGGGTTTTGCATTGTTTGTAAAAATGTCAAATGGTATCACTTATTCCATAGTACCCTTCATAAACAAGAA
Source organism: Cytophagaceae bacterium (assembly GCA_025054875.1). Taxonomy (GTDB): domain Bacteria; phylum Bacteroidota; class Bacteroidia; order Cytophagales; family Cytophagaceae; genus JANWYS01. The sequence goes on along the minus strand of JANWYS010000002.1, from coordinate 64,688 downwards.
AGCGTTGGGTTCCATAGCCGGAATTGTAGGTGCCGGAGGCAACGTAGGCGCTGTGCTCTTTACCAGTTTATTTAAAACCTATTCGCACAGAGAAGGACTCTTGCTTGTTGGGGTATCTGTACTGATTTTATCTTTCCTCTGTTATCTGTTAAAGTTTAAACAAGACAACTCTATAAAATCTCCTGAAAAAACTGAACAGCATGTGGAACAATCGGAGTTGATGACGGAAAATGTATAACTAACCACAGCATAAAATATGGTTCATATGAAAAAAATAATAGTAGCAGGTAATGGAATGGTTGGGTATAAGTTTTGTGAAAAGCTTATATCAAAATCGGGAACAGATAAGTTTCAAATCACTGTGCTGGGAGAAGAACCGAGGCCTGCATACGATCGTGTACACCTGAGTGAATACTTTAGTGGTAAGACCGCAAACGACTTACTCATGGCCAAAGAAGATTGGTATAAGCAGAACCAAATAAACTTGCTTACCAACCATACCGTGACCAATATAGACCGATTTAAAAAAACAGTACATACTCACAATGGCAAAAAATATAATTATGATTACTTGATCCTTGCAACCGGATCTGCTCCGTTCGTTCCTAACATACAAGGCACAGACAAGGAAGGTGTTTTCGTATACCGAACTATCGAAGATTTGGAAATGATAAAAGCATGGGGCAAAAAAGCTAAAACCGGCAGCGTGATAGGAGGAGGCCTCTTAGGGCTGGAAGCAGCCAAAGCTCTTTTAGACATGGGGCTTCAAAAAGTATATGTCATCGAATTTGCTCAACGCCTTATGCCTCGCCAGCTGGATGAAAAGGCCTCTGCCATTTTACAAAAGCAGCTGGAAAAACTCGGCCTCACTATCCTATTGAATAAAAATACTAGAACTATCACCGGAAATCAGGCCATTAACGGACTCACCTTCTCAGATGAATCTTCCATAGAATCTGACATACTCATCATATCTGCCGGAATAAAAGCAAGGGATGAACTGGCCGATAAATGTGGATTGGAGAAAGGCCCGCGCGGTGGGTTCAAAGTAAACCACTTGCTGCAAACTTCTGACCCCTCCATATATGCCATAGGTGAATGTGCCTCTTACGAAGGAATGATATATGGCCTTGTAGCTCCCGGATATGACATGGCAGAAGTGGTAGCTCACAACCTATGTCAGCCTGAACAAACCAAAACATTCAATGGTTGCGACCTCTCCACTAAACTAAAACTTATAGGTACCGATGTAGCCAGCATTGGCAATCCATTCATTGAAGAACCCGATGCCAAAACTATAGTCTATGAAGATAAACATAAACTCATCTATCAACGCCTGAATATAACTGCAGACGGAAAGTACCTTCTCGGTGCTATATTGGTGGGAGATACCGAGCAATACGGTATGATGTTGCAAACTTATCTCAATAAAATAGTACTGCCACAGAACCCCGAAAATCTACTCTTTGCAAACAAGGCTACTGAAAGCAGCGACAACAAAAATTATTTACTTAATCTCCCCGACGAAGCATTAATTTGCTCTTGCGAATCTGTAAACAAAGGTGCTATATGTCGTGCAATTGACGAACATCAGATACAAGATGTAAATACGATAAAAAAATGCACTAAGGCGGGTACAGGATGCGGAGGATGTACGCCCATGCTCAAAGACCTGCTCGCAGCTACACTCAAAGCCAAAGGAGTTTACCTCCGGAATATTCTGTGTGAACATTTCAACTACACCAGACAAGAACTTTTTGACCTGATCAGAATAAACCGACTGCATACGTATGATGACATTCTGAATCGCTTTGGCAGAGGACATGGATGCGAAGTATGCAAGCCCGCCATAGCATCCATACTTGCCAGTTTGTATAACGATAATATCCTCAAACAAGACACCATTCAGGATACTAACGATCGCTTTCTGGCAAATCTTCAAAAAGGAGGAACTTACTCTGTTGTACCCCGCATTCCCGGCGGCGAAATCACTCCTGATAAACTCATCGTAATCGGACAAGTTGCCAAAAAGTATGGTTTGTATACCAAAATCACCGGAGGACAACGCATAGACATGTTTGGTGCTCACCTCAACGACTTGCCGGCTATATGGGAAGAGCTCATCAATGCCGGTTTTGAAAGCGGACATGCTTACGGAAAGGCCCTCCGTACCGTAAAAAGCTGTGTAGGCTCTACATGGTGCCGCTTCGGATTGCACGACTCTGTAAGCTTTGCTATCGAAATCGAAAACCGATACAAAGGACTTCGTGCTCCGCATAAAATAAAAGCTGCTGTTTCCGGATGTGTACGCGAATGTGCCGAAGCCCAGTCTAAAGACTTCGGTATCATCGCTACCGAAAAAGGATGGAACCTGTATGTGTGCGGAAACGGCGGTGCCAAGCCACAACACGCTGTGTTGCTTGCTTCAGATATTGACAAAGAAACCTGCATAAAATACATCGATCGCTTCCTTATGTTCTATATTCGCACTGCAGACCCTCTCACACGTACGGCTACATGGTTCAACAAACTCGAAGGCGGTATTGAATACTTGAGAGATGTCATCATCAACGACAGTCTCGGAATAGCCGAAGAACTGGAAAAAGAAATGCAAATTCTCATCAGTAACTACAAATGTGAATGGAAAGAAGCCGTCGAAACGCCCGAAATACGAAACAAATTCAGATACTTTGTAAATACAGACGAAAAAGATCCTACCGTACAATTCGAACCCATGCGTGATCAAATAAAAGCTAAAGAATGGTAACTATGAACGAAGTGCTAGAGCAAACTAAATGGATTAAGGCATGCCGCACCACCGACATACCTGAAAATGGCGGCGCTGCCGTAAAAATAGGAAATGAACAGATAGCCGTTTTCAACTTCACCAGAACCGGTAAGTGGTATGCCACACAAAACGAGTGCCCTCACAAAAAACAAATGATCCTTTCAAGAGGCATGATTGGATGTGCAGACAACATCCCGAAGGTAGCATGTCCTTTTCACAAGAAAACCTTCTCTCTGGAAAACGGCACTTGCCTCAGTGGTGAGGATTACACCATAAAAACTTTTCCCATTAAAATAGAAAACGGATACGTTTATATTTCTATAAATGATGAGGTATGAAGTGTTTGTATATGTTTTCAATCTCAAATTCTTTTATGTAAACTACATGAACTGAAATGCCCGAGCGAATAGAACTTCATTCTGTAATTTAATAATCGGTACAACACATCATGGGATCAGGTATATATGTCGGAGGAAAATATTAGAGAGCGAAAGCATCTGAACAAAAATATTTCCAATAGGCTCATCATTTTATACTCCATAGCGTTGGGCCTGGTAGCCCTATGTACCATCACCGGACAGTTACTTATACAAAGTTCAATCACCGACTTGCAAAGCGACTCAAGAGTCATCAACATTGCCGGCCGGCAACGTATGCTCAGTCAGAAAATATGTAAAACCATTCTCCTCATTACAGATTCTTCTTATACAAAAGAACGCAAAGACTATTTAGTTGAATTAAAAAATGCACTTACCTTGTGGGATAGTTGTTTCAACGGACTCAGAAACGGTGTTATCGTCCATGAAAAAAAATTACCTGTAAAAAACAGCCCTGTGTTAGACAGTATGCATAAAGCCATCACTCCATATATGAAAATCATGTACCACGAAGCAACGAACATTCTAAACCATTACTCTGGTATAAACTTACTGACGCACGATGAAATAAAACAAGCCAAACAGATCATTTTGAAAAACGAAAAAAAATTTCTTGAACTTCAGAATAAAATTGTGTTTCAATACGATTTAGAGGCCAATCAAAGAGTGAAATACTTGAAACAAACAGAACTCATTCTTTTCATCATCACAATGCTTGTGCTCTTTCTGGAAGGTATTTTCATCTTCAGGCCGGCTACGCAAAAAATTAACGAAACCATTGAAATGCTCATAAAATCTGAAGCAGACGTTATACGCAAAAATGATGAATTAATGCAACTCAACCGGTCATTACAGGAGACCGAACAAAAACTACTCACCGCTACCGAAGAAAAAATTAATAACCAGATAATGCATGGCAAAATACGTTCGGCTTCTCTCATAGAAGGGCAGGAAGAAGAACGCAAACGTATAGCCATCGAACTTCACGATGGCCTTGGCCAAATGCTCACTGCATTGAAACTTAAAGCCGAAAATATTGGCCAACTACCTTTTGAAAATGAAAAAGACACTCAAAATTTTAACGAACTTAAACAACTTATCACCGAGACCATTGCCGAAGTTCGCACTATATCCTTTAACCTTATGCCAAGCGTACTTACTGACTTTGGCATTCGCTCAGCGTTAGAAATGCTCATTGAACAACTCAGCAAAACTTCACGTACTACCATTATCTTTGACAGTAACCTACAGCAAAAACGTTTTGATAGCGCCCTGGAAATTGCTCTTTACAGAATATGTCAGGAAGCGCTCAATAACGCTTTGAAACATGCTCATGCCGAAAATATTATCGTTCAGTTAAATCAAAAAAATGATCATCTTCTGCTCATCATCACAGATGATGGAGTAGGTTTTGATGCCCATAAAATACTTTCAGCCAAAAGAACCGACTTGCATAAAAATGGTATCTACAACATGCAAGCCCGAACAGAGCTACTCAACGGCGAAATCAAAATATCTTCCTCTCAGGCCAATGGCACTAAAATTTATGTGCGTATTCCTTTAACAAACCATGCCTTGAAAACTTCCGCGAATACAGATTACTCATGAGCAATCAGCACACCATGCATCATCTGAATTTCAAATTGAAGAAACGGTATCGTACTTTTATCATGGTATCATGAAGTATCATATAATGCAAATTCATACCAATCAGGCACGATGAATCATTAATCTTAGTAACTAGCTGAACTCATATAATGCCTGTTTCAGAGTAACCTAATTACTAACAGAAAATCCCTTGAGTATATTAACTCAGTTAATGTGATCTGTTTTCACAACATGGTCAAATTCGGATATTATGTTGTATACTCCGATTGTCATTTTTATTCTTACTTCTAATGTATTTACTTTGCCAAGCTCGGTTGAGAAACTTGTTTGAAATTTAAAAAATCAGTTGGTACTTTTTAATCAAATTCGAATCATTACATGAAGGTAGCCATACAAGGAGGCAAGGCCTCTTTTCACGACATCGCCGCACGAAAATATTTTGGAGAAAGCATTATAACTATCCCCTGCAACACTTTCAGAGAAGTGTGCGAACAACTGAAAAAAGAGCAATGTGACTTTGCCGTGATGGCCATTGAAAATTCCATAGCTGCCAGCATACTGCCCAACTACTCTCTCATACAATCATACAATCTGAAAATCATAGGAGAAATTCAGTTGCGTATAGAATTAAATCTCATGGCTTTGCCGGGTGTTGCGCTACATCAGATAAAAAAAATAAAATCACACTATATGGCATTAGCTCAGTGCGACGAATTTTTGGCGCAATATCCTCATATAAAAATCGAAGAGTTTCACGATACGGCCGACAGCGCCAAAGATATAAAAGAAAATAACCTTACCGACACCGCTGCCATTGCCAGCCGCTATGCCGCTGAGTTATATGGTTTAGACATATTAGCCGAAAGCATTGAAACAGTGAAACAAAATTTTACACGCTTCTTTATATTGACTCCCGATAAAAGGCACAAAGTGCCCGACCCGGATAAGGCTACATTAAGTTTCAGATTACCTCACAGAGTGGGCGCTCTTACTGAGGTGTTGCAAATCATCGTTAAAAACAACCTCAATCTTTCACGAATACAATCTTTACCCATACTCGGTAAACCCGACCAATACACGTTTTACATAGACTGTGAATGGGACAACTATCAGGATTTCAAAAACAGCATAGGTATAAATTCCATCGTAGAAGATTTACAAATTTTAGGTGAGTATAAAAAAGGAGAAACCATTTATGATTATTCCCAAAGCTGAACGTCTCCATTCCATAGAGGAGTACTACTTCGTAAAAAAATTAGAAGAAATTGCACGGCTCAATAAAGAAGGTAAAAACGTAATCAACTTCGGTATTGGCAGCCCCGATTTGCCCCCCTCCACAGCCACTGTATCAGCGCTCATCGAGCATGCAGCAAGGCCGGATATACATGGGTATCAGCCCTACAGAGGCCTGCCCGAATTGCGCGAAAAAATTGCAGATTGGTACCTGCGTACTTACAAAGTACATTTAGATCCTCACAGCGAAGTGTTGCCTCTGGCAGGCTCTAAAGAAGGAATACTCCATATCTCTATGGCATTCCTTAACCCCGGAGATGCTGCCCTCATACCCAATCCCGGGTATCCTACTTACACCTCTCTCACCTCTCTCATTGGCGCCAGGCCTCTTTATTACAACCTCACAGATAAAAACTATTGGTATCCCGATTTCGATGAACTTAATAACATGGATTTGTCCGGAGTCAAAATCATGTGGGTAAACTATCCGCACATGCCCACTGGTACGCCCGCACGATACTATGTGTTTGAAAAGCTGGTTCGCTTCGCCTCTGAACACAACATCCTGCTATGCCACGATAATCCTTACAGCCTCGTGTTGCCCCAACAAGAGCCTGCGAGTATATTAAAAATAGACGGAGCTAAAGATGTGGCCATAGAACTAAACTCCCTCAGCAAGTCGCACAACATGGCCGGATGGCGTGTAGGCATGATGCTCGGAAAGAAAGACTATCTGCAACATGCACTGGCTGTAAAAAGCAATATAGATTCCGGCATGTTTTACGCCGTACAAAAGGCCGCTATCAATGCCTTAGATAACACCCAAGATTGGCATTATCAACGCAACCAAACATACACCCAACGTCGTGAAGTAGTGTTTAAAATATTTGATCTATTGGATATCGAATATGCCAAAGACCAGGTAGGCATGTTTGTGTGGGGCAAACCCCGCAGGCACATGCCATCATCTGACGTAGCCGGATGGATAGATGAAATTTTATACAGCGTTTATGTTTTTTTCACTCCCGGAAAAATATTCGGCACCAACGGCAATGACTACCTGCGCGCATCTCTTTGTGTGCCACTTGATAAAATGGAAGAGGCTTACGATCGGCTGAAACATTTTAAAGGGTAGCCGCATACAATGCATACATGACAGGTTGTTTGTGAAGAGAAGGCAAATTTTTTTTCCATTCATGTATACTAAGCGAACGAACGTATTCATTTTCTGCTGTCAGGTTAGCAGCTATACAAAGTTTTGTTTGTGAGCGGCACACCGTCAGTATGGTTTCCAGTAAGCGGTTGTTGCGGTAAGGTGTGTCCATAAACAGTTGCGTTTTATTTTCACGCTGTGATTCATTTTCTATTTTTTTCAGAAACTCCACCAGGGCAACTTTTTCAATAGGTACATACCCATGAAAAGCAAAATTTTGCCCGTTGAAGCCGGAAGCGATTAATGTGAGCAATATAGACGAAGGTCCCACCAATGGTATGACCTGTATATCATGTCGGTGAGCATACGATACTACTTTTGCTCCGGGGTCGGCTATGCAAGGGTTTCCGCAATCAGAAAGCAGACCGATGTTTTCTCCGGAAGGTATAGTAGAAATAAAATCTGCCATATCTTTATCGGTTATGCTTTCTGTAATTTCAAAAAAAAATAAGTCTTCAATTTTTTTGTCAAGTTTCAGCGAGCTTATGAAGCGGCGTGTGGTTTTTACGTTCTCAACAAAAAAATATCGCAAACTTTTAATCCCACATATAGTATGCTTAGGCAGGGTTTCAGACCCCATACCTAGGGCCAGTTCTGAAGGTATCAGATAAAGTTTTCGTACATTTGCCATAAACAAATATAGAACTTATGAATGATTTATCAGGACTAGGTAAACTGCTTATCGTAATAGGCATCGTCAGTGTAGCAGCTGGTGTGGTATTGATTTACTTCAACAAAATACCTTTGCTCGGAAAACTGCCGGGCGATATATACATCAAAGGCGAAAACAGCTCATTTTATTTTCCCATTACCACCAGTATCCTTCTCAGCATCATGCTTTCACTCATCATGTATATTATCAGAAAATTCATGTAAGGCTATGTGTATACTGATAATAAAAATTATTACATTGAAAATATGTTGCCTGCAAAACCCATCATATTGTCCATAGTGTTTCTCTTATTGTCAGAATATTTGGCCGCTCAATATCCTGTAGTGGTTTATGATATAGGAAATCAGAAACAACACATCATAGTTTTCCCTATCCGTGGTGAGGGGAAAATAAGCGACATGGGAGGCTATGATCAGTTTTTTAAAACACTTGAAGTATGGATATATGATTACTATGGAAAAGAAATATACTACAACGTACAATCTATACCTGTGAGCGAAGCCTTGGCCGATGTAGTAAATAAGATGATGGACAGAGAATACACCAGATTTATGATGAAGCAAGGACAGGTGATATCCGGCATGAAAGCTCAACCTTATCCCCCAAACGGATACTGAAGCATATCAGCTCTTCCCGAAAAACACACATAAAACCTGACAAGTCTGTATATTCTAAAGCAAAAGAGTTCCCCAACCCGTAGTATGGCGAATAGTGGATGTGCTGACAAAAAAGTGGCAAGAAAGCATAAATCCGTATTCCGCATTTGCGACAAAGTATGGTGAGAGATGTTTTTTTGTGTTGGGCGCGCCCAACATAAAAAATATATCGTCACATTTTTTCCGCTGATGTGGAATATGGTTAAAAGTATTTTGTTGCCGGCAATTTCAATATAGCTGTTTAAATAACGTAGATTGAGACCTCAACAATGCAAACTTTCTAAGTAAAATTTTATTTAAATAAAAAAAAGAAGAATTGTTTAATTGATTAGCTAAATTTCAAAAACTTACTTTTTGCTTTTTCGTATAACCTCAGCAATTAAAACAATAATATTATGGCTGATGTATTGTACTCATTTTACCTTAAGGCCGCAGATATAGGTGGAGTAAAAGCACGCACCCGGCTATCGGTGCTAACTAAAATTACTTCCATACAAGCCAGTTCTATGCCTGATGATCCGGAAACAGTAAAAATGTTTGAAGATTGTATGAAAATTATAGTCAAAGAATTTGAAGGACAGAGCAGCTCTTTGACCGGCAAAACCAAAGATACGTATACTGATGAAAGTACAGGCAATGTAAACTATCTCAGAAAACATATAAGTATTTTCTCAGACTTGACTGCACAACGTTCATTGTTTTTAGGCAGTTTGGAAGCAACTTGCAAACGAATTACAGAATCTATAGTTGATGCTATTGACATTGAACGTGCCAGCATATGGTTGTACGACGAAGGAAGAACTCTGATCGAATGTTACGACCTATTCATACGATCTTCGCGAGAGCATCAGAAAGGATACAAACTGATGGCTCGTGATTATCCAAAATATTTTGCGTCTATACAAAGTGAAAGAACCTTATCAGCAAATGACGCACATACAGACCCACGCACATGTGAGTTTTCTGATAGTTATCTGAAGCCTCTGGGCATAAATTCAATGCTCGATATTCCCATTTGGGCAGATGGAAAAATGGTTGGCGTAGTGTGCCATGAGCATGTAGGCCCCATGCGCAAATGGACAAAAGATGAAGAAAACTTCGCTTATTTGATGGGTAACATAGTAGCTATTGCCATAGAGGCACAAAAAACAAAAAAATTGGAATCAGTTTAGTTAGTGAAATCATTATACCCCTGATCTGAATATGCCAGGGGTATGTATTTTTTATCATTGGTAGAGCCAATTCAGGTTTTACCCTTCATCATGGTACAACATTATGCTTCGTTACGAAAAGTTGTCATTTTATACGCTACAACAAATTCACTTGATAGACTTCATTTATTTTTTAGGATTTAAAAATTATTATTTAAGTTTATGTGCAAACATCCTTTACCTTTTGTAAGTTTATGAATCATAAATTTTCACTAAGTTATATGAAAAAGTGTATCATCATCATTGTTGCCCTCATCAATTTGAGCTTTTTGAGTATTGCTCAGACTACGGAAACCTATTGGGTGTTGCACGTGATGGGCAATGTCATCACTAAAGCTACCGGTAAATCTCTTAAAGTAGGGGATAAAATCACCAATCAGGACCAACTGAAATTTTCTGACAAAAATGCTTCTGTCGTAGTGATGGGGCCCAAGGGAAAATATACATTGAAACAAAACCCCAAAGCAAGTCCTAACGAATTTGTCGCATTTGCAAACAATTCTTTAATGCCCATGAAATCGTCCGGACATCTCAGCAGCTATCGCCAAAGCGGCCCTGTAAAGGCTTCTACTTATTTTGGAGATAAAAACTTCAACATCATAGGTCAAAGAATTGAAACTTCCATTAACTGTGATCATTATGCATTCACCGACCAAAAATATCTGGAACTTCAGTATCGAGTAAACGGACAACTTCAAACACGCAAATTGATTCCTGAAAACAATAAAATTATTGTTGATCGCTCAAAACATTTTACAGCTCCCAACAACCAACCTTACGATATGAATAAAGTTGATTCCGTAAAAATATTTTTAGTAGACCTCACCAACAACACACGTGAGATCGAAACTACTTTTAAACTCAACTTTATTGATGAAAAAAAATTGAAGGATAATCTCATCATTCAAAAAAACATTTACAAAGAAATGGGGAAAACTGACCAGGAAATTGAATCCGAATTAGTGGGATTTGTTAATTCTATATATGATAAAACCGACCAAAGGTTTCTTAAATCCTGGATAAAAAGCAGTGTGATGCCTTGAGCATGGCAAATTTATGTATAGTTTTATCTGAGATTGTCGCTTGAATGTAAATGTAGTTTTGCCATAATGCAGAGCATATCAAAATATGCAGATGCTTTTCGGATTGCTGACAGGAATATCTCTAATGCATGAGTCGGAGTTAATACAATGAGGATTAATTTGGTTTTATTTTTTTACTTTGCTCATTATGCAATCGCATATTATGCCGGTTGCTACAGCAGCATTCAGCGACTCTGCTCCTCCATATTTGGGAATAGAAATTTTTTCTGTTATGTACTTGCTTAATGCTTTCGATATTCCTTGCGATTCATTTCCAATTATCAATATTCCGGAAGAGCTGAATGCAATATGATGAATATTTTTGCCCATCAGGCATGCGCCATACACCGGAACGTTTATCGAGCGAAGATATTCTTCTAAATCGGTATAATACGTACGCACACGAGTAAATGAACCCATAGAGGCTGATATGACTTTGGGGTTGTAGAATTCGGCGGTATCGTTTGAACATACAATTTTATTTATACTGTACCAATCGCATATGCGTATTATTGTTCCCAGGTTGCCTGGGTCGCTTATTCTATCTAACAATACCAAAAATTCATTCTCTTCAATTTTCAACTTTTCATTATCTTTCATTTCAACAATGGCCATACAAGCGTTGTTGTGCTTGAAGTGACTCATCTCATTAAGTTGAGCTTCGCTTACTTCCTCCACTCTGATTGTTCTTTTTTTTGCGTACGTGTTTATTTCATCTGCTAAAGATTTGTTGCAAAACACAACTTCTACGCGGTAATCCGATTGTAAAACTTCAATTACACTTTTTCTACCTTCTGTCAAAAATTTTTTATACTTGTTACGATATTTCTTTAAATGCAGAGATTTGACAAATTTAAGTTCACTACGGGAGATCATTAGTTTAAACAAATTAAGCAGTACATATTACGTTTTTATTTTCTTGAGTACAATCTTGCTTACATCAAGTTGTTCCGTACATCAGCATTTAAAAAAAAATGAATACCTGGTTTGGTACAACTCTATAAAAGGTGCCCCCAAGGGCGAAGAAGCTAATCTTGCCTCTTACATCCAACAGAAACCCAATAAAAAAATTTTGCATAAGCCGATTCCTCTTTCTTTATACTTTTTAGGGAAAAGTTTTTATGATACTGTAGAAATACAAAAAGATATTGATCATCTTTTGCTGAAATACGATTCTGTATACCTATCCCAAAAACATCCGCAAAAGCAAAAAAAAATTTTGAAACAAAGAGAAAAAAAATTGAGCAAGCTATATACCAAAAAGCAAGAAGGCAATCTGTTCATGCGCACTATGGGTGAGCCTCCTGTAATATACGACTCTTCAAAGACGTCATACTCTGCAGGTCAACTCAGTACATATCTATTCTCTAAGGGTTATTTTAAAAATCAGGTCTTTGTTAAGACAGATACTTTGAAAAAAAAACGTATAAAAACTACTTACTACATTCAAGCAGGATTACCTTGCACGGTAAACCAAATCGAATTTATCATAGAAGACACGGCCATTTTCAATCTGGTAAATAAAGAGAGAGCTAAAATGCTCATCAAAAAAAATGAACAGTATGAAGCTGAGAAATTAACCAATGAACGAGAGCGGCTTTACAAGCTAATGAAAGACAATGGGTATTTTGATTTCAACAGGCAGTTTATATATTTTGAATTGGATACCATAAGAGATTCAGTAAATATAACTGTACACATTCAAAATCCACCATCAGGAAATCATAAGATTTATCGGCTTAAAGAAATGTATTTCAACTTGGATGTCGGTATTGAATATGCCCGGAAATTTTCTCGCGATACTTTTGATTACGGCCGTATCCGATATACTTACTTGAAAAAAAATTATCTGCGTAAACTGCTCGATTACAAAATACGCACTCGCCCGATGGATATTTACAGTCAGTCGAAAATACAGCACACACAGCGGCTTTTAGGAGCATTGGATATTTTTAAATTTGTAAATATCAATTTCGAAAAATATCCCGACACGAGTAATAATTATTTGAGAGCTTTTATCAACACCAGCCCCATGAGTCGTATGCAACTCAGCCAGGAATATGGCCTCAGTATAGGACAAGCATGGGTTCCGGGTCCTTTTTTTACCATAGCCCTAAAGCAGAGAAATCTGTTTAATGCACTTGATATTACAGAGTATAGTTTGCGTTATTCAATAGACGGCCAACCCAGTATTACAGATAAAAATGTTTATTATACAAAAGAATTTGGCGCTAATGCATCCGTTACATTACCCCAACTTCTTATCCCATCCCGATTCAGGGACAAAGTTTCTGATTACAACCCTAAGGTAAAAATGCTGGTGGGTTACAATAACGTGAGCCGGCAAGAATACAAAAGAGAAAATTTAAAAGCCCAGGTATCTTACAGCTTTGATTTAGATTCGTATTCGCATCTGTTCATCACCCCGATAGATGTTAATATCATAGGCTCGAAAGTATCACCGTTGTTTGATGATTTTTTGCAAAATCTTCGCAGCCGTGGCAGTAATTTATATCTTAGCTTTAAACCTTCTATTGTTACCAGTTTTCATGCAGCATATGTGTTCAACAATCATGATATCACGTATGGTAAAAGAACCTGGTTTTTGAGACCAACCATAGAAATCGGAGGCTTGGTGCCCAGTATAGCGGGAAACATGTTTTCACCTGCCTCTGCTCAAGACAGTAACTTACTTTTTAATAAACAATACTTTGAATTTTTCAGGATAGGCTTTGACGGCCGCATTTATTTTCCGGCAGGCAAAAAAAATACTTTTGTACTACGTATCAATACAGGGTTGGTAAGGCCTTTCGGAGTTTCACTGAAATCCGGATTAACGTCTCTGCCCTATGAAAAATATTTTTTCAGTGGAGGAGGCAACAGTATACGGGCATGGAAACCACGCCGCCTCGGGCCCGGTACTTATAAGGATACCACACAGGGTAAGGAATACCTGTTTGAGCAACCCGGCGACATCCTCATGGAGGCTAATGCAGAATACCGATTTGACATCATCAAATTCTTTGATGGTGCATTGTTTGTAGATGCCGGTAATGTTTGGACTATTAAAGATACTACCCGGCCAGGTTCCGAATTTCGATATCTGAAATCCATGGCAGATATAGCAGTAGGAGCGGGTTTCGGTATTCGCCTGGATTTTTCTTTTTTGATTATTCGCCTGGATTTGGCACAGAAAATCATAGATCCGGCAAAGCCTTATGGACAAAGGCTTATTCAAGAATTTAAACTCATGAACACTGCTTTTAACATAGGAATTGGTTACCCTTTTTAAACTTCTGTGATTATGACAGTAAATAAAAATGAAATTGAAGAATGGTTTAAAACTTTACAGACAAACATTTGCAACGCACTCACGAATTTCGACACGAAAGTAGAAATAGTTCAGGATGTATGGCAAAGGGAGCAAGGTGGAGGTGGATGTTCGAACGCTCTCAGAAATGGACGCTACATCGAAAAAGGTGGTGTGAACTTCTCAGCTGTGCATGGCGAAATGCCTGAAAAAATTTTAAAAGCCTTACAGCTTCCTCCCGCCGAATTTTATGCTACTGGAATATCTATTGTTTTACATCCTCTAAACCCTCATTGTCCCATCATACATATGAATACCCGATATTTTGAAATGAGTGATGGTCACTGGTGGTTTGGCGGAGGTATTGACCTGACACCTCACTACATCGAAAAAGAGGAAGCGCGTTTGTTCCACTCTGCATTGAAGCAAGTTTGTGATGCTCACGACTCTTCTTACTACAATTCATTTAAAAAATGGGCTGATGATTATTTTTTTCTGGCGCACCGAAACGAAACCCGTGGCGTTGGTGGTATTTTTTTTGACAGACTTACCGCTGACGAAAAACATAACAAACTACAACTCTTCCATTTCGTAAAGGATGTGGGAAATATTTTTGCTCCCACCTACATTCAACTTATGAACCGAAAGAAAGACATGCCTTATAATGAAAATCATCTTAACTGGCAGCTTTTGCGAAGAAGCCGTTATGTGGAGTTTAATTTAATATACGATAAAGGAACTAAATTCGGTTTAGACACTAACGGGCGCACAGAATCTATTTTGATGAGCATGCCTCCTATGGCTCGTTGGGAGTACAACTATGTACCACAGGAAGAAAGTCCTGAACAGCAAACACTCAACTTGTTAGCCAAAAATATAGATTGGATATGAATATACTATCCCGCCTTGAAGAAATTGATAAGCAACTTTTATTGGCTATAAATCATACCCATGCTCCTTGGGCAGACGATGTAATGCTTTTCATTACGAATCGCCACACATGGTGGCCTTTGTACATATTCATAGTAGCGTATCTGTTAATCGCTCATAAAAAACGAGGAGTGAAAATGGTAATGTTCATAGCCTTTTCCGTCATCGTTTCAGAAATATTATCTTCATGGATAATAAAGCCTCTGGTACAAAGACTTCGCCCTTGCCATGTGGAGACTATTCAAAGCCAATTGCATTGGGTGATGGATAATTGTGGCGGACGATACGGTTTTTTTTCTTCACATGCGTCAAACAGTTTTACTCTGGCGATATTTATGGTTGCTTTGTTGACCGGTAGAAACAAATGGTGGTACTTGCTTTTACTATGGGCTACGTTGATTTCGTATAGCCGAGTGTATTTAGGTGTACACTATCCCGGCGATGTTTTGGCCGGTATCATAGTTGGCTCTGTCATTGCATATACAGGATATATTCTGTATCAAAAAACATCAATCCGCTAACATCTTCATGAAGTCATCTTCGCTGATGATGGGCACTCCGAGCTTTTCTGCTTTCTCCTTTTTGCTGGGCCCCATGTTGTCGCCAGCTATTAAAAAATTTAGTTTCGATGATATAGAGGACAAAATTTTTCCTCCATTGGCTTCAATTTTTTGTTGCAGTGCTTCGCGGCTGAAATTTTTGAATACTCCGGATATTACGAATGTTTTTCCTTCCAGTTTGTTGCTCTCTTTTCTGTTTTGTGTCTCTTGCTCGGCAAACTGTAATCCCGCGTGTTTGAGCCGCTCAATCATATTTACATTATCCGGATCTTTAAAATAATCTACTACACTTTGCGCTATACGTTCTCCTATTTCATGGACTGATATCAATGATTCAAAATCAGCATTCATAAGTTGGTCAATATTTTTGTAATGTGCTGCTAATTTTTCAGCTACCGTACTTCCTACATAGCGTATACCTAAGGCAAACAAGACTTGCCGAAAAGGTACAGATTTAGATTTTTCTAATCCTGCTAACAGGTTTTGTGCTGATTTCTCACCAAAGCGCTCAAGCCCTTTAAGTTGTTCAAATTTCAAATCGTAAAGGTCTGCCGGATTTTTTATTAATCCCAGATTAAAAAACATTTCAATGGTTTCCGGGCCAATACCCTCTATGGCCATGGCTTTACGCTGAATAAAATGTTCAATCTTACCTTTCAATTGAGGTGGGCACCCCTTTTCGTTTGGGCAATAATGGAGAGCTTCTCCCTCTTTTCTTATGAGAGTGCTACCACATTCCGGGCATTTTTTTATGTATTGTAAGGGTTGTGAATTTTCAGGACGCTTACTCAAATCTACTCCGGTTATTTTGGGAATAATTTCACCCCCTTTTTCTACAAAAACCGTATCGCCGATGCGGATATCCAGGCGCTCTATTTCATTGGCATTGTGAAGCGAAGCACGCTTTACGCGCGTGCCGGCAAGAAGTACAGGTTTTAGATTGGCTACAGGTGTTACTGCTCCTGTACGCCCTACCTGATAGCTAATATCTTCCAGTACTGTGGCTGCACTTTCAGATTTGAATTTGAAAGCTACTGCCCACTTCGGGCTTTTGGCAGTATATCCAAGCGCTTCTTGTTGCTTGAAGTTGTTTACTTTTATCACTATACCATCGGTAGCTAATGGAAGCTTCCAGCGTTCACTATCCCAGTGTTTGATGTATTCCATCACTTCATCCAAAACCTTGCATACACGAAAAGTAGGAGAGATGTTGAACCCCCAGTCTTTCAGCAGGCTGAGCGCTTGCGAATGAGTTTCTGCAATCCCGTTATCTTCAAGTAATGAATATATGTAGCAATCTAATCTTCTTTTAGCTACCTGTGAGGAGTCTTGTAGCTTTAGCGTACCTGAAGCGGCATTTCTGGGGTTTGCCAGCAAAGGTTCTCCTATGTCTTCTTTCTCTTTGTTCAATGCATTGAATACATCCAGAGGCATGAATATCTCTCCTCTCACTTCAAATTCATCCGGAATATCCTTGCGATTCACTCGCAATGGTATTGTACGAATGGTTTTGATATTAGTAGTTACATCATCACCTTTTGTGCCATCGCCACGTGTAACCGCTTGTTTTAAAATTCCATTTTCATAAATTATACTTATTGCCACTCCATCAAACTTCAATTCACAGACGTATTCAAAGGTATCTCCTATAGCTTTGCGTATGCGCATGTCAAATTCCTTCAATTCCTCCTCCGAATATGTGTTGCTTAGCGAGAGCATAGGCCTTTTGTGCTCTACGGTTTTGAACTCTTTCGTAATGCCGCCTCCGACACGTTGAGTGGGAGACTCAGGTTTCTTATACTCAGGATATTTCTCTTCTAATTGTATGAGCTCGTAGAGCAGCTGGTCAAACTCGTAGTCGCTAATCAAAGAGCGATCGTTTATGTAATATTCATGATTATAATAATTAATCTGTTCTGTGAGTTCCTCAATCCGTTTTTTCACACTTTCTTCAGTAGTCATTTTAAAAAGTCAAACTGATTTTTTATATAAGCGATTATAAAATGAATTTCTTCATTGACGGGCTATTATACAAAATAATTTTTTCTTAAATTAATATAAACTCTGCAACAATGATTATGAATCAGGCTATCGGGTTGCTTTATTTTTTAATTATCATCATTGGCCATCATGCTTACTCCCAATGCATGCAATATCCTGTTTCTTTTGCTGAACGAGTGTCTGCATGTTCATATATAGTATTGGGTAAAGTTTCAAACAAACAATGTTATTGGAACGATGCGCATACGAATATTTACACGGCTTACACCATTGATGTAATGGCATATTTAAAAAATCCTTCAGCAAAGGACAAAATAATTCTCATATCCGATGGAGGTGTAGTTTCAAATGAAGCACAACTTACTTATCCATCGGTACACTTGGAAATAGGAAGAGAATATTTGTGCATGCTCGACGAAGATGAAAGAGTGAATGATAATAAGGAAATCAGAAAAGCTCATCCTGAATGGGTACAGGCCAGGCCTTATGCTTTGAATCAAGGGGTTTTTCAAAACATAAATGGTAAATACAAAGATTATTTCCAAAATACGTTTTTAACTGAAGAAAGTCTGTTGAACAAGATCAGCAAAATCACCGGTTGCCCTGCGGTAAGTCCTTCAGGAGCTATATTTAAAGCAAGAATGACAAAACAACGAATCACTCCTCGAAAAGGCAGGATTACTGCTATAAGTTCATTCAGTCCGAACCCTACGGTAGGAGGCACTATCGTAGCCGGAGATTTTATCACCATAACCGGAAGTGGTTTTGGCAGCACTCCGGGTACAGTGTTTTTTACCAACGCTGACGATGGTGGTGCTACGTATATGAGTTCAGCAGTTGCATCTGATATTGTTTCGTGGTCTAATACATCCATCACCGTAAAAGTACCTGAGGGAGCCGGCACAGGGCCTATCAATGTAAATGGTGCTTTTACTTCAACTACAAACTTGACGGTTACCTACACACATGCTAATATCAATAGCTCTTTCAGTAGTTTTGGTACAGTTACTCGTCAGCGTTACTACCATCGCAACATGAACGGTGCCGGAGGTATGTATTTTCAATATAATACCACCTCCGGATTTTCAACAAATACTGCAGCAGTTGCCGCTTTTGAGCGCGCTTTAGAAACCTGGCGATGTGCTACGTATATCAATTGGTTTTCAAACGGTACTACTACTGCCGGATATGCGGCAGATGGCATAAACAGTGTGTTGTTCGACAATACATTGCCTGCGGGCGTGTTGGGAGTAGCTACTTCACGCTTTTCGGGCGCAGCAACGGGGGCATGTAATCTGCATAATACTGTTTGGTGCGTTAATGAAGTAGATATACAATTTAAGCCCAACCCTCCGGCGACAGGTTTCACCTGGCAATATGGCCCTGCTGCTCCCTCTTCGTCGCAATACGACTTTGAGTCGGTGGCTTTACATGAACTCGGCCACGCTCACGGACTGGGACATGTGATTAACAGCGGTAAAGTAATGCACTATGCTCTGCCCAACGGTCAATCTGTACGCACACTCGATCCCACAGTAGATGTGGCAGCCGGCAATGCCCGTATGGCATATAGCACGTCTGCTACTTGTTTCAATCCCGGCTCATGTGGTTCCGGCCCTATGGTAGCACTCACTCCCGGCACTTGTTCTTTACCGATAGCCTGGCTGGAATTTTCAGGAAAATACCTTCAAGGAACAGGAGTCCGCTTATTATGGACATCTCATCTCTCCAAATCCACATCATTCCATTTGTATAGAAGCAACAATGCTACAGATTATGAATTGATACATCACCAACAACCAGGATATGACAGCGATATACCTGTAACGCTTGAATATACTGATTTCATGCCTTATTTAGACAAAGGTCTGTACTACAAATTAGAAGTGATAGACGAAACCGTGCACAGCAAAGCTATATATGTTGATGCAGAATCTAACTCAACAAAATTTTCGGTGTTCACTTCACAAAATCAAATATGGATCAGAGCAAACGATGAATTCAAATCAAGTATAGAATTTTCTTTGTATGATATGTCGTCAAAAAAAATTTTTCATGCCACTCTCCAGGAAAAAGAACATGTCATAGATGCACAATTTAGACCGGGCATATACTGCTATACCTTAGTTGAACATGACAAAATACAAACAGGTAGAATTTTTATAAGATAATGTTTTTCCTCAAAAAGCTGAATAGAAGTTTACCCATTATGTGAGCTTATCCGACGGTATGATTATGCGAAAATTTTCATACAGCAAAAAATGGCATAGCAACATCGTGTAAGAAGTAGGGTTCACTTTCATATTTCTTACCTAATCCTGAAAAAAAGATTACTGGCAGAATTCGAAAAAATCTATTGTACAAAACGTAAACAAATTTTCACGTGGTTTAGCAACAAACTCATCAGCGTATCTGAGCCCGAATAAAGAAATGGAAGATGTCTAAAAATATCCCATGACAAGACGAAACTACACAGCTTTCCGTAGGTAGGAATAAACATTTTCGCATATCTGTTTAATATATCTTGAACTTTTAATTATTTGGATTCGTTAAGAGTGTATCTTTGTGAAGTAATATCAGATGAGACCGTAGCATGCTTGAAACAAAAGTTGTAAATTCATAATGAGAGTATCGGTTTATCGAAAAGAACACTTTAATGCAGCACATAGACTTTACAACAACGAATGGAGTGAAGATGAAAACTATGCTGTGTTTGGCAAATGCAGCAGCCCCAACTATCATGGCCATAACTATGAACTTGTGGTAAAGGTGACAGGAGAGATTGACACCAAAACAGGCTACGTAATGGACATGAAAAAACTTAGTGACATAATAGGAGAACATGTTCTGAAAAAATTTGACCATAAAAATCTGAATCTGGATACAGAAGAATTTAAGCAACTTAATCCCACCGTCGAAAACATCGCAGTGGTAATATGGAACATACTTAAACATAAAATGGATCCCTCTTTACAATTGAAAGTAATACTCTATGAAACCGAAAGAAACTATGCTGAATATCCCGCTGATTAAGAAGCTCAGCTGCGATGAAATTGGCGATGATCACATGGCAACCTCTCCCGATACACCTATGCGGGAAGATGCTTTTGCGTTGGATGATGAAATTAAAATAGAACTCATTCGTAAACATTTTTTTGAAATCATGCACATACTGGGTTTAGACCTTACCGACGACAGCCTTAAAGGCACTCCCGAGCGAGTGGCGCGCATGTATGTGAATGAAATATTCAGCGGACTCAATCCTGCGAACAAACCTGTGATAAGATTGTTTGACAATAAGTATAAATACAATCAAATGATAGTTGAGAAAAATATTACCTTCTACTCTTGCTGCGAACATCACTTTGTACCTTTTTTTGGGAAGGCACAAGTTGCTTATATTTCTTCAGGAAAAGTTATCGGTTTGTCCAAACTAAACCGGCTTGTGCAGTATTATGCCAAAAGGCCTCAGGTGCAAGAGCGCCTCACTATGCAAATAGGTAATGAATTGAAAAAATCTTTGAAAACAGAAGATGTTGCCGTTGTCATGGAAGCTAAGCATTTGTGCGTGGCCTCACGCGGCGTAAAAGATACTGCAAGCACTACCATCACCTCGTTTTACTCAGGGAAATTTGAAGACGACAAATTTAAATCTGAGTTTTTAGAACACATCAAGTAGAGTTTCAAAAATTAGTAAAAACCATTGTTAAATAAATCTTGGATTTTTATATGCAGATAATGGTTGTGTTTTGTCAATATTGTTTTAAATTCGAGCCATAAACCAAAACCTGACAATCATGATTGAAACACTTTACAATGTATTGGGAAACGCCCCCATGGTGGGACAGCCCATCACCACAGCATACATCAGCAACCGTATTAAAAAAGCTGTACAAGCTGCAAAAGACAAAAAACTAGATACCGAAACAGCACAATTAGTAGGCGACCAGTTAGACTCTGCTCTGCAAGACAAAGCTAATGATATTTTTGACTCGGAAATCGGACCAATTATATCCAAACATAATATCCCCGATCATGTGATAAAGCCATTAAAAGAGAAAGCCATAGAACAACTTGTAGGGGTGTTGAAAGAAAAAATCGTAAATAAAATCACTACGAAACAAGCCTGATTGAAATCAGGCCATCTTCATTATACCCCAAACTTAAAATTTCTTTCTTATTAAGTTTGGGGTTTGTTTTGTGCGCCCTTGCAAAAAAAATTTTTTTTCAGTAACTTCTGGAGTAGGTTTTATGGTTTTTTGATATGAAAGAGCTTAGTCCAAACTGGCTCACTGAAGGGCTGATTGATTTTGAATATAAAAAGTACATTTTGCTGGCTTACTTGCAAGGGGTTAAAAAAGAGTTTTGCGATAAAAAGCTGTATCCTGTGTTTTCAGATTTATTGTTTCACTACAAAAATCTGATTACCCTGCGGAACAATAAAACACTTCTTCATGAAAATTTTCCCAAAGAGATTTCTCATGCGGATTTTGAAAAACTAAACATCATTTACAGAGAGCTCATTAATGATGACCACCTCATGAGTGAACTGGAAGAAATAATGGAGTTTGCTGTTCCTCATTTTGAAAATTATCTCACTGAAGGGAAAAACATATATGAAGAAGTTGAAAATTGCATTTCCATTACTCCCATAGGATTGTTTTCATTAAATCATGAATATGGGTTTTTGTTTTTTTATGTACCTCCTGCATCAGAGGCCAAGGTATATGAGTATGAAATCACCATATTCCAAAATGCTGATGAAAAATACAGAGGTATACATACTCATTATCTGGAAACTGTATCGAAATCCAGATTTGAGACTTTTGAATCCATAAAACTTTCGTTTGTAAAAAAATATGTCAAGTACTCCAATCCTGCTGCATACCTCATAGACAGTAAAATAGATTATCCATTTTGCGAATCTGTTTTCCCTATTGCCAAACGAATGTTGGTACGACACATACACTCACAAAGCTCTTAATAACTTATAAACCTAACGTGCTGAATAGCACTCCTATTGGGTGTTCAAGGATGTTTAAACGTAAAACATAGCATCAATCACTTTTGTATACTTTATGCAGATACTGTCCCAAAAGTGTGTATGTCCTTGCCTCCAAGCCACATACCCATATCTTTGAGTGAAGCAGCTTCACATGCGCGTACGCATACGTACAATGCCTTCTGCCTGGCTGATGCATAAAATGTATTCAAACCTCTGGCATGAAAAGAAACCGGCAATCTCTGATAGACCTGAAAAGTTTCAGGTTACCCTGCGCGAGGGATGGTAGCCATGGCCGGCACGGCCAGTGCGGAGCTTTAGCGGAGCACCGCAGCGATAGCGGAGTGGCGGACAGCCCGGCCCCGCAGGGGCGCGCCCAACACAAAAAAAAAACTTGGACTAATGCGTAATGTGTGGCTATGCTCATGTATAGATGATTCCCTTTTTCTTGTTTACTTCTACAGATATTCTAAATGTTGTTCTCACAAAACCTTTATGGATTTCTGTCGCCTAATCACGTGAGGTTATCGGAAAAAGTTTAAAATTTTTTCTGCGTGAGCTCTGCTGCAGGCATTGAAATGCCACCATTTGATTGGGATGGGAGTGAAACCTGCACTGCGCATAATAGAAGCGAAGCAAGTTACGGTTAGCTATTTGTTGTTCCGTGAGTCTTTAGCTCGTAAAAGTTTTTGTTCGAGACGGGGTTGGGCTTCTTCGCCAAAATAAGAAGCAGGGGCTGCCGAAGTCAAGCTGGCGGGCATGTTCGTCAAGTATAGCAACATCAATGGCCGCACCATAATTATGCAGCGAATATTGGTCAGGGTGCAAGAGATATAGCTTTTTATTCGCCGAAGGCAAAGGAGCAGAGTCCCACAATTGCCGTAGTAGTTTGCATATCAACGATGGGTTATTTCAAGTACCCAACGAAGGTAGCTGTGTTGCCAAATTTGGCGAAAGTTCATAATGCGGTAAACTACTACGTGGCAGTCGGGTAGTTGAGCTATTATACGTTTTTGTAGTTGTATGATATCGTAATGCCGAGAGTGAAACTGATACCAGTTGCAATAGCGAAGTTCGGCCTCTTCATCAATTGCAGGAAAGTGCCGGCGTAGCAGATTATAAGCAGGGTCAACATGTATGGTGTAACTGTGCGCCAGGTAGAAGGGCAAAATTAGCGCTTTACCTCCCTTGCGCAACAGGCGATTCATTTTGCGAAATAAGAGTATATCTGTGTTGTCTTCGAAATGTTCCAAAGAACAATGTAATGTTAGCGCATCCACTGAGTTTGTGGGTAAATTCATTTCATGTGCATACCCTCCGATTTTATTTCCGTTTATGCCGGGCGGATATACAAGATCTTGCTTGTAGACTTCGGCTACTTTAAACTTTTGACTGATAATATCTGCAAAGGGGCTTGTGCAAGCCGCCACATCAACAAAACATTGTACCTGTGAAAAATCAATAAATTCCAAAGTAACATAATGCTCCAATGCTTTTTCAGTAAAATTATCATGGCCGGGTTTAGCCCCATAATATTCTTTGGGATAAGTGGCGGTGGCAAGATAATTTTCAAAATTCTTTTGATTGATGTAGTGTTCATTGCATGCAATGCCGGCAGCTTTGAGTTGGTGGAACAAATGGTCATCTAGCGTAGAATTGGTCAAATGTTCGTCACCTATAAAACCTTTTTGAACGGTTTTCCTACCATATATTTTTTTGAAAATTGGATTCCATGATGCAGTTTCATATAATACATCATGCGTGAAATGGTAAGGCATCCGTATGAGTTTTTTCAGCATAGATTCGTTGGATGTTTTTACAAATATTTTCATTATATGCCTATTGTCAAAATAATAACAAGCCGGCTTTAAATATTGAGATACTTTCATTGTGCCGCCTTATGAGGTTATCTGAATGAACTTGATTTAAGTTGCCAGGATGAACCAAAGCAAGACATTTGAGTTCGGTTTTTCATAACAGAACATTTTCTCATAGCTTTGTGAGTTTAATGCAGAGTGATGACATCAAAGAATAATTTAAGAGCGCATGGTATCCTGTGGGGCACATCTATGATAGGCGCTCTAAACTATACAATATCTAAGATAGCTATGCCCGAATACATAAGCCCGGCAGCTATATTGGTGGTGAGAGGATTTTCAACAATAATTTTTTTTGGAGCAATATCTTTTTTCATACTAAAAGATAGAGTGAACCTCCGCGACATGCGGATATTTTTTTTGTGTGCATTTTTTGGAGTAGTAGGTAATCAGATTATGTTTTATGAAGGCTTAAATCTGACTTCTGCCATAAATGCTTCATTGATGATCACTGGAGTTCCTGTTATTGTTTTTGTAACATCCATCTTCACACGAAACGAAAAATTTTCTTTTCACAAACTGTTGGGTATCGGTATAGGCCTTGCCGGTACTGTGTTACTGATTATTCATTCTTCTCAACAGAGTATGAAGGCAATGTATATTGGAGATATATTGGTGTTGCTTAATTCATTTTCGTGGGCATTGTTTCTGGCAACCGTAAGGCCTTTGCTGAAAACATACAGAGTAGTTACCATTGTAGCATATATGTTCAGCATAGGTTTCATTATCATACTGCCATACGGATATAATGATTTTTTGAGTGTAAACTGGGAGAAATTTACCGTTAAGGCCTGGTTATCTTTACTGTTTATTGTGGTATTTGCAACATGGTGTGCCTACTATATGAATATTGTTGTGCTCAAATATGTAAGCGCATCAATAGCGGGAAGCTACACCTATTTGCAGCCTTTACTTGCAACATGCATAGCTTTATTCTGGGGCACAGAAATGATAACGACAGAAAAAATATTGTACTCTGCACTCATACTTACGGGAGTATATATAGTGAGCATACCATCTGAGAAAGTACGCAAAACTTTTTTTAAGAATAAAAAAAAGCGAGATAAGATTTCGGTAAATGCGGAGTTCAGGCAATGACGCTGCCATTAGCAGTAAGTGATTCCGGTAAAATGAATTTAAGGCTTCCGTCTTTATCTTCGGCCATAAGAATCATGCCTTGCGAGGCAACTCCTTTTATTTCACGAGCGGCAAGGTTTGCCAACAAACATATTTGCTTACCAATAATTTTTTCGGGTTCGTAGTGTTCGCCAATCCCACTCACAATGGTGCGTTTGTCCAGTCCGGTATCAATGAGGAGTTTCAGGAGCTTTTTTGTTTTGGGTATACGCTCGGCTTGTATTATGGTGCCTATGCGTATGTCTAACTTAGTAAAATCTTCAAATTGAATTTCAGGTTTTAACGGTGTGACTTGTTTTTGTGCTAGTTCATGCATCTTCCTGACCTGTTCTAATTTTTTAATTTGATTTTCAATTGTTGTGTTTTCAATTTGGGCAAATAATATTTCGCTGGAGCCAAGTTGATGCCCTGCCGGCAGAAGTCCTGTACTGCCGGCGCTGTTCCATGAGAGAGGTTTTATGTTGAGCATGTTGTTTAATTTGGCGGCAGTGAAAGGCATAAAGGGTTCACACAATATGCCTAGGTTTGCTACTATTTGTGCGCTGAGATTTAATATAGTTTTTACTCTTTCGGGATTAGTTTTTATAAGTTTCCAGGGTTCCGTATCGGCCAGATATTTATTGCCGGCTCTGGCCAAATCCATCACAGAGGCTAAAGCATCGCGAAATTTGAATTGCTCTATAAGAGTAGCGGTGTTGCGAGGTGTATCACTGATTAGTTTTATCAGCTGATGATCCGTTTCAGTTAATTCGCTTGCAGCAGGAACTTTCCCGGCAAAGTTTTTATGGGTGAGCACCATTACCCGGTTTACGAAATTTCCAAAAATATCTGCCAGTTCGCTATTGTTTCTGAGTTGAAAGTCTTTCCATGTAAAGTCGCTGTCTTTAGTTTCAGGTGCGTTAGCGCATAAGGTATAGCGCAGTACGTCTTGCATTCCCGGGAATTCCTGCAAATATTCATGCAGCCATATAGCCCAATTTCTCGAAGTAGAAATTTTTTGCCCTTCGAGATTCATGAACTCATTAGCCGGCACATTATCGGGGAGTATGTAACTGCCTTCAGCCATCAACATGGCAGGGAATATGATGCAGTGAAACACTATGTTGTCTTTGCCTATAAAGTGAACCAATTTAGTGTCTTTGTCTTTCCAGTATTTCTGCCAATCGTCTTTCTTGTATGTGTCAGGAGCGAGCAATGCTTTTTTTTCGAAAAGTTGCTTAGTGAAAGTGATGTAGCCGATAGGCGCATCAAACCACACGTAAAGTACTTTTCCATCGGTTTCGGGCAAGGGTACCTCTACCCCCCAATCCAGGTCGCGTGTCATGGCTCTGGGTTGCAAGCCTTGCTTTAGCCACGACTGACATTGGCCTGCTACATTTGATTTCCACTCTTTATGCGAAGAAATATATTTTTCTATATCGGCCTGCATTTTATCTAAAGGCAGATACCAGTTTTTAGTTTTTTTCAATACAGGCTTTTCACCACTCAGAGTAGATTTGGGATTAATTAATTCAGTGGGGCTGAGGGTGCTGCCGCATCGTTCACATTGGTCTCCATAAGCGTTTTCGAACCCGCAATTTGGACATGTACCTATTATGTAACGATCAGCAAGAAATTGTCCTGCTTTTTCATCATAATATTGTTCGGTAATTTCTTCAGAAAAAATTTTTTTATCGTACAGTTTTTTAAACCACTCTTTAGATTCGGCATGATGCATAGGATCAGTAGTACGAGAGTATATATCGAATGAAATTCCGAACTCTTCGAAAGATTTTTTTATAAGAGCATAATATTTATCCACTACTTGTTGCGGCGCTATTCCTTCGTTTTTAGCTTTTAGTGTTATAGGCACACCATGTTCGTCAGTGCCACTGATGAAAATTACATCTTTCCCAGCCGATCGAAGATAGCGGACATATATGTCTGCGGGCAAGTAGCATCCGGCCAGATGTCCTATGTGTATGGGACCGTTCGCATAAATGAGTGCTGCTGTTACGGTATATCGTTTGGGTTTTTCAATCATGGGAAAACAAAATTTCAGGCAGCAAATATATCAAGAAAAATGAGAGCGCGGCCATAATTATTTTGAACCGTATAGTATACCCTATTAAAGTATCACATTTCTTTGCACATACAAAGTTCAGCAGACGCACTAAACTCTTGTGAAAAATGGCAAGCCTACAGGTGGACTATATCTGTGAATGTTGGCAGCCTGACATACGCTGCACTCTCTGTGCTGAAGTTTTTTTATTCTATGTAAATATAGAAAGGGTGGTGCCTCTATAAAACATGAATCGCAAGCAACTTAGATTCCATGAGAAATATTCTATGCTTTACAATACTCATACAAACAGTAGCTCAATGCTGTACTTAAATTACCAATGTAAAACGGCTCATTCTTACTATCTCTTTGTTGTATGCTATGTGTTTTTATTCACGAACAAAGTATCACGAAAGTCATTTCATATCTCAGAGAGTTTTACTAACCGAATCTCTATGAGTTCTTTCCACAACAACACGAAGATTCATATCGTGTGTAAAAACAGTTGACCATCGCACGTAGCAACTCAACTTATTCTTTTTTTACCTGGATCAGGTATGAGAAGTTAAAATAAGCTTGGACAAGGCAGGCGCTTCATGGGTTTACGATGTTTGCTTTTATTATAGAGATAAGTGATGTTCAATTCGTGCGCGCCACCGGCACGTACAGTGGCCAGTTTAGACACCACAAAATCATAACTGTAGCCAATGCTCCAACCCTCATATTTCCAACCCATAAGTATGACAATAGATTCATTGTTGTGTAGGTTGCTGGCCAGTTTTTTAAAAGGAATACCTCTGTACCAAAGCCCGGCCATAAGTTGGTCATAGATTAGATAAAGGCCTACATCGGTTTGGTCGGATTTGCCTTGTGCTTTATAATGGATTGTAGGAGTGAGAGTGACTTCACCTGTACGTTCCAAGTAGGCTAAATATTTTCTGTCTTTAAGGTGAAATTTATAACCTCCGGTAATAGCATATTTCATGGGTAGGCGTGCTACTTCGCCCAGCATAGATTGGTTTGGACGATTGATGTGGTGAAATGATAATCCGCCCCACAACTTATCAGAATACAATAGTAATCCGGAAGATATATCGGCATATCTTCTGATGGCTGATCCAAATTCAGCATAGGTATTTCCGGTATATCCGGTTTGGTCGTTAAAGTCTTGCGGAAAACGCAACCTTGAATAATCTATACTTCTCTGTGCGTAACTTGCCTGTAATCCCGGGCGCAAAGTGAAAGTAGGTGAGAGGTCAATCTCATAAGAGTACAGCGCACCGATTTCAGTGGAGGCTAAAGTAGAGCCAGCTTGCCAATCACGCATGGCAATGAGGCCAAACCCGCTTTTATATTTTTCTGAATATCCATCGGCAGAGATGTATGCCGTAGTAAAACGGCTTAGTGAAGAAGAAGTGAGGGTGCTACGTATACCCGGCCATTGAAGGCGGTTATGTGCTGCGAAGCGCCAGATATGAGCACTGCCGGCAAATGCGGGGTTTTGATACAAAGGTGCGGCGTAAAATTGGGAAAACTGTATGTCTTGACCGTGAGCGGAAAAAAATTTTATGAATAATCCAACTGCTGCTAATACATATTTTTTCATTGTGCTCTATGTTCGTGTTACTTTACTTATACGTATTACAATAAAAAAGTTGTGTCAATTATTTAGCAGCATTTATCTAAAAACTTACTTACAGAAGTAAACGAACAAATTGATCAATTCTCTCAGTGTTTTGGTTGATGTATTGTTTTGCAGTTTCCCGGAGTGCTTTCATGTTTTCCGGAGAGGCGTTGTCCATCTCACCGCTGGCACTTTGGAGCAAAGGAGACAATCGGAGGTATTGGTGCGCACATTGATGTGTTTTATATAGTATTTCTATTTCATGGTCGGTGGTTTCGTTCATGCCGGACATCATGATGTGCATCAAAGGTTTTACCCAACCTATAGCCCCCCATTCCTTAGCGTTTTTATATTCGAAAGGCTTTCTTTTAATTCCCGTGCCAATAGAAAGAAGGGTGATGTCATTTATACGAAGAGGCTCGTTTTGACCGAAGAGCTTGCATGCTTCAGTTATGGCACATAGGGCGGGATTGTTGGCATATACTCCTCCGTCAACCAAGGAAAAAGATTGGCCGGCAAGAGAAGTTATACGCGCCGCCTGAAAGTAGATAGGTGCAGCAGAAGTAGCCCTGGCTACATCGCGCAGATAGAAATCGTATTCGGGATTTGCTTGTGCATCGTTGCGCGAAAATATGTGCGCATATCTTTTTTCGATTTCGTATGCCGTAATGATACAGGGTTTCACCAAATCGCTAAGGCGTACATCTCTGAAATATGCTCTCAGGTATCGTTCTAACGGGGCCTCAGAATATATTTCGTTACTTAATCCTCCCAAAGATAATAACCTTTTCCAGGGAGAAGCATTGAAAATGTTGGGGCCTCTGCGCAAATACAAATCTACAGCTTGTTCTGCCGTGAAGCGTGGCTTACGGCTATCCTGCTCATCCGGACATAGATAAATGCAAGCCAATATACCTCCGGTACTGGTGCCGGCTACCAGGTCGAAATAGTCGGCTATTTTTGCTTCATGATTTCCGCTATATTCCTGAAGTTTTTTTTCTATATATACTAATATTTCACCGGCTATTATTCCCCGTATACCGCCTCCGTCTATGGATAAAATTCGAATGTTCCTCTTCATAATCTACGTTAATAACGGATTTTTTAAAAAAACTGCATAATATTTGTTCCGTTACAATGAAACATTGTATATTATACTACCATAGCATGGCTTTATCATAAACATAGTAAAGAACTTTAAATTGATGATTATGAACAAAAAAAATCTTAGTGTAGTAGTGTTGTCAATAAGCATATGTATGCTTTTTATGCTTTCATGTAAAAAAGATAAGAAAGATGTAGACATGATATTTGAGACCGATGTTATTAATGCTCAAGACAACTCGGCATTTCAAAGTGCTTTTGACGACATTTTCAAAGCTTCCGAAGATGCCATGAGCAAAAACAACGGTGCACGCCTTTATGGAGGGCCCGGCGTGAACTTCAATTGCGTTAACATTACCATTGACACATTGAGCAACAACCCATTCATTCGCAGATTTACAATTCATTTCACTTCCGGTTGTCGCACCTACGATGGAAAATCCAGAAGCGGGTCGCTCATAGTTGAGCTAAGTGGTGATAAGTATAATGAAACAGGCTCCGTCACAACCATTACTACCAACAACTATCAGGTAGAAGGTGTGAAAATAGAAGGCAGAAAAACCATAACCTGTGTGGAGCCCGGCAAACATAATATTCAAGTGACCGGCATCAACGGAACCGGTTATGCAAAAATTACCTATACCGATGGAAAAACTGCCGAATGGAAAAGCACCCGTACAAGAACTCAAACCGCCGGAAGTAATACACCCTTAAATATTTTTGACAACAAGTTTGAAATATCAGGCACCAACGGCAACTCCCAGGTGGCCGAAGGCATAAACAGAGATGGAGGACGCTACACAGTGAATATTGAATCGCCCCTGGTGATAGATTTTACTTGTGAAAAAACACTGATTCGCTATCCGACTTCAGGAGTACTGGTCATAACTCCTGAGGGTAAATCTGCACGAAAAATTGACTATGGTACAGGCACGTGCGATAGCAGGGCTACGATAAGTGTTGCCGGGTTCAGTAAAGAAATAAATTTGCCCTGAATCTGTTTTGGACAGAACCTTTCATGCAAAATGAATAATCGTACTGGCTTGGTTTTACCGATTAACTTTTAGTGCTCACCGTTTGATTACGATCAGGGCCTATAGATATGATGGTAATGGGTGTGTTGAGTGCATTTTCCAGAAAACAAACATAATCTTTTAACTGTTGTGGAAAGGAATTGCGGTCGCGATATGCAGACAGGTCGCAATGCCAACCCGGCAATGTAGTGTATACCGGTTCATAGTTGGCAGCGCATAAATCATAAGGAAGTTGGTCGGTTAGGGTACCATCTGCAAGTTTGTAATGTGTACATACTTTTATTTCCTGAAAAGAATTAAGCACATCAACTTTCATCATCATAAGTTCGGTGACACCATTGAGCATGATGGCGTATTTCAATGCGGGAATATCAATCCATCCACAGCGCCTGGGGCGTCCTGTGGTAGAACCGTATTCATTGCCTTGTTTGCGTAGGGTTTCACCGATGTCATTGACCTGTTCAGTAGGGAATGGCCCGGAACCTACTCGTGTGCAGTAGGCCTTGAATATACCATATACGTTTTTGATTTTGGAAGGAGCCACACCCAGCCCTGTGCATGCGCCGGCCGTCATGGTGGTTGATGAGGTTACAAAAGGATACGAACCGAAGTCTATATCCAGCAAAGATCCTTGTGCCCCCTCGGCTAGGATTTTTTCTTTGTTTCCTATAGCCTGATTGATGAAGTACTCACTGTCTATTATGTTGAATGATTTCATGAAGTGCAAGGCGTCTTCAAATTCTTTTTCTTTCTCTGTGAAATCGGCCTCATAGTTGTAGTACCTCAGAATAGTTTTGTGCAGGTTCAGTAAATGTCTGTATTTATCTTCAAATGCGGGTGAAACGATGTCGCCCACACGGAGGCCTTGTCTGGCAATTTTGTCCTGATAGGCCGGACCTATGCCACGAAGTGTAGAACCGATTTTACTGTCGCCTTTAGCTTTTTCGTAAGCATCATCGAGAAATTTGTGCGAGGGCAAAATGACTTGTGCTTTCTTGGATATGAAGAGGTTTTTTTTGAAGTTGATATTAAATTTCTGAAGCCCGGTAATTTCTTTTTTAAACACTACAGGATCCAACACTACACCGTTTCCGATTATATTTTTTATACGTTCGTGAAATATTCCGGAGGGTATTTGGTGCAGTACATGTTTTATACCATCAAATTCCAGTGTATGTCCGGCGTTAGGCCCTCCCTGAAAACGTGCCACCACATCGTATTGAGGGGCCAGATAGTCTACAATTTTACCTTTTCCTTCATCGCCCCATTGCAAACCGAGCAAAACATCTACACTCATTTACGCTAATCAATTTTATTTAGGTATGTTTTTAAAATATTCTTTTGCTTCCTCATCCGAACCTACGATGGTAAAAATAGAATGGAGTTTGGTGATGATGAGAAGTTTTTTTATGTGTTCGGAAGGATTTATGAGAATGAGCTCTCCGTTTTTATTTCTGAATTTGGTGAGTAACATAATGAGCACACCCAGTCCTGCACTGTTCATGAATTTTACGGCAGATATATCAACAGCACAGTAAAGCTTGTTGTCATTTATATAATCGTTGGCTACATCGGCAACTTTTATACCACTGGTATCGCCCAGCAAATCGCCGGAAAAGCGTATGAAAACAATATCTTCCGATGAGGTATGAGTGAAATTCATTTATTTTTTATTTTGTTTGTTTTCGCAATCCGGCTTCTGGCACTGTCCGTAAAGGATAAGCGAGTGGTGTAAAATTTTAAAATTGAGCAGATCTCCAACCATGGTTTGAATATTTTGAATGCGGGGATCGCAGAACTCAGTTACCTTATTACAGTCGGTGCATATGAGGTGGTCGTGTTGGCGATATCCGTACGACTTCTCATATTGAGCGATATTTTTTCCGAATTGATGTTTGGTCACCAGGTCGCAGTCTACCAGTATATCCAAAGTGTTGTATACCGTAGCACGGCTTACCCGATAATTTTTGTTTTTCATATTTATGTAAAGCGACTCCACATCAAAATGCCCATTGAGAGAATAGATTTCTTCAAGTATGGCAAATCTTTCTGGAGTTTTTCTCAACTCTTTAGCTTCCAGATACGAGTTGAAGATTTTTTTCACTTCGGCAAATATCTTAGTGTCCAATGGCATAGAACACAAAGGTATGTATATAGTTATGATTTTAAAAAAATCTGTTCAAAGATTTAAGCTATGGCCTCGCTTACCAACTTTGCTGCATCTTTTAGCATAACTGCCGACTTTACCTTCAACCCCGACTCATTTATGATTCTGGCTCCCTCTTCGGCATTAGTACCTTGCAAGCGCACAATTATGGGTACATTGATTTGACCTATGGCTTTATAAGCTTCTACCACGCCATTAGCCACTCTATCGCAACGAACTATGCCGCCAAATATATTTATGAGAATGGCTTTTACGTTGGGATCTTTGAGAATGATTCGGAATCCGGCCTCTACGGTTTTGGCATTTGCTCCTCCACCTACATCAAGGAAATTGGCAGGTTCTCCACCACAGAGTTTTATCATATCCATTGTGGCCATGGCCAGTCCTGCCCCATTTACCATGCATCCCACATTGCCATCCAACTTTACGTAATTCAGGTTGTTTTCACTGGCTTCTACTTCCAGCGGGTCTTCTTCGGTAATGTCGCGGTAGGCAGCCAGTTCAGGTTGCCTGAACAAAGCGTTATCATCAATAGACACTTTGGCATCTACAGCTAATATTTGGTCATCAGAAGTTTTCAATACGGGGTTGATTTCAAACAAAGAAGCATCGCTATGCAAATACGCATTGTAAAGCTTTGTAATGAAGGTAACCATTTCTTTGAAGGCATTTCCGGTGAGGCCTAGTTTAAAAGCTATTTTCCTGCCTTGATAAGGTTGGAGTCCTACACGCGGGTCTATCCATTCTTTAAAAATTTTTTCAGGAGTTTTGTGGGCTACTTCCTCTATGTCCATACCACCCTCGGTGCTGGCGATGATCACGTTCCGTGAAGCAGCTCTGTCCAAGAGTATACTCATATACATTTCTTTGGGCTGTGAAGGCCCCGGATAGTAGACATCAGCGCCTACCAACACTTTATTCACTTTTTTACCTTCAGGCCCTGTTTGCAGGGTTACCAACGTTCCACCTAATATTTGAGAAGCTTTTTCTTTTACCTCTTCAAGTGTTTTGGCAATCATAACACCTCTGTATTCCGTGCCTTTTATTTTGCCCTTTCCTCTGCCGCCGGCATGTATTTGAGCTTTCACAGCCCATAGCTTACAACCTGTGATTTCAGAAAGTTGTTTAGCTGCCTGCATTGCTGCATCGGGAGTTTCGGCCATTATACCCTCTCCGATTTTTACTCCATGCTTCTTTAAAATTTCTTTTGCTTGGTATTCGTGAATATTCATAAGGGTCTGTTTTTTTACGAAAAGTATGTATTCAAAATTTAAAATCAAAAAAAAATGAGATCATGTGTTAATTCATTTACAGAAGTATGTGTGCGAACTTTTATACATTCCACAAGATGACCTGCGAGGGAGCCATGCATTCTCCGGAAAATGTGCTCAAAGCGTTCTGCATATCACGGTATGCCTCACGCACTCTTATATACTAAAACAGAGTACGCAAACATGCTCTGTTTATCATATTTTTGTCATCTCTTTGTTATCGGCACATAATTTAACCTTCGGTATTAAAAAATTCAGTATATTTACAGAGAAACATTTTTTGAGTTATATACGTTTAATGTTTATAGATTTTTTATTTTTTTTAACTTGAGAGTAAGAATTATTTTTGGCCTAATTAATAAAGGAGGATATGTACCCTTTCATCATCAATATATCCTGGCAGATTTTATTGAGAAATTACTCCATAAACATCATGATGAGTTAGATACCCGGGAGGCTCAGTATAATTTTTCAGGGCTGAAAGGACAAACACGAATCGGAAAGGATGGCCTGCATTTTTATTCCAGTAAAATAACATTGGTGCTTTCCGGGCCAGACAAAAATTTTATTGATTTTTTTCTGAGGAAGCTTTTTCTGCTCAACAAGATTGAAATAGGTAAACTTCATCTGAAACCCATGCATGTAGAGAAAGAATCCTTGCCTGCCCCTTCTCAGGAGATGAAATATTTGTGCCTATCGCCAATGGTAATCATGAGCCATGACAACCTGAACGACAGCAAAAAGTTTGTAAACCCCAGTAGCGATTTGTTTTCTGATTTAATGTATGAATGCCTCATGAACCGAATGGAACAACATGGCTATTCTCCCGAACAGTTAGCCGATTTTTATAAGTTTCAAATCGTGCCTGATGAAAAATATTTATCCAACATAAAAAATGATGATAAAAAATTTGCCCGGGTTTTTCCTGTTTATATTAACGGAGATAAGTATGAAGTAAGAGGTTATACCTTTCCATTTACCTTGTATGCAGATGTACATGTTCAAAATTTTGTTTTGGAAAATGGTATAGGCTATCTTACCAAGAAAGGATTTGGTATGCTTGATATTGCTAACTCCGACCCGAATGCACGTGTCACTCCATATGATATTCCCGCTGAATAATCTGATCTGAATGGAACACACTAACCCACATACCCTACTACTGAAATTACAGTTATGATGATTCATTAAAACCCTTTAGAGTAACGTAGCACTACTTTTCCACAAGATGCACATGACATGGAAAAGAAAAAAAGATGGTGAACAGAACAGCATTGAGCCGTGCCATTCGGAAAGAGCGATAAACTCATTTTATGACATCCCATGTAACCCCCACGCGAACTTAGTGATGTACAAAAATAGTATATCGTTATGCTTACAATTAAACATAAAATGCATAGATTCGTTATATAGGTACATAACGATGAACTATGCAAAAAGATTACCCCGATTATTATTTGATTGATGAATTGCTGACGCAGGAACAACGCATGGTGCGCGATTCAATTAGGAATTTTGTATTGAAAGAGATAACACCGATAATAGAAGATTGTGCACAAAAGGCACAGTTTCCCCATCACATAGTAAAAAAGTTTGGTAATATAGGAGCTTTTGGACCGACCATACCTGTAGAATATGGGGGAGGGGGGTTAGATTATATTTCCTATGGTTTAATGATGCAGGAAATAGAACGTGGCGATTCGGGAATGCGCTCTACGGCTTCTGTTCAGGGCTCCCTGGTGATGTATCCCATTTTTCGATATGGATCGGAAGAGCAGAAAAAAAACTATTTACCCAAATTAGCTTCGGGAGAATGGTTAGGTTGCTTCGGCCTTACTGAACCCGATTTTGGCTCAAACCCTGCTGGTATGCGCACTACCTTGCGAAAGTCTGGAGATAAATTCATACTGAACGGATCGAAAATGTGGATCACCAATGCCCCCGCGGCAGATGTGGCAATTGTGTGGGCCAAAAACGAAGAAGGAAGAGTAAAAGGTGTTATATTAAGAAAAGGGATGCGCGGATTTTCTGCTCCTGAAATACACAATAAATGGTCTCTGAGAGCAAGCCTCACCGGAGAATTGGTATTTGACAACGTGGAAGTGCCCGCTGAAAATATACTGCCACATGCCGATGGATTGGGAGCGCCGCTGTCGTGCCTGGATAACGCTCGCTTTGGCATAGCTTGGGGAGCTATTGGAGCTGCCATTGACTGCTATGAAACAGCTCGTAAATATGCTTCAGAACGTATACAGTTTGACAAACCTATAGCTGCCTTTCAACTCACACAAAAAAAGCTTGCGGAAATGCTTACAGAGATTACAAAAGCTCAACTACTTGCCTGGCGACTCGGTGTGCTCAAAAATGAGGGCAAAGCTACTTCAGCACAAATCTCTATGGCTAAGCGTAACAACGTTTATATAGCGTTGCAAATAGCTCGTGAAGCAAGACAAATTCTTGGTGCCATGGGTATCACAGGAGAATATCCCGTGATGAGGCACATCATGAACCTCGAATCCGTCATCACTTACGAAGGCACACACGATATTCATCTGCTCATCACAGGGCACGACATCACAGGAATATCTTCTTTTAAATAACCTTATTCATGAAAAGAAAACCTTTGCTCCATATTGCTCTCCTCGCAGCCACAATATTCTGTTTAGGCTCCTTACTGTACATGCTTCTGCCCGTACCCAACGATATTACGGAAGATACTAACCTCCCCGTATTAACCGATAGTTTGCCGCTTCTGGAAAAGCAAATCATGGCATCGGAAAGAGCAGAAAAAAACTTAAAACCAGACAACGAAGCCCGTATTATATGGCATGATTCCACTAAAAAAAATAAAACACCTGTCAGTGTAGTGTACTTGCATGGATTTTCCGCCAGCCAGGGAGAAGCTCACCCTGTGCATATTGAATTTGCCAGGCGCTACGGGTGCAACTTATATCTGAGCCGCCTGTATGGCCATGGTATAAACAGTGCTGAACCCTTGCTAAACGTGACGGCTGATTCGCTAATAAAGTCAGCAAAATATGCCGTAGCGGTAGGAAAAAAAATTGGCGAGCGCGTCATTCTCATGTCTACTTCCACAGGCAGCACACTGTCTATGTACATAGCTTCGGCGCATCCGGACATCATGGCTCTGATTATGTTTTCGCCCAATGTAGATTTATTCGACCCTCGTTCATCCATACTTACAATGCCGGGCGGCTTGTATATAGCGCGGTTCATACTGGGAAGCAAGTATTACTCTTTTACCGGACCGGCCGGATTTGAAAAATACTGGACAGCAAAGTACAGAGCAGAAGCTATTGTAGAACTTAAACAA
Organism: Cytophagaceae bacterium; assembly: GCA_025054875.1. GTDB lineage: Bacteria > Bacteroidota > Bacteroidia > Cytophagales > Cytophagaceae > JANWYS01. The sequence goes on along the minus strand of JANWYS010000002.1, from coordinate 26,455 downwards.
CTCATCAAACACACCATGCATGAACAGCTTTTCAGCAAAATACGTATGCCAGTATTTATGGCTTATTACTATAAAAACGAAACACAACAAGATAATGTAGTATCTGTAAAAAAAATGTTAGAAATGTTTCAAAAACTCGGCACACCAAAACATAAGAAGAGAAAAGTAGTCTTGCCCGAAGCAGGCACACATGCACTGGCTTCTGGCCTATGGAGCCAAGACATACACGCCGCATTATGCGAAACATTTCACTTTGCTGAATCCATTCTTGAAATGAAGCCATTGAAGTGATGTGTCGCATCTACTGATGATCATTCAAATGACTGCAATACGTACTAAAGCCGATAGAATTAAGAATATATTTCTTTTTGACTTCATTTTACTAACCTAAAAAAATAACCTTCGAATCCCCGAACGATGAATTCACTCAATTCATCATAGCTCTGCTTACTATAAAATTTTCCTAAATGCATATATTTTCAATTTTAATATTATTATTAACTTTGCAGCTCTGAAATAGTTGGCGGGGTAGCTCAGTTGGTTAGAGCACAGGATTCATAACCCTGAGGTCGGCAGTTCGAGCCTGCTCCCCGCTACTTTTATTTTGGATCGTAATCGTTACTTTGTCTACACTAAACCAGTAAGAGATGGCTAAACAAAAATTTACCGGAGAATACGAAATAAACGCTTCCGCTTCACTGCTTTTCTCCTACTTAACCATTCCCAAAAGCATGTCTCTCTGGTTTGCCGACAGCGTCACTCAGGAAAAAGATGTTTACAATTTTAAATGGGAAGGCGAAGACCACAAAGCAAAAATCGTAGCTCAAAAACAAAATCAATACGTGCGCTACGAGTTCATCTCTGATAACGATGCTTCCGAACCTTCTTACATAGAGTTTACCATAGAAGAAAACGAACTTACACAAACCTCATTCATAAGAATCACTGACTGCAGCGATGATAGTGAAGAGGATATGAGAGAGCTTTGGAATTACCAGATAGAAAGTTTACGCGAGGCTGTTGGAGCCTGAAACAATTTTTTTCAAAAAAACTCACAAAGAAATCTAACATTAATTAATGTTTATGTTTTTTAGCTTCGTTTATATTTAATAACAAATAAATACAAGTTAATTTAATAATAACTTGATACGTTTTAAAACTCAGGTTTTCTTCTAGCAGTAGTTTCGCAATAAGATGTATAAACTACTATTATGAAGAACAATAAATTATCCCATGTAAATTTCATTCTTGCATTTTTGTTGCTTCTCTGCCTGATCATTGCATCAAAATCATTTGGGCAAAACCTCACGCAAGCTAACTTTATTGGTGTAATTGTGCCTCAATATTTTTCATCGGGTGATGGAACCCGTTTACCCAATGTATTCAGGGCGCAAGTTACAGGCCTTAGCCCCTCTACCACATACCGCTACTTTTGTCAGGCAGCCCTTACCGGCGATTTTGGAGGTACAAACCCTGGCGCAGGAAACCCTGTATTGATAAACCATACTACCTCAAATTATACCTATACTACCAGTCCTAATTTAACTAGCAACTACGAAACATTTACTACGGATGCCTCCGGAAACTATACCGGTTGGTTTTGTGTAGTAAACACCGGTAATCACAGATTCACAGCAGGAAACATTGTTTACCCAACTATAGTTATAGGAAACACCTCCGGAACTGTATTACATAGAAGAGCTCTTGATTTGGGCATGACCGTGCTTGCATTCAATACTGCTTATGGAGCAAATAATGCTACGGGTATATGGGGCAATACAGGCGCCACAGCAAAAAACATAATTGCTTTATATGACAACGTAACCGGTTCTGGAAGACCTTTTTCTATGACTTTTGTGGAAAGTGATGGCACCACTATAGCTGATGTTGTATCGTATTATGCTACTAACGTAAACGCTGTAAATGGAGCATGGGGCACTTTGATACCTAACATTACAGCAAACGGAGTAAGAAGAATAGACCAATACGCTTTATCTGATGCATCGCTTGTGTCAAGTGTCACAGATGCTGATGGCGTATGGGGATGTCTCTCTACCGTGACCCCCACCGGAGGAAGCGGAAGCCCCTTAAATGTATCTGCATACATCATCACTACTAACACTACCTTTTCTAATCCTGCTGCTGCCTACTACCGCAGCAAAAATTCAGGAGAGTTTTGCAATGTTGCCAACTGGGAAGCCTCATTAGATAATACCACATGGATAAATGCCAGCAAAGTGCCCGATAAAAGTGATAATACGATAACCATACGAAGTCCGCATACTGTTCGTATTGCCTCTACTGAAGATACCTTGTGGCTAGACGAAACCCGAATCAACACTGGTGCCATGCTGGTTTGGAAAAACTTACCATTACGTATCAGTAACGGTAGTTCCGGCCCTGATCTTTTAGTGGAAGGTTCTTTCAAAGACTCTTCCAGCGCAAACATAGTCTTCAATGGTGGCGCCACATGGCAACTTGCTCCTAATGCTAATTTTATAAAAACCGGATCAGGGGCAGCCATAGATTGGCGCGATAATTACGAGGGCACAATGGCAACCATACCGGCAAACTCAAACTGGTATGTGCGCAAAGAGGGAGCTATGAATCCTCCATTAACCAGCGTAGGAGGAACATACTATGGAAACTTGTTTTTGGAAAACTACACCGGAGCACATTGGAACATGGGCGTTTCTTCATCTTTTTCCGGAAGTACAGACTTCCCAACCATAAAAAGCAATTTTGACGTAGGTGGTGCTGGCACCAGTACAGTCAGCTTCAGCAACGACAATACGAATACCAATCCTGTATTAGTCATGGGCAACACAATAGTACGAACCGGCAACACTCTCAACAACAACGGCACAGGATTTAACCTGCAAGGCAACCTGACTAATGAAGGCACTATAAACTATGGTACCTTGAACAGCCGTGAATGGCGCTTTACGGGAACCGCTAACCAATATATTTCCGGAAGCGGTACATTAAACATCTTCCGCCTGCGTTGCAACAAATCTGCAGGCGCTCTTATTTTTAACAGAAACATACAAGTAGACGATGCTGTATTACTGGACAATGGCAAAGTAGACCTCAACCAACGCACACTTACCATCGCTAATCCTTCAGGTGGAGCTGTATCCCGCACAAACGGATGGATAGAAAGTGAAGACACCGACAACTCCAGCAAAATACAATGGAACATTGGTACTACCACAGGAGCTCACATCTATCCTTTTGGTAAGAACTCAACCACATACATACCATTCACGCTCATCCTCACTTCCGGAGACATAGGTAATGTAACGGTATCTACTTACGGTACCGGGCCGGACAATACTCCATACCCCTCCAGTCCGGTAATGGTAACCAATTTACTCAATGGATCCTCAGATAACTCTGCCAATGTCGTAGACCGCTTCTGGCAAATAGACCGCACCGGCGCAATGGCTGCGAATGCTACGCTCATTTTTACCTACGACGATGCCGAAGAACCGTCAGACGAAGCCATACTCAATGCTCAGCGCTATGAGGCCTCAACCAATCAATGGCAACCTTATTTACCCGGACAAACAGAAGATGCAACAAACAACACTGTTACCGTTCCTAATGTTACCACTTTTTCTCCGTGGACCTTATCCAAAATTGACTCTCCGCTTCCTCTAAGATTTACATACTTTGATGCTCAAAACTTATCTCAGCAATCTATCCTTCGTTGGGGTATTGCAAGCAACGTTTCTCAGTTGAGATATTTTTCTGTAGAGAAAAGCTATGACAACATAAACTTCCAAGCTATACACTCCTTGCCCTATTCAGGCTCTTCTGACTATCAATATACTGATTTAAAGAGCCCGGGAATTGCTTACTATCGTATAGCAGTAGCAGACGAAAACGGAATGTTGTTTTACTCTCCAGTAATTTCAGTGAACGGAAACGATAAAAGTATCACTATGTTTCCAGTGCCTTTTTCTGAAAAGCTACATTTGATCATTCCCTATGACTTATCAAACAACCTCATAACAATTACCGGCAGCGATGGTAAGCTATATTACTCTAAAACCCACAATGAATCTGAGGTAGAGATATCTACCTATCATCTGCCTTCCGGTATGTATCTACTCACTATAAATGATGGATACCACGTATATACTTACAAAGTTGTAAAGTAAAACAAACTTTACGAGCATTCCTGCTAATTATTGTTTTTTTGATAACACACCGGGTTGTTGACTTTTCACTTCTCTCCTGTATGCAACTGTGCGTACCCTTAGCATAACCCATTTTGTTCATTGAAAAAACCGCAACTTACAGGCCATATGAGACTTGGCAGAACAAATAGTTGGCAACTACATTTTCTGTTGCAAAGCATCAGAAACAAATATTTAAGATTCCCCCGGCAACGGATATATTGTATGGAATGAGAAAACGCTAAACAACATTGCTCAGAGTTATCTATTACTTACACCATACACGATGTTTATGTTTCAACGGATATACAACAGAAATAATATCTATTTTTGTACCGCACTGAAACCAGTGTTAAATATCAAAAACATATTTTAATTTTTCATTACGAGACCCACTCAACACAAAGTCTGAAAAATTGATTACAACAAAGCAATCTCAAAATGAACAAAACATTAAAATATAATGGAACATATACAGACAACTTTGGCACAACTCCCATTGTAGTGGAAAACAACAATCAAAAATTATATACGGAAATTGATGGAGTGAAATTTTCAGCTTATGATTTTTTTGAATTTGTTGTTGATGACAAATCCAATTACACCCCCCAACAACTAAACAGATTCACATTTTCAAAAACATTAATTCATCGTTCAAATACAGTCGAAGAAAGGCTTAGTAATTGTGTTTTCGAGATTTTTGTCCCTCAGGTTATTATTGATAAAACAAATGTTTCTGAGGTTTATACGGAATTAAAAATTGAATATGCATCAGGAGAAACTCGGTTTAAAGCCGCCGATGAAATGCATGATAAAAAAATAAAACTATCTCTGAAAATAGAAGGCCATACTTTCGAAGGAAAGAGTGAGTTATTCGAACTTGCACTTGACCAAATCCGTAGTCAGTTTGACGATAAATATCATTTCAAAAACTGTTATGGATGTATGTATGGAGATTACAGCGTGTATGGGCAAAATAGCTTTGGAACCATGCTGTGTTTTCTCTCTCAGAAAGAAAAATACGAATCAGTTACTGATAAATCCGAATATACAAAGCTGAAATTTGACGAAGCGGTTCATGTGCCGGAAACATATTGTTGCGAAAATTTTAAAATCAGAAAAAGTGGGTCAGGCTACCGGGGTTAATAATAAATGGATTGATGCTAATCTTTCTACGAAGTTTCGAAGCATTTTATTTAGGGCGCGCCCCTGCGGGGCCGGGCTGTCCGCCACTCTGCTGTCGCTCCGGTGCTCCGCTAAAGCTCCGCACTGGCCTTGCAGGCCATGGCTCCCATCCCTCGCGCAGGTTCAATCGAAATTTTTCAGGCTAACAAGAAGATGTGAACCTCCTAAGAAGCTCGCAAAAGAGACTGAGCGGTTTGATTGAGTTCTTTTTGGCAAAGCTTTCAGCATAACAAAAAGAGTGATCCGCGAACATCTGGGCGCCGCCCTTTAGGGCGGCGCCCAGACACAAGTCTAGCTGAAAAACAAACGCAGCGATGCTCCAAAAAAGCCATTGCAAAATGAAGTCAAAACGTTATTGTACATCTGAGGAACTCTCCTTCAATGGTCAGTGCCATGGTTTGGCCAATGGCTTGCCCATGCGAAATACGGGTTTAGTGAGTGGTGGTAACACACATTAATCACTATTCGAAATTTGTGTAAACGAAAAAAATAAAGATTGTTTTTTTATAAATATTTTCATTACTTTCGGGTAAAGTTATGTGTACCATTTAAACCTGATGATCATATGAAAAAATATTTACTTTATTCATTAGCCGTAATAGCTGTATTATTTTTAGTATTCAACCTTTCTTCTTTTAAAAACAATAAGCCTGACAATGCTCAGGGAGATGATGAGTACATCATGGTAGAAATATATGAAATACCGAGTTACCCTGATCATGGTGTGCACATACATTATGGTGGTAACAAGAGAGAGGTGATAAAATTTCCCGGTTACAAGGTAGAGCATCATGATGATTGCGGAGATATTATTTTGAACGAAATCAACAAGCTGGTGGCCAAAGGATACAAAATAGAACATACTTGCGCTGGTTTAGACCGCAGCGGTATGATTACAAAAATATTCATGAAAAAAAAATAGTTCATCCTGACAATTCGTGGTGAAGCGACGGAAGCGAATCAACTTTTAGGTTCGCTTCCGTATTTTATATAGAGGTGTTCTCCAACCTAGGTTGCGAGATTTTTGATATCCTGAACAGAAAGTTAGAATGTGTCCGTATGTATTTAGTGTCTATAAGAGTTTCACAGGTTGGTAGGGCTCAGAAGCTATTAGGTATTTTCCCATCAATTATGTAACCGGGGGTGTGAATGGTACGCGTATTGTTGAACACAACAAAAAGAGCCGATTATATTGAAAATACTTACGTTAATAGCGCTTGTGATAATTTCCGTCTTTTTGGGTGGCCTTTATGGTGCTTTGTATGATCAAATTACCTACAGTATATCAGAGGAGTTTTTTACTAAGATGCGTTTTGAAAAGTATGATATTTCACCTTCTCTACATCCGAGAGTTGGTGCAGCTATTGTAGGGTTCAGGAATACGTGGCTTACAGGGCTTACACTGGGTATTGTGTTGGCAAGTATAGGATTCCTGCATGATGAGCATCGCAAAATGTTTAAATATACTATTCAAGGGTATGGCATCACGTTGAGTGTTGCGTTTATTTTTTCTTTAATAGCTTTCTTATTTGTTTCTCCATTAACAGGGGAGAGCATGATGAATGGTTCAAATTATGAATACAATAAGATCATAATGATGAATAACTATAGCTATGCAGGAGCTATAGTAGGTATGTTTGGCGGAGTGGCCTGGCAGATATATAAAACCAAGGCCTCAAGAACGAACAGGAAGTAGAGTGTGGCAACAGAAGTGCGATCGGTGTTCGAAACAAGGTTAATGAATAACCAATATGTTATTTGTTCAATGGATACTCTCTCAAAAGTGCGTATTCCCTTGCCCTCCACGCTACAAGTCCCTATCTTTGAATAAATCAGCTTCACATGCGCACGCATCCGCATAAAACCCACCACCAGCAGCAGCGTTATCACCGGCTACCACGCGTACACGGAGAGCTACACGCATTATTATCCTTTCGGCATGGCGGTGCCGGGAAGGAGCTATAATAGCGGGGAGTATAGGTTTGGGTTTAATGGTCAGGAGCGCGTGCCCGAACTGCACGCTGCACACACTACTGCGCTGTTCTGGGAATACGACGGCAGGCTGGGAAGGTGGTGGAGTGTGGATCCGTTAATGCATGAGTTTCCTCAATGGTCAACATACGCAGCTTTAGGAGATAATCCAATCAAAAACATTGATCCAGATGGCAGATATTTTGTTGGGATAAATAACAAACCTGTAAAGTTTAAACAGCGAAAAGATGGAACACTTAAAATAGGACGAAATGCTTCTGCTGATTTAAGATATTTGGTCAATACTGTTAATGCTTCCGGAAGTAGAACAGCAATGAATCAAATATTTGAAGCAAGCCAAAATAAAACAAAAATCTATGTGAAAGTTGAAAGTGAAGTACATGATAAACCAGGGCAGTTAGGATATGGATTGTTAGGGTTACATCAAGCCCATGATGCAGATGGCAACGCTTTGAAATGGAATAATATTAAAGGAGATTTTGATGGTATACCCGCTTATATGTAAGGAGAAGAGGGAGTATATAAGGAAGCGACCATAACCATTTTTAAAGGAAATATAGAGAAAACGGGAGGAAATGGTCAGTACTATGGTTTTGATGTAACTGTTGAACAAGAAGTAGCCAATACTTTTCAGTACAAGTCACATCATAACACTGACAAGGAGTTTATTCAAGACTTAAAATAAGCGAGAAGGCAAACCCAATAAGGGAATAGATCCTCACCAAAATATCGAACCGCAAGAACAGAAAGTTTATCAGGAAATGCATGACAGTAATAAAAATAAGAAAAAATCTTCAAGATGATTACAAAAGCATATTTTATAGATACTATACACACTTCGATTGTGCTAATCCTATTTTTGATAATTGGTTCTACGAATACTTTGGCTCAAGGCTCTTGGGATATAGGGTATATCCCAAGAGCTTATTTAAGTCCTGAATTAATCGGAAAAGAAGTAAGGATTGATTTTAAGACGTCAGCTACAGACGCTATAAATGACGAAGTAAATGTATTAGCTGTCAGAAAATTACTTTCCATAGAAGATACAATTAGCCTTGTCTTATCTGGAGAAAAAGCACAGTTTAAGGAAAGTTGGAAATTGTACGTAGACCATGGAGTATTGGTAGAACAGACTTTAGAAAAAGTTGGGAACGTTGAATATGAAAGGGCCTATATAAGGGAAATGTATTTGGTATCTATAGATGAAGCTACTCTAACTTTAGAGGTGATGGTTTACAAACGATCAGGCAAATGTAAGGTCTCAATAACTGTAAATATAGCAGATGTAAAAGGGCTTTTAGTTCGGATTTAAGAAAAGACAACAATGGAAGAATTTCAAAGACACTTTCCCCAAAAAGTGCATCTCCCTTGCCCCATTTCACAAACCCCTATCTTTGAGTAAAGCAGCTTCACATGCGCTCACACATCCACACAACGCCTTCTGCCTGACTGATGCATAAAATGAATTTACCTGTGGTATGAAAAGAGTCCGGCAATCACACATAGAACAGAAAGAGTTCGGTGTAGCCTGCGCGAGGGATGGTAGCCATGGCCTGCAAGGCCAGTGCGGAGCTTTAGCGGAGCACCGCAGCGACAGCGGAGTGGCGGACAGCCCGGCCCCACAGGGGCGCGCCCAACAAAAAAAAACTTCATTACACTTTTGGAAATACTACCTTCGCTAATGCATAATCCGGATTAATTGTATTTGATACAACAGGAAAATTTTTCACCTGCAAAGCAATGCAGATACATTGTGTGTGGGATTGCGGGTAACTCATCTTTCTAATGTTATGAATTAGAAACAACTTTTTGAAACTCACAGCGACATTTCTCCTATGTTAAACAGGAGCATCTTTTTCTACCATGCATAACATTCGTCAATAAGCGTGAGCATTTCTTTGTAGTGATGCCCAATTTTAGGGCCTCTTTTTTTTCCGAGTCTTACAATAATTTTTTTCTGTTCAGGTATGGCAATAATGTATTGGCCAAGTATGCCTCGTGCATAAAAAATATTAGATCCCTTGTAGCCGGGAAGCAACCACCATTGATAGCCGTAGTAATCAACCGGCGAGTCACCCCCGGACTCGCCGTCTTTGAGCAGGATGGGCGATAAAGATGATTCAATATAAGAAGGAGCTATGATGGTATCGTTGTTCCATGTACCTTTTTGCATGTATAATTTAGCAAGCCTGGCAAAGTCGCGTGCAGTGGCATTTATGCAACAATATGCTTTTTCATTGCCGTCTTTTCTGTCCATGCTCCAGAGGGCTGTGCTGGTGCAGCCCAGGGGTTTCCAAAGTTTTTCGGTAGCATATTCCGCCACACTCATACCAGTTGCTTGCTTTATGATAAAAGATAAAATTTGCGTATCACAGCCTTTGTATCGAAATATTTTTCCGGGCTCTTCAACAACTTTGAGTTTTTGTATTATTTTTTCTAAATCTCTGCCATAGTAGGCTTCTGTGGTAATGGAAAAAAGGTTAGCGTAAGTTTCGTCCCAATTCAGTCCGGAACTCATGGTGAGCAAATGACGAATGGTAATCTTTTCTTTACCGTTTCTGTCAAATCCTTTCAGATAATCTGATACAGGTTGGTCTATGCCTTTAATTTTGCCTTCTGTAAGAGCTATACCCACTAATGCCGATACAAAACTTTTTGCTACGGAAAAAGAATTGGATAGGGTGTTTTCATTGTAGCCTTGATAATATTTTTCAAAATACAGTTTGTCGTTTTTTATCACCAGTACAGCCAATGTTTCCAATGAATCCAATAAAGCTTCTGTGGCTGGCGATAATTGTTTTTGATTGTAGTCTTCGGATAATGTCCATTCAGAGGCGTATTGGCTGCGCACGATAGTTTTGTTATGAAAAATTTTATAATCGTCTGTATCAACGTAGTTGTAATATAGGGCGCGATACACATAAGTTTTATCAACGATTACCAATAAAAGATGAAGCGTAATCAGTAAACATATTATTATCAGGAACACTTGAAAATATTTGTCATTAAAAATCATAACCAAACGTCAGGTAGAGAATAGGTGGTTGTACTTTTTTATCTTGTAATCCCCAGCCCAGATCTGTTTTTATGTAGTAGCCCAAAATGTAGCACCTGACACCTAAACCATATCCATAAATGAACGGCGAACGATAGTTGGTAACTGTTGCCGTAAAAGGATTGCCGCTGATGTTTTGTGTATTGCGTGTGTTTTCTGTACTGAATGGATTCTTGCCATCGTAGGCTGTGCCAATATCTGTAAAGCCGATCAGTTCAAGTGTGCGTAAGAAGTTTGAACGCACTACGCCGTTGTGGAAATATTGTACTACAGGCCATCTGAGTTCAAAATTGCCCATCAGATATTTAGGGCCGAAGAGCGTGTTGTAGCGAAAACCACGCATGCTGGTGGCAAATCGCAAAAACAAAATGTCGCTGTTGTCTCTTTGATAGTCAATAGTAAGAGGGTTGAACGGACGATTGTTTATTGTGGAGGTAAATTCACGGTTTGATAAAAACCAATTGTCCATGCCTCCAAGAAGAAAGTTTTTGCGGGCATTACCTCCATATCGCCCGTAGGATATACGGGAAGCAAAGACTATCTCCTTGTGTACGGGAATATATGCACGCACATCAACCATGGCTATATTGAATTGCGAAGGGTTTTTATCGTTTAATCCATATTGCTCTATGTAGGCTTTGGCCCGAAAACCCTTCATCATGTTAGGACCGGTAATTTGTGTGTTGTCTATTACGTATTCCACTTTGGCTCCGGGATATATGCGAACTTTGTCCGGAAGAGTGATGGTATAAAAATTACTCAATTCGGAAAATCTTGTGTTGGCAATGAAAGGAGAGAGAGAAATACGTTGATATACTGAAAGAGGAAAAGATATGCTACCTCTCAAGTCATTGTACACATAGTGATGATATGCGTATTCATTTATGGCGTTAAGGCTATGCCTGTCGTATCGCAGCTTAAAATCTATTCTCTTTTCGAGATATTCATATTCAGCAAACCATTTGTTGCTACGAAAATCAAACGAGAGGAAACCTCCTCCATTCATTCGGTGATGGCCCAGCATATCAGATATACCTCCCTGCAAAACCAGCCCGATTCCTCTGAGCTGATCAAAAAATATATTTGAGTTGATAATATCTGCAGCTATCGGATAGCGGTATGAGTAAGGGCCTTTATAAGCAACAGATCTATCCGGCACTAGGGGCTTATCCTGAATGTTTGCTTTTTTCATTGAATCCGACTCAAACACTACATCTTCAACCCGAATATCGGTTTCTATGCTATCCTTTTTTTCATTCATTGTGTTGTTATCAAATCCAAACACAGAGTTTATGTATCTCCTGCGCTCAGTGATTGCATTCTCTTGTTCTTCATTTTTATAAGATAAGAGATCAATTGAGTACAACTGAGGTATGCCTTTTCGGGTTGATACGTAAACGATTTTATTCTTTTTGACATCGAAATCAGTAACGTCGTACAACGTGGTCAATACAGAATTCGTGCTGACAGCGGATGATGAGTAAACTTTTATTTCATCTATTCCCGATGCATCTGACAAGAAATAATAGCGATTATCTCCTCCCGAAATGGGATTAGTGTTGTTATAGGGAAGGTTAAATTTTTTTATGGTTTTTTTTGTGGTATTAAACACATACAAATCATAAGGGTCAGAAAATTCGGGTATGCCTTTAGTGGTCAACAAAGTATCATCAAGCCTGTTGGAGGAAAAAACAATATTGTAAGTATTCTCAACAAAGGAGGGATGCAGATCATCGTACCAATCATAAGTAAGTTGTGTATATGAACTGCTCTGCACAGGTAGCATAAACAGGTCTGCCTGACCAGATTTGTCGGCGCTCAGAACGATGTACTTACCATCGTAGGAAGCACTCATAGAGAGTATTTGGCGCAATCCTGATAAGTTTCTTTTAACTGTTTTACCTGTTTCAATGTTCTTTATCACCAGTACCGGACAAGGTACTTTCGTATAAGTATAGGCGATAGTTTTGGAGTCTATCCACGTAATCCTCGGATTGTTATCGTCAATTTGCTGGTCTATTCTTTTGTATCCTGATACAAAGAGAACCTTTTGTTTATTATTCTTTAAATTGCGCAGGATAATTTTGAATCTACCATTGACATTTTGTGAATACGCCAGCATGGTGGCATCAGGACTAAGCGATATATTCGCAAGAGTTATGTTTTTTCTGTTTTTTCTGACCAACAATAAGGAATCGTAAGTCTGACGCGAATGGACAAGTGGAGCATTGATAGACTTGTAATATGCTTTCCAATTGCGTACAAAAGTTTTGTATGAGATATTCAAATTATTTTCTATACTCTCTTCTTCATTGCGAAATACCCTTGTAAGAGTGAGCACATTAGAGGCATCTGTGTGGCCGTAAACCTTATCAATATAATTCCATATAGAGTGGCCAATCAGGCGGGCATCATTACCTTTGTATGTGGCCGGATTTTTGAGTTTACCACGTATGGCTAAGTCTCGCATGTAGTTGTCCATTTCCTGATTCCAGTCTTCGGATATAAATGAAGATGCACCGCTTATAAACCATTCCGGCAAGGTTAGCAGGTAAGAGCTCTGTAAAATATCTTTTACTGAACCTCCATACATCATGTCGTTAATCAATGAGTAAGCTATTCCGTAACTGATGTCTTTCATCAATTGAAGCTGTGAGCCTTTGAAAGCGACTTCAACATTAGACTTGACTAATACCGTTTGTCCATCGGGCAAGTGACTTTGATCGCCAAGTCCCATGTTGCTTTGGAGCATATCGGTAACGGAATTGTAGAGAATGATTTTAATTTTTTTTGCCAGTGTGGAGCCGACTATTTCTGCTATGCGCTCTACATCTTCTTCTGCATAGAGTAAAGCTTTTGTAGCGAGTTCTTTAGAATCGCCGTAGTAGTATACTTCAAAATGGTAGCTTGATATGTATCTCCAGTTCAGTGCTTTTTTTTGTATGCGGTTTTTGCCAAAAGGCTCTTGTGAAGACTGGCATAAAGCCAGCATGGGGAAAAGAAATGCTGTAAGAAAGCAAAATAATAATCTGCAGACGTTCATCTTAGTCAATCAGAGCCTGAATATAACGAATAATAACGTTGAATATTCACCTCAGCGGGTATATTTTTATGTTTTAGTAAAAAGTCGCAAAATACATGGGCGTAGTAAGGAGCAATGCTCACACCTTTAGTGCCTAATCCATTAAATATACCCAAACATGGATATTCTGGATGCAACCCTAAGAAAGGTTTTCGGTCTTTTACTGTGGGGCGTATGCCTGCCTCGTGATGTATAACCTCAACAGCTGGTTTTATGAAGGCCTCTGCTTTTCGTATGATTTCTTCTTTTGCTGCAGATGTGGGTTCTGCATCCGTAAAGCTCCATTCATACGTAGAACCGATTTTGTACATATCCTTTCCTAAGGGTAGGATAAACACACCTTTGTTAAAAATACGACTTTCTAAAAAATTATTTATACGGGCAGTTAATACTTCTCCCTTACTTGGTACAAATGGAAGCCAGCTAAAGTAGGGGGTATACGCAGCATAGGCACCCTCACAAAAAATTATTTTTTCGCACTCTACGTTGTTCCATGCACAGTAGTTTTTATATAAAGTTAATTGGCCGGAATAAAAATCGGCATCCAGGCAATATTCAGATAAATATTTTTTGATGCTCTGCAACATGATGGGCAAATCCACATAACCCGATAGCGTGGTTTCAAAACCTCCATATTCATTGCGGATATATTCAGAGTAAAATTGATTATCAACCGGTGTGTGTATGAAGGGCAACCACACGACATCGGAAGATTGTGTCATCCATGTGTTTTGTTCTTCAATGTTGGCAAATGGCCTGTATATGATTTTTGAATGGTAAAAGTTTACGTGAAGTTTTTTCTGCATGGTTGTATAAAAAGTATGAAGGAAAGGGAATAATATGTTGGCTTTCCATGTGAGTACCATGCGTTTTCCGGTAACAGGGTTGAATAGCCCTGCTGCCACAGACGATGCTGATTTTAATTTTTCGTTTGATACTATCAGTATTTTTTTCCCTTGCTCATGAAGGAGATAAGCGAGAAGTGAGCCTGCAATTCCCCGGCCAACTATGATATAGTCTACTCTCATTGAACTGGCGTCGCTAATGATTCACTACATATTTTTCCCATTTATCCAATACTTCGGCAAAGTCCGATGGAAGTGGGCAATCGAAGTGCATTTGTTTTTTGGTTTTGGGGTGAATGAATCCAAGTGTCTTTGCATGGAGAGCTTGCCTGGGCATGCGTTTAAAGCAATTTTCTACAAATTGACGGTATTTTGTAAATACTGTTCCTTTCAATATCTGGTTGCCGCCATAAGCTTCATCATTAAACAGAGGATGCCCAATGTGTTTCATGTGAATGCGTATCTGGTGTGTTCTTCCGGTTTCCAGGTTGCATTGTACTAACGATACATATCGCAAAGGTTTCAAAACCTCATAATGAGTAACGGCATATTTACCGTGCTCACCGTCTTTATATACAGCCATTATGCGGCGGTCTTTCATACTTCGTCCTATGTATTCACGTATGGTTCCCTTGGCAGGTTCGGGTTCACCCCAGACTAAGGCGTAATATGTGCGCTCTATAGTATGCTCAAAAAATTGCTTGGCCAGATGTGTCATAGCAAATTCCGTTTTAGCTACCACCAATAGCCCGGAAGTATCTTTATCTATGCGGTGAACCAAGCCGGGTTTACCATCTCCGTTACGATGTGTGGGTAGATTATTGAAGTGATAAACCAAAGCATTTACCAGTGTGCCACTCCAGTTTTCATGTGCCGGATGTACTACCATGCCGGCAGGCTTGTTTACCACTAAAAGGTCTTCATCTTCATACATTATGTCGAGAGGGATATTTTCCGGCACAATCACATCTGTACGTGGCGGATGAGGTAATGAAATAATGATCAAATCACCAGGCTTTATTTTGTACCCCGATTTTGTTTCCTTTCCGTTTACCTTTACTGCTCCGCTTTCAATAGCGTTTTGTATTTTTGTACGTGTAGCATTTTCAATACGAGATAATAAAAATTTATCTATGCGCATTGGGCTCTGTCCTTTGTCTACCTCAATGCGATAGTGTTCATAAAGCTCATCATCGTTTATTTCCTGTGCTGTATGTGCATTCATTGAATTAGTATATTTAGCGCAAAATACAAAACATTAGTTTACGTTGAATCATTTCGTTTTACCCTCTCCCATTCTGGAAATAAAAGACAAGTTTACACTACATGCAGGTGTTCAGCTTTATGTGAAGCGTGATGATCTCATCCATCCGGTGATATCAGGGAATAAATGGCGTAAACTAAAATATAACATAGACAATTGCAGGAAAAACGGATATGATACCATACTCTCCTTTGGAGGCTCTTATTCAAATCACATACATGCGCTGGCCTATGCCGGCAAGTTATTTAATCTACGCACCATAGGAGTGATAAGAGGTGAGGAACATAAAATTTTAAATCCCACACTGAAAGATGTCACAGAATGGGGAATGGAATTATATTTCATGGATAGAAAAACATATCGCATCAAGGACAAGGATATTGTGCTGGACGATTTGAAAAAAAAGTTTGGTAACTTTTATTTAATACCGGAAGGGGGATTTAACAAAGAAGGTTTTGCGGGTTGCACGGAAATAAGGGATGAGATAGGTATCTCATTTGATTACATATGCTGTGCAGCCGGCACTGGAACTACAGCTGCAGGCCTTGCGGCATCGCTGCATGGAAGAGAAAAATTATTAGTGTTTCCTGTGCTCAAAGGTGCAGAATTTATACAAGCCAACATACACGTATGGTTAAAAACTGGCAACCAACATAAAATGGAACATGTCCACTGTTTATACGACTATCATTTCGGGGGATACGCCAAAGCCACTCAGGAGTTAAATGATTTTATAAAGGCATTTTACAACACACACAATATACCTTTAGAACCTGTGTATACCGGTAAGTTATTTTATGGATTGTATGATTTGATTAAAAAAAATTTTTTCCCTAAAGGTTCAATTATAGTTGCATTGCATACCGGAGGACTTCAGGGCCAACGTGGCTTTTTGTCCTAAAATAATCAGAGACAATGGGATTTTCGGATTTTTTTTCATGATGTATGATGCAATACAACTTTCAAATACGACAGAATGACCTTAACATTCATCATAAACTCGACTGGTAAAAAGTTTGTTATTTTCATAGCATAACATCTGTATATTACTCGTATGAACTTTAACAATTATACCATTAAAGCACAAGGCGTAGTACAAAAAGCTACGGAGATAGCTGCAAGCAATGGTCAGCAAGCTGTAGACACAGGCCATTTATTGCAGGCACTCATTACAAATGAGGAAAGTTTGTTTTCATTTATAGTTAAAAAACTCAGCATTAACAGAAAACTGCTTACCGATAGGCTAAATGAAATAATACAATCCTATCCGAAAGTGAGTGGTGGTGATCCCTATTTGGCTACAGATGCCTTCAATGCGTTGAACAAAGCTGCATCTTACCTGAAAGAATTTGGCGATGAATATGTGGCAGTAGAACATATATTATTGGGATTATTGGCCGGAAAAGACAAAACAGCTTTATTGCTGAAAGATTGCGGATTTAATGAAAAAGAATTAAAAGCTGCAATTAAGGAACTTCGTGGCAACGCAAGAGTTACTGACCAAAACGCCGAAGGGAAATACCGCTCTTTAGAACGCTATTCGAAAAATCTGAATGAATTGGCTAAAGCCGGAAAAATAGATCCTGTGATAGGTCGTGACGAAGAAATACGCAGAGTGTTGCAAATCTTGTCACGCCGTACAAAGAACAATCCTATACTTTTGGGTGAACCGGGTGTTGGTAAAACCGCCATAGTAGAAGGCCTTGCTCAGCGTATTGTTCAGGGAGACGTACCTGAAAACCTGAAAACCAAAACTATCATCTCATTGGATATGGGCTTGCTTGTGGCAGGTGCTAAATACAAAGGAGAGTTTGAGGAAAGGTTGAAAGCAGTGATAAAAGAAGTAACCGACTCGGAAGGAGAAATCATCTTATTTATTGATGAAATTCACACATTAATCGGTGCCGGAGCCGGTGGCGAGGGAGCAATGGATGCTGCAAACCTGCTTAAACCTGCTCTTGCACGTGGTGAACTTCATGCTATTGGCGCCACCACACTTAAAGAATATCAAAAATACATAGAAAAAGACAAAGCTCTGGAACGCCGATTCCAGGCTGTAATGGTAGATGAACCAGATGTACAGGATGCTATATCCATACTCAGAGGTATAAAAAACAAGTATGAAGTGCATCATGGAGTACGCATAAAAGACGATGCCATCATTGCGGCGGTAGAGCTCTCACATCGCTACATCTCTGATCGCTTCCTACCCGACAAGGCTATAGACCTGATGGATGAAGCGGCCTCCAAACTTCGTATAGAAATTGACTCTTTACCTGAAGAGCTCGATGAGGTACAGCGCAAAATTATGCAACTCGAAATAGAGCGCGAAGCCATAAGAAGAGAGAACGATGTAGAAAAGGAAAATATTCTCTCTAAGGAAATCGCTGAGCTCAATGAGGTACGCAACCAAATGAGAGCCAAGTGGCAAACCGAAAAAAGTATCATAGAAGCCATACAAAAGGAAAAAGAAAACATTGAACGCTACAAATATGAAGCAGAGCAGGCAGAACGTGCCGGCGATTACGGAAAAGTTGCAGAATTGCGTTATGGAAAAATACGGGAAAGCGAAAATAAATTAGCCCAGCTTCAGCAACAAATAAACTCTATGGAGAGTACCATGCTGAAAGAGGAAGTCACCTCTGAAGACATTGCAGAAGTGGTAGCTAAATGGACAGGTATACCTGTCGCCAAGATGCTTCAAAGTGACCGAGAAAAATTATTAAACTTAGAGGCGGAACTTAGCAAGCGCGTCGCAGGACAGCAGGATGCCATTAATGCACTCTCCGATGCTGTGCGGCGAAGCCGTGCAGGGTTGCAAGATCCCAAACGTCCAATCGGTTCATTTATATTTATGGGAACCACCGGCGTGGGTAAAACTGAACTTGCCAAAGCCCTTGCTGACTTTCTCTTTAATGATGAAAACGCTATGGTTCGTATTGATATGAGTGAATATCAGGAGCGCCACTCCGTAAGCCGACTCGTAGGTGCCCCCCCCGGATACGTAGGATATGATGAGGGCGGACAACTCACAGAGGCCGTGCGCAGAAAACCCTATTCCGTGGTGTTGCTCGATGAAATTGAAAAAGCGCATCCCGATGTATTCAACATACTCTTACAGGTACTGGACGATGGAAGGCTTACCGACAACAAAGGGCGTGTAGCTAATTTTAAAAACACCATTATCATCATGACTTCCAATATTGGCTCACACATCATACAAGAAAACTTTGAAGGTTTCGAAAATAAAGATGTGTTTGAGCAACTTGAAATCATGGATAAAACGAAAGAGCAAGTATTAGAATATCTCAAAAAAACCATACGTCCTGAATTTCTGAACAGGATAGATGAAATTATAATGTTCAAACCATTATCTAAAAACGAAATACGAAAAATTGTAGACTTACAGTTAAATGCCATAAAGAAGCGCCTTGCAGAATCAGATATACAAATTGAAGCTACCGATGCTTTATGTGAATTATTAGCACGAGAAGGATATGACCCGCAATTTGGCGCAAGGCCGTTGAAGCGTGTAATGCAACGCCTGCTATTAAATCAGCTGTCCAAGGAGATACTTGCCGGAAACATTAAAAAAGACTCCATGATTTTAGCAGATGTTGAAGATGGTAAAGTAAAGTTTCAAAATATAGAAAAAGTGGAGCAACTCAATTAGACTGTACTACAATTGCATGAACCTGAGTTGTATATTAGAATGAATTCATGGACGTGAAGGCATCCAAGTGGCTGGCTATAAAAATTTGCAGGCAAAGTTCACTAGTGCTATGCATTAGTAACAACAGAATGAAATTTCAAAAGCACCTCTTTCTCATATAAAAGAGGTGAAGTGTTTTCTAATTCTACTTTACTCCATTAAGATAAATTTACTATCTTAGATGGAGTTTACTGTTATATGATACTACGCTGGAATTATATCGTTTTGTTATATTGTGTTTTCTTTCTAGCACAGCAAAAAGGTTATACACAAGATAACGACATACGCATAGCAAATGAATATTTCGACAACGGGGAGTACGAAAAAGCCAAAGACTTTTACGAGAGACTTTCCAAAAATACTCAAAATTTGCCTTCCATTTATGATAATTACCTATCATGTTTAATGCATCTGAAACAATACGCAGAAGCCGAAAAATTGTCCAAACGTATGGCGAAGCAATCGCCCGACAATCTTACTTACCGTATTGACCATTACCTCATCATGTGTATAGTTAACGGAGAAGAAAAATCTGAAAAAGAATTTTCTGCAATCGTATCCGACATAAAAAATAATCCTGTACAAGTAGAAAAAGCAGCCGACTATCTGAAACGCGCCGGAAAGGAAGAAAAAAGCGCACAGCTTTACTTAGCCAGCCGAAAAGCATTGAACGACAGAAGCCTCTATACACTAAACCTTGCTTCAATATACTACAACACCGGAAAAAAAGATTGGATGATAGATGAACTCTTAGAGTTTTCCAAAAACTACCCCGACCAATTGGATAACATCAAAAATACATTTCAATCTGCGTTTAAAGATGATAAAGATTATGACCTGTTGGAGAACAAACTCTATGAACAGATTCAAAAAGATGCTAACGATGTAGCATGCAACGAATTGTTGTTATGGCTCAACATCCAAAAGAAAAATTTCAGTAAAGCATTTATACAAGCCAAAGCACTCGACAAGCGCTATAAAACACAAGGCGAAAAACTTATGGAAGTAGGCAGAATAGCCATGGAAAACAAAGATTACGAAAGCGCAATCAATTTTTTTCAACACATAACAAAAGAATACAGCAATGGAAGGTATTATGAACAGGCGCGAAAAGAACTTATTCGTTCGAAAGAAGAAATTGTAAAAAACTCTTTCCCGGTAGACCTTAATAAGATAAAGTCGCTCATATCGGATTACAAATCCATGATAAATGACTTGGGCACTAACAATGCAACGCTCGAGGCAAGAAGAAGTATGGCCTTGCTTTATGCCTTTTACCTTGATCAAAAAGACACGGCTATACTCCTACTCAACGAAGTCATACAATTGGCAAGATATGATCCACGCCTGAAAGCAAAAGCTAAAATTGATATGGCCGATATTTACCTGTTGAAAAACGAACCATGGGAATCTACTCTTTTATATTCGCAGGTTGAAAAAGATTTTAAAGAAGACCCTATCGGCCATGAGGCTAAACTTCGCAACGCAAAGCTCTCTTACTACAAAGGCGATTTTGAACTCGCTCAGGAACACCTCGATGTACTAAAATTGGCTACATCAAGAGAAATAGCTAACGATGCAATGGATTTAAGTATTCTCATTCAAGATAATATTGGAATTGATACCACTACCGAAGCACTTAAACAATATGCCTCTATAGACCTACTACTTTTCCAAAATAAAATATCTGAAGCTTTGTATCAATGTGACCAAATGATAGCAAAATATGCTTCCAACTCGATAATTGATGAAGTTTATTTTCTAAAAGCCAAACTACTTCGAAAAATTGGTGCATACGATAGTTCGCTGGCAGCTTTGAATAAAATAATTGTATTTTACCCCTATGACATACTCGGCGATGATGCTCTGTTTATGATGGGCAACATTTATGAGGAAAACCTCAAAAACTACACTAAAGCTATGGAAATATATCAAAAATTTCTAACCACATATCCCGGAAGCATATATACCGTAGAGGCAAGAAAAAAATTCAGGCTACTAAGAGGTGACAAGTTATAAAGCCAAGCTATAAGACATGGTAGAAACATGCAATAAACAAATTACAAAAAAAATAAGGATTAGAGTATATTTTTTAGAACAAGTTACTAAAACGAAAAACAAAAGCCATTTTTAAATCAAAAAGCAGTTAGAAAGCCTATTTTTTTACTGGTTTTATTGCGCAACACAAAACATTGAATTTTTACTTTCATAATCAAAAATCTAATCATCATGATAGCAAATGTTTTGAAATTAATATTCATATGCGTACTTATACAACAAATATGATTATATCATGAAAAAATATAACTAATGATTGTTGAATTATGAATAACAAATTAACACTTACTCTGATCCTCTCTATCGGTTTAATAACATTGGACACGATAGCCCAACTTCCTCCGGGTGGAATATGGGGGTGTCCGTCAATACCTGTTCAAGACAAGTTTGACACTACTTGTTTTCAACGCCTTGGCGAAATAAGGTTGGGGCAAGGCTATTTTGATCACTATGGTGCCAGCGATCCGGTATATTTAGTGATACCCGCCAACAGGCCTTCTTTCGCTATTGCTATGACGGTTGCATGGCATTACTATCGCAATGTATTAGGCCATGATAGAATGAGCCTGAACCAATGGTTTGCCACTATGGCACAAGAAAACGGATTTGCCAGTTATCAGGGAGTAGTATTACCAGCTACCATTTACGATGTGGAGGCTGGCACAAACGTGACATTACCTTGCATGTATCCGAGAGGTTGCAACAATCTGTCCTTATATAACTCACATGTAGCCAACAACCATAATGACGGGCCGTATCACAATACACTGGCAGGTTACCAAACTATTTCTCCTTACGTACCTTTCCGTTATCCCGGGCCGGCTACTACGTATCATCCCATATACAATAGCAACATGGAAGTAGCCGCGATGAATAAAGCTTTTTACGATCTGTCTATTTACAGAAGAGCGCAAATGATGAACAACATAAACCTTGCTGCTGTAGAAGCTATGTCGCCAGATCCTTATGGAGTGGAAGCAGCTCAGGCAGTAGCATACAACCTTGGGCCTAACGCAGCTCAAGCCATCTCATCAGTGGGTTATACGTTACCTTCGGGTATCACAAGCAATAACTTTTGGGCAGGTTCTTATTACAGTGGCGGTGTATCATGCTATGCTCAACGCGTAGCCACCATTACCGCTGTGTTGGACAATAACGAAGCCTATGCAACATCGCGCTACAACTCTTCAGGATGTGGCAACGCCAATAACTGGGATTTCTACTCCTTTTATGACAGGCAAATTCGATGGGATACCGTATTAGCTTCCATAAATCGTTTGCTGATCATGTATCCTGAAATAACCGGAGCAGCACGTACTGCTTACATCAATGCGGTGCAAACCGCCTTTAACAGAGCCGACAGCGATGGAAACGGAAGCATATCTTTCCGTTATGAAATGGGTGCCGTGATTGATGCTATTGTGATGAATCTACCCAAAGATGATCCTGGTTTTAATGCTCAATATGCCATCAATGGTACAGGATGCAAACTGGATTGCAGGGCACCATACACTACAATAAAACCTCTCGGCCCTACTACGATCTGCTCCGGCCAAACAGTAATGTTAAAAGCCGAAGTAGATGCTCCCACTCCTTCTACCACCTTTCAGTGGTTGCGTAACGGATCTGTTATGCCCGGGCAAACGAACGATACACTCATAACTACTTTAGCAGGAACCTATAGTGTGGTGGTATGTTGGAGCGCCTTGCGCGAATCCAACGGTGCCGCGGTTACATGTTGCGCTCAGCCTCAATGCGAAGTTACCATTACTATATCCGGTCCATGTAATACATGTGGTATGGGACTTTCTCTTACTACTACCAATAATAGTTGTACAGGCATGCGCAATGGAACGGTGCGGGCTACTGTGTCCGGAGGGCCTTTCGGAAATATTCAATATCAAATAACTGGCCCGGCCCCCTCTACAGCCACAACCACCTTTACAGGAAACGTCACAACCTATACTTTCACAGGATTGCGTGATGGGAAATATACCGTGCGTACCACTCAGGTTTCTAACCCTTCCTGCTATGCTGTTCAGGATATTTTTGTAGTGGCTACGACTTACATACGTGAATCGGTGGTAGCTAGCTACAACCCTTCAACTTGTATGCTAAATGCTTCAATTGTAAACCAACAACCTAACAGTTGTAACCTTCAGGTCAGTTATGGTGCCTTAGGGGGATTTTCATGGGATAGAGCCTTTTTCATGGATTTAAAGGCTAATGGGTCAACAGTACTTACAATGTATGAAAGCTACCCTAGTGCAGGCTTGCGTGATGACCCTTGGGATTTCTGGCCTTTTGCATGGCCAAATGGAGGCCCTTCTGTAGCCCCTTTCCCCAGTGGTGCTCCTAACGTTAAAACTATCTCTGTTAACGACGGCGATACCCTTTCTGCTTTTGGCATCACTCTTATACCTCTCGGCACTCCGGTAGCCGGATTCATAGACGGAGGAATACGACTGGATGGCGCCACTTTTACCAATCTCTCTACCTCTGCAAATTCAAGTTTTGTAACATGGCGCTACCAACCTCCGGCTCCTGTGAATGGTTCAAGACAAATGGGAGCAAGATTCAGAGTAAACTGTCCGGTGGTAAGTCCGCCATCTTATACGTTCACTTGGTCGCCTGCTACAGGCCTTTCTAATCCAAACATTCAGAATCCTTTTGTAAGTGTGGCTACACCTACACTGTATACCGTCACAGCCACACACCCTGTAAATACAAGCTGTCAACTCACAGCATCCATCACAGTAGGCCCTACTTCATGTGGACCTCTTCATGCTGATATAGTTGATTTCAATGTCACACTTGCTGAAGACCGACAAGTGCTCCTGCAATGGACTACTCTCAACGAAATCAACTGTAGCCACTATGTTATTGAAAAAAGTTTTGATGGGCAGTCATATTCTGCCATAGGTTCCGTAACATGTAATAATATGACTTCCCTTCAGTACTACACATTTACTGATGCTTCACCCGTTCATTCTGTTATTTATTACAGAATAAAACAAATATCTACTGACGGCAGGTATTCCTACTCCCCGGTGCGTAGCGTTTCCGGACATCCTGTTCAGGTGCATATTCAGCCTAATCCATTTACCCATCAAACACGTATATCCATAACTCCTATGTTCGGCGAAACAGCGCATGTAAGAATATCCGATATAAATGGTCGTGTGTTACTCCATAAGATTGTATCCGGAAATACAGATATTACTTTTGGAGAAAATTTATGCTCGGGTATTTATCTGGTTCATGTTGCAAGCGGCAACAGCTCACAAGTATACAAATTAGTGAGAGAGTGAACCTAAAAGAAGAGAATTTCGTATTACATACATGTATGCGCATGTATGTAATATTTTGTTGTTATTTTTTCATACTTCTACCTCGTGTAGAGGCTGCTACTGAAAAGCAGTTAGATAATTTCAGCGCATCTACATTTGGATATTATTACATATACAACCTTACTGCTGCCGTATCTTCATCGCATCACTATGAGGGGGGCAGCAGTCTTCAGGTTTTTTATAGCCTTTCGTCGGGGGCCTATGGAGAAGTTTTCAGAAGTTACGGCACAAATACGCTTGACCTATCCTTTTTTCCTGATTATCTATCTCTTTACGTCAGAGGGCAAGCAACACAACATCCGCAGTTTCGGTTTATGTTGTATGAAGATAATGATATGGATGGTAATCCCTTCGAATCCGGAGAGGACATTTTTGAATTTACTAACAACACTATTTTGAGCAATACCGTTTGGACAGAAGTTGTCATGCCCTATAGTTCATTTACAAAATTTGGTGGTGGAACCGGTACTCTCAATTTAAACCGAATATACGCCTGGCGCATATATCTTTACAATCCCACAGCATCGCCCATCACAGGGACAGTTTATTTTGACAATCTCAGGCAATACACTACTTACACACCCCCTGCTCATGGTAATGCCAAAATTAATGGTGCTTTCCTTCAACTTTGGAACGACGCAACATGTGGCGCTTGTGGCACATGGTCCGTAGCTGAGTGGGAACAACAATTCAACTACATGAAAGAGGTTTGTATAGATCAAATTGTAATTCAATATAGCGTATGGACAAATGTAGCCTGGTATACCCCTTCCGGTTTGTCTGGTGTAACATCATTTCCGGCCATAAACCGTATTTTTACAGCTGCCCAAAACACCCATATGAAAGTTTATGTTGGTTTGTATTTTGATGGTGAATTTGATGAAATCTCATCTGCCAATGCCGCCTATTATGCTCTCTTAAATGGTAAAAACGTAACCGTAATAGACGACCTATGGACGCTATTTGGTTCATCTCCAGCTTTTGAAGGGTGGTATATTCCTCAGGAAATACATGACTTGTATTGGCAAAATTCTTCCGATAGAAATTTGTTGGCCAATTGGCTTCAAAATATAGCTTCCTATGCAAAGTCAAAGAACAGTTCTAAAAAGGTAATGATTGCGCCTTACTTTGGGCCATGGAAACCGGCAGATGTTGTGCAGAGTTGGTATAACGACTTTTTATCTTCGGTTCCTGCATTGGATATTGTTGCACTTCAGGATGGAGTAGGTACTTTTGCAAATTGGGGCATGGGACCTCCTCTCACCAAAGACCCTGATGTGGATGTGCCACACTATTTTGCCGCCGTAAAAAATGCATGTTTAGCTCATGGAAAAATCTTTGCCGCCGACATAGAATCATTCACCGACCCTGATCCCAGAACTCCGGCTTCCATTACACGTCTCAAAAGCCAAATATGGGAAGCGTACTCACATACTAACTTAATCTTTCAATTTGCATGGCTATACATGCAGCCCGGTTTTTCAGCTGCCAGTCAGGCACTCTATGAGCAATATAAGTTGTATGCTTCCTGCGCTCATCTCCCTATGAACAGTTATAAGCACATTTACAACCTTTTGGATAATTATGTTATGAGAATAAATGCTGACTCTTATTTAATTAGTAGAAATCCACATGAGATAATCGTTTACGACTACTGCGGAAAAAAAATACCCTGCCGATATGAAAACAATATTCTTACTATTTCGGAAAATTTTCCTAACATAATCT
>JANWYS010000029.1 GCA_025054875.1 Cytophagaceae bacterium | reverse complement strand
GAGCCATGGCCTGCAAGGCCAGTGCGGAGCTTTAGCGGAGCACCGCAGCGACAGCGGAGTGGCGGACAGCCCGGCCCGCAGGGCGCGCCCAAAAAAAATTATCATACTTTTCTTATGCGCAATCAGGGTGTATCAGAAATAATTCATGGAGCTTGGGAAATGACGGTTCTGTTGTATAGGAGTAAAGACAGTTGTCAGCCAAACAAATGAAGTGCCTATGAATTAATAAAGCGATCTACGATTTTTTGTGCTTCTTTCAGCGATTCTTCCAGTGAGTCGTTGATCAAGGTAACATCAAACTTGTTTTCGAAAGCCATTTCAAATTTTACTTTGTAGAGTCGTGCTTTTATGCTCTCTTCGGTTTCGCTCTTTCGCTCGCGCAGGCGTTTTTCGAGGATTTCCATAGAAGGAACTTTTACAAAAATCGCTAGCGCTCTGGAGCCATATTGCTTTTTTATATTGAGCCCGCCTTTTACATCTACATCAAAAACCACATGCTTTCCTTCGTTCCACAACCGGTTTATTTCGGATTTGAGCGTTCCGTAATAACATCCCGGATACACTTCTTCATATTCAACGAATTCGTTGTTGTTTATTTTTTCAATAAACTCTTCTCTGGAGAGAAAATAATAGTCGCGTCCGTGTTCTTCGAGTTTTTCACGCTTCGGCCTTGTACATGCAGATATAGAAAAGCCTAGCTGAGGATTGTGTTTAAGAAGATGTTTTACGATGGTGGTTTTCCCGGAACCGGAGGGTGCAGAAAAAATTAATAACTTTCCATTTTCCATGTGCAAAAATAGTACAAATTATTCGATTTGTCTGAGTCAGTTTATAGTTGCTTTTAGAGGTTTTAATTTTGTATCAATTTCCGGACATATGGAGCTTCAATACGTATTCAGCAGGCTGTCTATAGTTTTACGATAAATCGAATATTCAGCAGCTGATATGAAGGGTTTAAGGTTTTCCAAAGTATTTTCAGCAGGGCCTGTATATCCGTTTAATATGCATTGTTTCAAATATAACTTTCTAGCTTCTGCAGAAGATGGGTTTAGCTCTGACACAGCAGCTGCTTTTTCGTAGGCTGTTTCTTTGTATCCGTTTCGGTACAAGAAATTCAGGGCATACTCCACTCCCGGATAGAAGAAGGGGGCATTGTTTATGGCTTGTGAGTATTGGGTAACAAGGCTGCCTGCGGGAATATTTTTTTCATTTACGAAGTTTGTAAAATAAGCTCGAGTACATGCTCTCATGGTGTTCAGGTACGTTGTAGAACATATGGGGCTGAGTTCGGAATAATTTCTTTCGGAAAAGAGTAACCTCAGATATTGGAAATTTAGCTCGCCTACATGCCAGGCTTTATGTTGTTCGCCTTGTTCTATATGATAAATAAACTTTCGGGCTTGTTCTAAATCGTTTTTTGATAAGTAATTATCCATGAGAATATAGGAGGCTATTAATTTATGCTCGGGTAGCGTAAGTGACTCATATAATGCAGCATTGGAAGGTGCAGGCAGGCGGGAGCAATGGGTTGCTATGTACAAAAGTTTTTCTTCGCTGGTTTTTGCAGTACTTGCATTAGCAGAGGTATTCAGTAAGTAGTTAATTGCGTTAAGCTGCTTTTGTATATGTTGTTCTTTAGAGTTTAGCAGTGCATTCAACACGAAAGGATCCGGTTTTACATTGTAGAATAGTTGAGCTAAAACTAAGTTATAGGCCGAGGTATGATTGAAGGGGTCGTAAGCGGTGCTGAAATTACTGAGGCATTCTTCGGCCACATTGTTTTGCAGCATCCAGCAGCCCAGTGTGGTAGCATACAGCTTGTTGTCCAGCGTAGTATTTTTCAGGTTATACATATCTTGTATGGCTTCGATTTTATTTTCGGAATAATATTTTTTCATTGCGCGCAAGTAGCGAAGCTTGGTTTGGTACTCAGTTGTTTCTGACTTGTTAATGAGAGTATCCAGCAAAGTCAATAAATACCAAGAGGTATCGTTCAGCGAGTAAAAGGTATAATTGTTCAAATAGGCGACTTGAGGCAAGAGAATATCCCTTTTGAAAAACGTTTGATTGAAAAGAATGGAATCTGAACTATGGTTCAAAAGTTTGGATGCAATGCGGTTGGTGTTGTAAGAAATATGGTCATCAAAATTTTCTGTCAGAATGGAGTCGGCTATATTGTACATATTTTTTTTCAAGTAATTATAGGCCATATTGGAGTAAGGCAAGGGGCTTTGGGGCATGTACTGCAGGCATTTGAGAAAATAGTAATTAGTGGTATCCAATATGTCTGTTCGGGTGTACACTACACCAAGATTGTTGTACAGCTCACCGCTTTTGGGGTATTTCTGTATGGCCTCTTTTAAAGTAAACATAGATTGAAAATATTCGCCGGCATCGAGTTGAGCATTGCTGAGGCCTATGTAGGCATGAAGAGAATGGTCTCGAACGAGAGCATTAGTATAATACTTTTTGGCAGTAGCATAATCATTGAGGTAGTGCGATAGCGATGCAATCGAGTAATTTGCCCGATGATTGGGAAAATCGTAACCTGTGGCTTTTTTATAATATTGAATGGCCAGATGGTAGTCTTTATTTTTCAGCATCACATCGCCTGCAAAAGTGTAATAGCCGCTTAGGGCGAGATGATACGGATATTTTTTTGAATAGATAAACACCACTACGCCAATAGTAATGGCAATGGCTGGTACAGCCATAAATGTCATGCGAACAGGTTTATATACATTTTCGTAAACGGATACATGTTTGCGAAACAAAGGCAAAAAATTTACGATGACATATATACTGAATGTAAATCCCATAAATAAATGAGAAAACACAATGATACGTTCGTAAGCCTCTGTCATACCTATATTACCATTGATGTAAGAATAGGCTATACCTGCGGTAGACATTATGGCTACACCTATGTACAAGTATGCGCCTGCCGGAGAAAAAGGCAGAATGTGAGAAAACATCTCTGTACGCTTCCTAAACATCCAGATACCCAAAATGGCCGAAACAAGATATAGTATTAATGGATTGATATAGACAATGTTGACATCAATCACATATAATTTTTTTAAAAACAATAAGAACAAGTTTGCCATGTAGAGCAATGTGATGAAGAAAAAACCCGTGAAATGGTTTTTGCCCGACTTAGCATTACTTGAAGAAGTTATGAATAAAAATGCTTTTATGATATCATAGGCAATCAGCAGCATGAATAGCAAAGTGATGAGTAGATAAGATGTGCTGCCAAAATTTGCAATGTGCAAGAAAGGATACGCCACTCCGGATGTAAATGTGATAAAAATAGCAATGGCTATGGTAAGTGTGGAGAAACAGATAAGCCTGAAAAGGAATGAAGCTCCTTTATTGAAGGAATGAAAGTAGTAACTCAACCCTGAATAAAGAGCTATGAAGATGAGAGCAAACCAACGGTCTGTTCGCCCTGCTATTTCGATTATTTCTAATTTCATATTGACGATGATGTACATAAACATCAACATTCCTGCAACATAAGCATATAAATGAAGGTACGTAATGGTGGTGATTGCATAGAGCAGTCCGATGAAAAACAGTATCAGAAAAACATACGCATACCATTCGTTCACCTGAATCTCAGAGGCTATTATGCGGTCGGAGGCAATATAGGCATGTGCGGGTACTTCAAAAGGAAAAGTGTTTTTATAAAAATTTTCTACGCTGATTTTAATTGACTCAAATTGAGTTTGTACATCCCAGGCAACAACACCATTTAACCCTACAACATATGCCACAACAGATAACACAACAGAAATAAAAAATACAACTAATGCAAATACATACAGTAGCCTGTAAGGCTTAGTAAGGCCGTTCCAGAAGAAAAAAGTGTTCATGTGCAGTTGAAATTTTGAGTCAATAATTCATCATCCTAAAAATTTAGGTACTCTGAAATAGTCGGAATCTTTTTTTGGAGCGTTATCCAGGGCATCGCTATGGCTAAGTGTATTTTGAGGAATATCTTCTCTCAATACGTTAGTTTCTTCACTCATGTGTATGAGAGGTTCAACTCCCTCGGTGTTTATCTCAGAGAGTTTATCTACCCAATCTAATATTTTAGAAAGAGAGTCGGTAAGTTCAAGTTTCTCCTCCTCTGTAAATTCAAGTCGTGCAAGATGGGCAATATTTTCTACGGTTTTTTTATCTATTTTCATACGGCAGTTTCACAAATTTATATTACCCGTTCGGGATAATGTTTTTTTAATTCCTGGTAAATTACATCAAAGGTTTTTTGCTTCAAAACACCTGTTTGCTCAAGTGTATATTCGTGCGTTTCTATGGGTTCATGTATTACCATTCTCATGGGTTGTCTTTTGGGGAGAAACTTTCCATCGTCGGGAAGTATTTTCCAGTTATCTAAAATGGTCACCGGCACGATGGGGACTTTTTTTTCTATGGCTATTCGAAATGCACCATCTTTAAAAGGAATCATATTAGGGTGATTTTCTTTTGGAATAGTGCCTTCTGGAAAAATAATGAGGCCACGGCCTTTGTCTATTTCTTCCATAGCTCGTATTATACTCTGTTGCTTGCTTCGGGGGCTGCTTCTGTCAACAGCAATATAGAGGTTGCGAAACATGTATCCGAACAAAGGTACTTTAGCTAATGATGCTTTACCGATGAATACATTGTATCCGCTTAGTGCATAGCAAAGAGAGGGAATATCTAAATATGAAGTATGATTTGCGCAATAGATGTAGGTAGTATTCTTCCGAGGTTTGAATCTATATTCAACTCGCGTAGGAAGGAAGCAAAAGCCAAACACTGCATACGCCCATATCTTATTGAGAAAATGACCAGCCGGTTTCCAACTCTCGCGTTGGACGAACAAAACAAAAAAAGGAAATAGAATAAAGAAAAACATCACAAAGCATAGCCACACCCAAGCTTTGTATAACCCGTTCAAAATCTTCATGCACAAATATACACAATTACTCAACAGGCAATATTTAGCATACAAAATTAGTTTTTCAACAGGTAGCCATGGTTGTCGTATTTATCTTTGGAGCATTGTGGTTAAATTGTTTATTTCACTACTCAAGATGGCAATGTGAGGTATCAGCTTGAAATATTTGTGATTATGATGTCTGTGTAACTAATGTCACACAACGTCTTTGCTAAGGAGTATATCTTTGGCATATCATAAAGATTCACCTCATGGAAACCTTCGGATATATATCTACCTTGCTGATTGGTATCGTACTAGGGCTATTGGGTGGAGGAGGCACTATACTTGCTCTGCCTGTTTTGGTATACATGTTCCAAATAGAAACCGTCACAGCAACGGCATATTCATTATTCATTGTTGGTATAAGTAGTGCCATTGGTGTGATTTCGTATATCAAAAAGGGACTCATTAATATCAAAGTGGCTTTATTTTTGGGTATTCCATCTGCATTGATGGTCATCTTTTTTAGGACATTTATTATACCTTTTATTCCTGAAGTCGTTTTTTCTGTAGGTGGCCATACAATTACAAAAAATATATTTCTCATGATACTTTTTTCATTACTTATGTTAATGGCTGCATACAGTATGATTCGTAATATACATGTCGTCGGTAGCAAGGTTGTTTCGCTGCTCAAAAACCAACCTGTTATGTTACTTTTTTTGGGAATAATAGTTGGAGCTATCAGCGGACTAGTGGGGGCAGGCGGCGGATTTCTCATCATACCGGTTCTGGTTGTGTTTGGTGGGTTAGATGTAAAACAAGCAATAGCTACATCACTCATCATCATTGCATTTAGCTGTTTGACGGGATTTCTTACCGATTCGGTTTTTCATCTTATGGATTGGAAATTTTTGCTCAAGATAACCGCATTGGCCAGCGTGGGCATAATGGCAGGCATTGCGCTCTCCAAAAGAATTAACACAGTTTACCTGAAGCCAGCCTTTGGATGGTTTGTGCTTACAATAGGTTTATATATCATCACAAAAGAAACTATATTAAAATGAATACCACTATGAAGATAGAACAATTGTATACCGGATGTTTAGCTCAAGGCGCCTACTACATAACTTCAGAAGGCGAGGCAGCCATTATTGACCCATTACGGGAAACGCACACATATGTTGAACGCTTGAAAAGAGATAACGTGAAGTTGAAATATATTTTTGAAACACACTTCCATGCTGATTTTGTCAGCGGCCATCTGGATTTAAGCAAAAATACAGGCGCAGCCATAGTGTACGGACCAAATGCCAACCCTGCTTTTGATGCTATTATTGCACATGATGGTCAAATATTTAACATCGGACAAATCAAAATAAAGGTAATTCACACTCCAGGCCATACGTTAGAAAGCGTTTGTTATTTGCTTTTAGATGAAAACGACAAACCTCATGCCTTGTTCAGCGGTGATACCCTTTTCCTCGGCGATGTAGGAAGGCCTGATCTGGCTCAGAAAACAGCTCATATCACTAAGGAGGAATTAGCGGCTTTGCTTTATGAGAGTCTTTACCATAAAATATTACCACTTCCTGATGATGTTATAGTGTATCCTGGTCATGGTGCCGGATCGGCATGTGGCAAAAACATGATGAAAGAAACCGTTGATACACTGGCTAACCAGAAAAAATTAAACTACGCCCTGAACCAACCCAACAAAGAAGCCTTTATAGAAGCCGTGCTTAAAGGGCTGTTGCCACCACCTGCATATTTTGAAATGAATGTTGCTATGAATAAAAAAGGGTATGAAAGTTTTGAAAATGTATTAAATAAAAGCATGAAAAAACTCTCTCTCGATCAGTTTATCAACTTAGCACAGACCTCCGGTGCTCTCTTGTTAGATACAAGACATCACGATGAGTTTGCTCAAGCATTCATACCTAAATCTATAAACATCGGATTAAATGGAGACTTTGCGCCATGGGCAGGTACGTTGATTGCCGATGTAAACCAACCTATATTGATTATAACAGACCCCGGAAAAGAAGAAGAAGTCATTACCCGATTGAGCCGTGTCGGCTTTGATAATGTACTGGGTTATCTTGAAGGTGGATTTTCTTCCTGGGTGAATGCGGGCTTGCAAACGGATGCCATACAACGTGTTTCGGCTTCAGCATTTGCGGATGAAATGAGCAAGCAAAAAAACACTGTGATAGACGTGCGCAAACCAAGTGAATATGATGCCGAACATGTAGAAGGTGCAGTGAATAAACCTTTGGCTTATATAAATGAATGGATAAACACGCTGGACCGCAAAGAACATTTTTATCTGCACTGTGCCGGAGGTTATCGTAGCGCTATTGCAGCCAGTATATTGCTTGCAAGAGGATACAGAAATTTTACTGAAGTACAAGGCGGGTTTAATGCAATATCGCAGACTACCGTTAAGAAAACAAATTATGTGTGTGTTTCTGCAAAATAAATTCCAAAGCTCAATAGGGTTTTGTCATGAACATTCAATGCACAGGGCAGCCAAAGCATTTAGCGTAGAAATGTCATATGCTGCCACAATAACGAAACGATCATAATCCAAATTATTATATAACGAAACGCTGTTATGGCCATCCTCTCTATGTATGAGTTAAATTGAAAATGTTAAATAAGTTTGGAGAAGAAGACTCCACATGTAAGAAAACACAACTTTTAGCACAAAGGCACAACTCCATCTCAAGCAAATGGAGAGCTCATAGTTCTTATATACAGAGTTCTGAAACACAGTATTTAAGAATGTAGTGGACAACCATTTCACCCGCAGCAACCTGTTCAGTTTGTGAACTCATAATTGAACAAAGCGAGATGATCACTATCCTCCAAGATGTAGATGGCATGAAATTTGAAGTTAAAACTATGTCCATTTTCATGAAACATTAGCAGGTGCTGAGTCGTAATATTTGTGAGTATCTACGAAGTGGTAATTTATAGCATGAAATGAATATGATATCGGTAAAATTTTTTTGCTTGAAAGTTATTTTCACTGTACTGATTATGGCCAATTTGTTTGGACAGGCTACTCTTGTTCAGAGCAATTTTACCGGAATATTAGTTCCTCAATATTGCATAGGCCATAACAATCGCCTTCCCCATGTATTCAGGGCTCAAGTTACAAATCTTACTCCTAATACAACTTACCGTTATTATTGCAGAGTTGCGCTGATGTCAGATTTTGGAAGCACTTTTTCAGGGGCTGGCAACTCTTTATTGATGAATCATGTAACATCTACATTTACATACACCACCAACCCAAATGTAAATACGACAGGCAATTATGAAACTTTTACAACAGACGCAACAGGAAACTACACAGGATGGTTTTGTTTTGTAACCTCTGGCGATTCCAGATTTACTGCAGGAAATATTGTTTATCCTATGATTGTGCTTGCCAACAATTCAGGTACAATATTGCACAGAAGAGCATTAGACTTAGGTATCAGGGTGTTGAGATTTTATAACGGTTATGGAGTTGATTCAGCTACGGGTATATGTGGCAATACGGGAGCTATGAGCAAAAACATAATCGCTTTGTATGATAATGTAAATGCTACAGGAAGGCCTCTGTCAGTAACCTATGTAGAAAACGATGACACCACATTCTCAAACGTGGGATATTACACCTCCAACGTGAACGGTATAAATGGCGCCTGGGGAACTATAATTCCAAATGCCAACATTAATGGTGTGAGAAGAATAGATCAATACTCGCTAAATGACGCTTCACTGGTTTCAAGCATCACTGAACCCGATGGAGTATGGGGATGTTTGTCTACAGTAACACCAACGGGAGGAAGTGGTGGTGCATTAAACATGACGAATTATGTTAGAACGGTCAATACCATTTTTTCAAATCCCCCTACATCTTATTATAGAAGCAAAAATTCCGGAGAGTTTTGTGATGTTAACAGTTGGGAAGCATCTATTGATGGCACTAATTGGATTAATGCATGTAAAGTACCAGATAAAGATGATAATACGATAGTTATTCGTGATTCTCATTCAATTCAAATCGCCGATACGAGAGACACTTTGTGGCTCGATGAAACTGCAGTAAGTAGTAATGCAATTTTAACTTTAAGAAACGGAGCTCTAAACATTAATAACGGTATGGGTTCACCAGATTTTGTAATACAAGGAACGTTTAAAGATTCTTCTACCAAAGCTGCAGTGTTTGCACCTGGGGCTACGTGGGAATTAGCAAGTGGCGCGAATTTCATAAAATCAGCACAAGGTAACCCCGATCCGTGGAGAGATAACTATGAAGGTACAATGGCTTCAATACCTGCCAATTCTAACTGGTACATAAGAAGAGAATCACCCAACAGGTATCCCGTCTTTGCATCTGAAGGTGGTGCCTACTATGGAAATTTAATTTTCGAAAATTACCTTCCCGACAATTGGAACACAACTGGTTTATCTTGCTTTTGTGGCTCAGGTGTACCTGCCGTCATAAAAGGAAATTTAGATGTAGGTGGATCAGGTTTATCAACGCTCAGATTGAATTACAACAACACTTCCGCAGGCAATTATATTTTGGTAATGGGCAATGTTGTAGTCCAAAGCGGAGATACTTTAAGAAACAGAGGAACAGGTATCAATCTGAAAGGTAACTTAATTGTCCATGGAGCTGTAACTTACGGTAATACTGGAGATCGTGAATGGAGCTTTACGGGTAGTACAAATCAAAACATTTCGGGTAACGGAAGTTTATCTATTTTCCGATTGCGTTCTGATAAACCATCAGGTGATTTGATCTTCAACAGAAACGTCAGCGTATACAATACTCTACACTTGGTCAACGGCAAAATTGACCTCAATAAAAATACATTGTATATTGATAATCCTTCAGGAGCTGCTGTGGTAAGAACAAATGGTTGGGTGGAAAGTGAAGATCCAGATAACTCAAGTAAAATCGAGTGGCGAATAAACAACAACACTAGCAGTCGTGAATTCCCTTTCGGTAAAAATTCAACCACATATATACCGTTGATATTTAAGTTAAACACAGGCAATGTAGGTAATGTTATAGTGTCTACATATTCAACCGGAGTTGATAACACACCATATCCGGTAACACCGGTGTTAGTGACTAATCTTCTGAATGGTTCTTCAGATAACTCTGCAAATGTTGTAGATAGATTCTGGCAAATAGATCGCACCGGAACTTCCGCTTTCAATGCGACAATAACCTTCACTTACGATGATGCTGAAGAGCCCTCCGACGAGGCAATTCTGAACGCACAACGTTACGAAGCATCTACGAACCAATGGCAACCATATTTACCCGGACAAACTGAAAATGCAAGCCTCAATAGAGTAACCGTGCCCGGAGTAACTATGTTCTCTCCCTGGACATTGAGTAAAACCAGCTCACCATTACCTGTTCAACTTTTATCATTTAATGCATCTACTGATATGCAAGGGGTGTTGTTACGTTGGTCGGTTGCTCCTTCTGATAAAATCCAAAAATTTTATGTTCAAAAAAGCTACGACAATCTATTTTTTTACAACATACATAGCATCACATATACCGGTTCTCCACACTATGAGTATACGGACCATATCTACTCTGGTGAAACGGTCTATTACCGTATTAAGATTGTTGAAAATAACGATACATCCTACTCAGATGTAAAGGTCATCAACAGCCATGAGCTTTCCGGAATAATCGTTTTCCCTGTACCCTTCTCAGACAAACTTAATATAAAGATTCCCGATCCAGAGGAAACGGATATCAGCTTAGCTTTATCAACTTTAGATGGTAAAGATATAATGCACGCGAAAACTTACTCTAAATCTTTGTATGAGATAAGCACTCATGATCTGCCAAATGGTTTGTATTTTCTGAAAGTAACTTTAGGGGATCGGATTTACAATTTTAAACTTATCAAGTAAAGATGATGTATTTGAATCCCATAATCAAACATTTTAGACACCTTATGAAATAAAAGTTTTTTTGGGATACATCATAACTGGCATTCTATCTTCTAACTATGTGTTAGCCATACATACACTTTATATCAAGTATGGTATCAATACTTAAGATTAGCATTGGCACTACAAGACATGTAAAAACTCCATAGTATTTATTCCATCGGCATAGTCATAAAGAGTTGGTCTTTGAGCTTTGCCGGGAGGCACTGCGGTATCTATTATTTTGTGTTTGCATACCACGCATTGAAGGTTATTTTTTATTGAATCAAGGTGTTTTTTCAACTCATCCATATTTCGGTATTTTTGATAATATACTACCGCAATGGGTGAGAACAGTTGTTCGCTTTCCGTAAGCAAGAAAAAACCGGCATCTAAATGCAATACAGGTTTTAACATGTAAATGGCTTTATTGTATTCATAATTGTTAGCATATTTCGTGTGGTTGATAATATCACTATAATGTTGAAACGCCGATACCATACGGCCAAGAGGATAGCTCTCAGGAACAAAAATTTTAGATACATTTCGGCAACCTAATCCAAAATAACTAAAGACATCTTCTGCCAAAGCCTTCATATCTTGCTCTGTCTCATCTCCCATCAGCACAGCTACAGATGTGCGGCTTTTCCTTATGATGTGAGGATATTTAGAAAAATAATATTCAAAATACCTTGCTGTATTATTACTTCCCGTAGCAATTACGGCGTGTATATCTTTCAGCCTCTCAACAAAAAACACTCTTTCATTGTATTTAGGATTTATCTTGCATAGCATAGAAAATATATGCTTCATCAGTACTTCATCATCTGATGAAAGTTTGGCCATCAGAATATGCCCGCTCACCAATACACATAAAAA
Organism: Cytophagaceae bacterium; assembly: GCA_025054875.1. Taxonomy (GTDB): domain Bacteria; phylum Bacteroidota; class Bacteroidia; order Cytophagales; family Cytophagaceae; genus JANWYS01. The sequence goes on along the minus strand of JANWYS010000029.1, from coordinate 15,702 downwards.
ATCATGAAATCCTACTAATGGTATGTTGCCGGCCATTACCACACCTATACGTTGAGCAGATTTGTTTTTTCGAGTATACCGCGATGCCCATGCAATGAGAACCTTTTCATCCAACATCTCTCCTATAGCCTCCAACGCCCGCTTTACATTATCAAACGTGAACCATGGATTTCGCATACCGGCTTCCGCATGCAAAGCCTTTATTTGCTCATGTGTGAGCGCACGCAAAGTTTTCCCTAATTCAGCAAAATCTAAAATCTCATCCGAACTATTCATCATGCACAAATGTTTTTACAGATAAATCTAAAATATTGCTTGAATAAAGTCATATTCTGTTATACTTTTGCAAACTTCTGAATGAGAAATTTATATGGCGATCAAAATAACTGAAGAATGTATTAACTGTGGAGCATGTGAACCAGAATGCCCCAACACAGCTATATATGAGGGGGGCGCTCAGTGGACATATGCCGGAGGCACTAAGTTGAAAGTCGTTACATTAGAAGACGGCACTGAAATAGACGCCAATACACCTATGGAGCCTGTTTCTAATGATTTATATTACATCGTTTCCAGCAAATGCACGGAATGTACCGGTTTTCATGAAGAGCCCCAATGCGCTGCCGTGTGCCCGGTGGATTGTTGTGTTGATGACCCCGACGTGAGAGAAACCGAAGAAGAACTCATCGCAAAGAAGAAATGGTTGCATGGGGAATGAAACACTTTGTGTGGTTTTCATTAAAGGTAGTATCTTTCTTTATCCACTATACAATAGTTGAATACCGCTTGGTTGCTGTATCGTTTTTTTTAGTCAGTGATGTTTTTTGTCTGATTAATTTCAGTTAAATATTCATTGCCAAAATCAATGACAGAAGAATTATAACTCATCACAAACAAAAGACACAATAGACAGTCAGATAACAGCAAAAAACTAATCATGTGAATTCATTCAGTTCAGACAATTGTGAAAGTTTTGTCATTGTTTATAGTTCAGATGATAAAAGATGTGATGAAGATTGGTAGCTTTGAATGACTTTTCTGTGCTATCGTAAAGCAGATTTTACCCAATAAAAAATTAATGTAAATTTGCCCTCCTTAAACCATAGCGCTTGTGAAAAAAAAGTATCCTGATCATAAAAACATCGACATATCCAAAGTTGACGAAGAAATACTGAAGTTTTGGAAAAAAAACAAAGTTTTTGAACAGTCCATAGATAGCAGAGAAGATCATGCGACTTTTATTTTTTATGAAGGCCCACCATCTGCCAACGGTACCCCCGGCATTCATCACGTCATGGCACGTACGGTAAAAGATATTTTCTGCCGCTACAAAACCATGAAAGGCTTCAAAGTGATTCGCAAAGGCGGTTGGGATGCTCATGGATTGCCAGTTGAACTGCAAGTGGAAAAAGAATTGGGCATCAGTAAAGAAGATATAGGCAAAAAAATTTCGGTAGAAGAATATAATGAAAAATGCCGCCAAACGGTGATGCGATATAAAACCGAATGGGATGAACTTACAGAAAAAATTGGCTATTGGGTGGATCTAAAAAATCCATACATCACTTTCGAAAACACATACATCGAAAGTTGTTGGTATCTGCTAAAAAAATTATATGAAAAAGGATTACTCTACAAAGGGTATACCATACAACCCTACTCTCCTGCTGCCGGTACCGGCTTAAGTTCGCATGAGCTAAACCAGCCCGGTTGCTACAGAAATGTGAAAGACACTTCTGTAGTAGCACAATTTAAGCTTACGCAGCATTCGAAACACACTCTTGAAAATCTCGTGAGAACATTACAGAGTAATACTGATTTCTCATTTGGGGAAGGTTGGGAAGATGTTTATATACTCGCATGGACTACCACTCCCTGGACACTCCCCTCTAATTCTGCTCTCGCCGTTGGCGAAAAAATCTCATATGCATTGATCAAAACATTCAACCCATACACGCACCAACCTATATGTGTGGTATTAGCAAAAGAGCTGATTGGAAAATATTTCAACGAAAAAAGTAAAGACGCTGATTTCTCTGCTTACGACTCATCAGGCAAGAACATACCTTGGTCAGTAGTAGCTGAATTTAAAGGCACTAGCCTTGTTGGACTTGAATATGAACAATTGCTTCCCTACGTTAGGCCACAATTGCCGGCTTTCCGCATTATACCCGGCGATTTTGTGAGCACCGAAGATGGAACCGGCATAGTACACATTGCCCCCACCTTTGGTGCAGACGACTTTCGCGTGGCTCAACAATCCGGTATACCCCCAATAACCGTAAAAGACGAAACCGGCAAAGATGTCCCTCTTGTAGACAAACGCGGTCGCTTCGTAGCTCAAATGCACGACGACACCTATGGATTTGCGGGTGAATACGTCAAAGAAGATTATCTGAGTCAAGAAGAAAAGCATACCGAACTCTTAAAGCAGCAACAACGGCTACAGCATATCATAGCTAAACTGGACAAATATCTCAACGTAGACGAACGCATCGCACTGAAACTTAAACTCGAAAACAAAGCTTTTCGTGTAGAAAAATACGAACACTCTTACCCTCATTGTTGGCGTACCGATAAGCCTGTGCTGTATTACCCACTTGACTCATGGTTTATCAAAACCACAGCCGTAAAAGACAAGCTGGTAGAACTCAACAAAACCATAAACTGGAAGCCTGAATCTACAGGCACCGGACGCTTTGGTAACTGGCTTGAAAATCTTGTAGATTGGAATCTCTCGCGTTCACGTTATTGGGGCACACCCCTACCCGTGTGGCGAACCGAAGATGGAACCGAGGAAAAATGCATAGGTTCCATGGATGAATTACGAAAAGAAATGGCTAAAGCCGTAAAATCTGTAGCCTCACTAGGACTAAACGACGCTCAAAAAGAGGCTTTGCTTAAAATTAATACATCCGGAATCAAAGACCTGCACAGGCCTTATGTGGACGATGTTATTCTTGTTTCTGACAGCGGCAAGCCTATGTTTCGCGAGCCCGACCTTGTTGATGTGTGGTTCGATTCGGGTGCCATGCCTTACGCCCAACACCACTGGCCTTTTGAGTCAGAAAAAAAATTGGATGAAATATTTCCTGCCGACTTTATCTCTGAAGGTGTAGATCAAACGCGTGGATGGTTTTTTACTCTGCACGCCATCGCGGGCATGCTCTTCGACAGCGTAGCTTTCAAAAATGTGCTCTCCACCGGACTTGTGCTCGACAAAAACGGAGAAAAAATGTCGAAACGCAAAGGAAATGTAATTGACCCTTTCACTACTGTGGAAAAATACGGCGCCGACGCCACACGTTGGTACATGATTGGCAATGCGCCTCCATGGGATAATCTTAAGTTTAACCTCGATGGCGTGGAAGAAGTGCAGCGAAAATTTTTCAGCACCTTGCAAAATACGTACTCCTTCTTTGCCCTCTATGCTAACCTGGATGGCTTTGCTTACAAAGAAAAAAATATACCCCTCGAAAGGCGCTCTGAAAGCGACCGGTGGATAATATCTAAAGTCAACAACCTCATAAAAACGGTAGATCAAGCCTATCACAACTACGAACCCACAAAAGCCGTACGTGCTATAGAAGACTTCGTGTGCGATGACCTCAGCAACTGGTATGTTCGCCTCAACAGAAAAAGGTTCTGGAAAAACGAATACAACGAGGATAAAATAGCTGCTTATCAAACCCTCTACGCCTGCCTGAATATCGTAGCTAAACTGGCTGCACCGGTTGCACCGTTTTATACCGAAAAAATTTACCAAGACCTCAACCACGTAACCCGCCGTGAAAAGCCCATATCCATACACCTTACCAACTTCCCCGATGTGTATGAGAAGGCTATTGATGAAGAATTGGAAACCCGCATGAATTACGCCCAGCAAATATCCTCATTGGTGCATTCATTGCGTAAAGCTCATAATCTGCGGGTGCGCTTGCCACTCTCCAAAATTCTCATCCCTGTGCTCAATGAAAAATCAAAGCAACAAATAGATTCGGTAAAGGAGCTGATCTTATCAGAAGTAAACGTCAAAAAAATTGAATATATTGACGATACCTCAGGAGTTTTGGTTAAAAAAATTAAGCCAAACTTCCGCAAACTCGGAAAAGAACATGGCTCCAGACTTAAAGAGATCTCTACAGCTATCTCGTCTTTTTCGCAAGACGACATTGCACGAATAGAGCGCGAGCATACCTACTCTTTGATACTTAATGATGGCTATTCTTTAACCCTTACCCCGGAAGATGTAGAGATCACTTCCCATGACATACCCGGGTGGGCAGTTGCCTCCGCAAATGGTATCACTGTTGCGCTTGACGTAAATGTAACCGATGAGTTGAAAAAAGAAGGCATCGCCCGCGACCTGGTAAATCGCATACAAAACCTGCGTAAAGAAATGGGACTTGATGTGCTGGACAAAATAAAAATTTCTGTCCTCAGGAAAAATGAACTCGTAGATGATGCTCTACTTTCCAATAAAGAATACATATGCACTGAAACCCAAGCTACAAATCTATCCTTACTGGATAGCCTGCCCGATGGTATTCCGGTAGATATGGATGAGTTTGAACTAATGCTTAAAATAGAACAATAGACAATATTCCCTTTATCATGCTCGTAAAAAATTAACCTACCCAACATCAGAAATGAAATACACCAAATATTACTTGCTTACGCTCAGCATCATCATCATAGACCAAGCCATAAAACTCACTGTGTACAAAACCTTTCCCTACGAAGGCTACTACATACCGGTTTTGGGCAATTGGTTCAAGCTGCATTACATCACAAACCCGGGCATGGCGTTTGGGATTGAGATAGGATCGCAATATGGAAAAATGATACTCACTATATTTCGCCTTGTGGCTATGGTAGTCATAGGGATTTATTTGTACAGGCTGGCAAAAAAAGATACGCATCCGGGATTACTTTGGTGTATTGGCGGAATACTCGGTGGTGCCATAGGAAATGTGGTAGACAGCACTTTCTATGGTGCCCTCCTCGGCGACGATTTAGTGAGCATGATATACGACCCCGGCACGAAAGAAATGGTAATGCCTCCTACTCCGTGGTTTCACGGTAAAGTGATTGATATGTTCTACATAGACATTTGTAATTGTTACATTCCAAGCTGGGTGCCAATATTTGGCGGCGAATACTACGCTCTATGGCCTATATTTAATTTTGCAGATGCTTCTATATTTGTGAGTGTGTGCATCATTGTTATATTTCAAAAAAAATTTTTTAAAGAATCTGAAAAAAAATAGAATACATCTGGAAGTTGTGAAATAGCTAAAAATGGCCTTGGTGTGTAAGCCGATAGTTACTCGTTATTAATAAAAATTATAATGAGGTTTTGATTGTAATAAGATTGCTCTTTGTTTTTCAAAAAGATTAAAAGCCCATTTTATGCTGTGAGACTTTTGTTCAAATTATACAAAAGTGGCATAAAATGGGCTTTCGTCTTTGCGTAACGTGTAATTTTAGAAGTTACTTATCTGATTTTTGAAATCAGTTTCTGTTGTTTCAGTCATTGACGTGATTACCAACTCATGATTAGCATTGATGCTCGGTATGGTTTCTACTTTATAGTAATATTTGTTATCTTTTTTGGCAAGTGCTAATACTTTGATAGTGCGCCCTTGAACAACCTTGTATGAGCTACCATCTGTTGTAAATTTCTTCAGCGTTGGATTTGCGGGAAGATATGCCACAGCTCTATCAGGAACATATCTTATTACAACCTCAGAGTTGGAAGAGGTGAAACCGTCAGGAAGAGTGACATACAAGTGAGTGAGATTAGGATCATTCATATAGCGATCAAGATTGCACCATTCAGTATCATTTAACCCTAACAGACGCGTTGAACCAGGTCCCGTTGGACCTCTATCTGTTTGAGTGTTTGGCCATTCATTCCAGGTGATTTGTCCGCCATTGGCCGCACTTATGGTTCCACGAAACACATCATCCAGTGTGTCGTATGGTGAATTTATAACGGCCGAGTAAGTTGCCCCTGCACGTATACTTAGCGGGTTTCCTGATGTATCTTTTGCCTCAAGTTTAAACATTCCGGAACTTATCAGTAAATCTCCTGAAGGTGATATGGTAGAGCCTCTTCTGTGTATCATATCCTCTATATCGGTCATTGTGTAGAGTAAGCATTGTGCTACACCATTATAATTTGTTCCATCCTGTTTTTTGAAAAGGCCTGAAGGAATATCAACCGTTATACCGTTTTGGCTTATGGAGCCTCCGGAGGCAGGTATATTGGCCGATGCAGGAGCTTGTGCCAATGTTTTTAGAAAAGTGGATACCGTAGAATTTCCGGATGATGTCCAAGTAGCTTCATTTTGTTGAGTTGGATCAGGATCAGATTTTTTCTTTTTACATTGAGTGAAAGTAAGCAAAAGCATGGCACTAACAAAAGTGCAGATGTAAATAACATTTTTAGTTCTCATAAACAATCAGATTTTGGTTTGACATGTAAAATAATTGCTACATGATCATTGCAAAGATGATGCCAAGTGTCTTTAAAAACATGGGGCTAGTCTCTCAATTAATTATTAATTACGTTTTCATTTAATTCCAAAATTGTCATTGGAAAGCATTGTTTGGTACGCTTCAAACGAAGTTTCAAAACGAGGTTTATTGTCGCCAAAGGTTCAAGGAAAGGCACTCACAAATCAAGGCTTTAAAAGTAACAAATAGTGACCTGTAAGATTTTCTCACGACGATAAACCGTGCTTCAATGTGAACTAAAAACTCAAATAACATCTTTCGTTATTCGTTATTAGCACTTTTTAATCGCAATTTTCTAACAACAATTATTTGAAAATTTAAGCTAATGACGATTTTGGGACAGTATCCTATGAGTTCTGAAATGCAAAACGCAACTGAAATTATTGCTTCAGCAATGATTTTAACTGCTTATTGAGTCCAACATTTTCCTGCATGTAATGAGATGAAGTTTTGGGGTTTAAGCAGGCTTAGTAAAAATGCAAGTATAGTTTGTTGCTGAGCCGGTTTTACTGCTTTATCATTAAGTGGGCCCTGCTGGGATCGAACCAGCGACCCCCTGATTATGAGTCAGGTGCTCTAACCGTCTGAGCTAAGGGCCCTATGAAAGGGACGCAATATTACATATTTTTTGGCAATAACAAAAAAATCTGGTTACTGTCATAGTATAATTTCTTCCCACGATTCCAACCGTCCATCCTTATTCTTACTCTTAAATTTCTCTATGTGCTCCAGCACTTTCTTTTTAAAACTCCAGCATGTATTTCTTCTTAGTGACAAAATCTGAGAGAGTTCATCAAGTGTAATTTTATTCCCTCGTCTGTGAATAATATACGTCATGTAAAAAGCTTTATTTATATCAAAACGTACTCCATGAAATAAAGTGTATGCCGTAGTAGACTCTACATTACCACATCGCGTACATTTTCTGGTAAAGGGCTTGGGGCCTTTTGTGTATTTTGGGTTTGAGCATTTACGACATTTAAATCCTTTACTCCATTTTAATTCCTCTAAATACCTAAAGCAGGTAACTTCATCCGGAAATATTTTGCTGAACTCTTCATAAGAAACTTCTGCATCAATAATTCTTGCTTTAAGATCTTCCTTCAGGTCCTTTTTCAAATGCCAGTTATCGTAATCTAATTTGGCATTCATCTCATTTATTTTTTCATTCAATAATTTTAATTTCTGATTGGCATCTTCCAACTCTTGATTTTTCTCTTGCAGTTCTTTGGTACGCTCGGCCACTTTTTGCTCAAGCTCGCGATTTACTTTTTCTTGTAGTAATTTGTTTTGCTCCAGCTTTTCTATAATCTGGCGTTGTGCTTCTTCTTTCTCTTTCTTTATTATACGTACTCTGTCTGACAAAGCAAATGAAAGTATCACGACCTCAAGCACTAAACCATAATTCAAGCTATATACCGTAAGTATATTGCCCGGCAATATGTTCATAGAACGCAACTGAATAACGATAATACTAATAAATATAAATGTATAGCCTACAATAAAAAACCTTGCTGGTTTATAGCCTTTTTTGAAGCAATACACTGCAATGCCATAAGTCACAACAAAAGGTATCACATAAACGAATTTTAAATCACTAAGTGAAGGGATGAAAGTTAATGTGAATATGAAATACACAAAATATCCTGCCACTGTGTAGATTAATATTTTTCTCTCTCTGGGAAAATTTTTTTTCAGGTCTAAAAAAGTGATAGAATACATGACAAATGTGAGCATCAACAGTGAGGGCACTAATTTATATTCAATAAAAGGAATGAGATGAGGATAATCCGACCATAAAAACTGAAAGCCCAGACCATCTTCTGTCATGGTGCTCAGCATGCCGCACGCCACGTAAAATACATAATACAGATATACCTTCTCCCGAACCGAAAAGTAAAACAAAAAATTATAAATGGCCATAATAAACAATATACCATAAAACATGCCCAGGAAGTAATACTCATTTGTGATGTAGTGCATGAAAAAATTGACCGACTTTATCCTAAAGTCAAATCCACTGTAGTTTTGCGAGTATACCCTCAGATAGTAGACTTGAGTATTTTCACCATCATCTACCGGTAGGTCAAAAATTAAATTTTTGTTGAGGTGCTCCCTTTTGTGAAACTTAAAATTATCTCCTGCTTCTTTTAAGCGATAAGTATTGGAAGGTCCGGGCACGTAAAACTGTAAATGATTCGTATTGGGAGAGTATGTTTCCAGTATAAAACTTTTGTCGAACCGACATTTATTCAGCAGCCTGAATCTGATCCAATATGCAGAAGAGGGGTTTTCATTATAGGCGTGTTTCTTTTTATTCACCACAAATCCTTTGAAAGAAGGGGAGCTTACTTCTGCAAATGTCAATGTACGTTTTTTATCTTCATAAATCTCCAACAGATCTCCCTCTAAAATGTAGGCTTCATTGTAGTCATTTAGTTCCAGCACGCGCTGAGACATAGCGTGGCGAGCAACGAATTGAAAAAGTATAAAACTCGCTAACAATAAAAGTTTTCTATTGATGTTCAATATTTGGATTGTATTTTGTTTTATATTTAATGTTCGTAATGGCAACCCTAAAAACATTTATCCCATTTCTATGAGTAGTGAAATTTTAAACCGATAAAATGTAAAATATTTTTTTTCAAAACAAGCCATAAGTATACAACTGTGAAACAATTTAAACATTCTGAAGTGCCCATAAAACCTGAAAAGCATGAGGTTTGTATTTTTTTTATGACATTATTGTACCTTGTCATAAATTCATCCAATATATATTGCGACTCCTTAAAATTGTACAAAAAAATTTCTCTCTCTTCTGAAGTTCAATCCGTCTCCATTGATCGTTACAACTATATCTATTTTTCAGATGCTAACGACAATTTGTATAAATACGATTCAACGGGCACAATGGTTCAGATTTTTTCGCCACTAAAAAAGGGAAATATTACTCTTGTAGAAGCATGGCGAAACATGAACATATTTTTGTTTTACCGCAATTTTCAGGAATTTGTATTGTTGGATAGATTTCTCAATCCCGCTCCTAACAAAGCTTTCAACCGCGACCTTATTCGCTTTGCCCGAATCGCTACGAACAGTTTCGACAACAACCTATGGGTAGTTGATGAAGTAGATTTCAGCCTGAAAAAATATAATATCAGTATGAATAAAGTCGAACTGACTACACCTCTTGATTTGCTTCTCAATCCTGCTCAGTACGAACTTACTCACATACGCGAGTATCAAAATCAACTTTTCATAAATGATAAAAATTCCGGAGTACTTGTATTTGATATTTTTGGAAATTATAAATACAAGTTGCCCATCTCAGGAGCTACTTACTTCAATTTTTTTAAAGACGAACTGTATTATTGCAGAGGAAATGAGGTTCGTTTTTACAACATATACACAGGCGCCGAGCGCACAATGCATGTACCCCTATCAGGTGAATCTATGCTGGCATTGGTCATGCAAGGCCGCATAGCAGTTTTTTCCAAAAAAACGCTTTATATCTATTCCTATTAATTGCACATTGCTTCTTCGCTTAAATATGTTACTATATCACATTTTTAATTAACTTGCTGCTGTAAATAATACCATTGCAAATGTCCGTAACCGTTGAAGATATACGTAAAGCATTATCCACAGTAGAAGAGCCTGATTTGAAAAAAGACATAATCACGCTCAATATGGTCAGGGATATTGTGATAAAAGACAAAGAGGTAAGCTTTACCATTGTACTCACCACTCCGGCATGTCCTTTAAAGGAGCATATACGCAAAAGTTGTGAGGAAGCTATTCTAAACATAGCACCCGATGTGCATATAAAAATCAGCATGACAGCCGATGTAACTACTACACGTAGTTCCGAGCCCCTATTACCGGGAGTAAAAAATATCATTGCTATTGCTTCCGGAAAAGGAGGCGTAGGCAAATCTACCATTACAGCAAATTTAGCAATGGCTCTGATTCAGTCAGGAGCTACTGTCGGGATTATTGATGCAGACATTTACGGGCCCTCACAGCCCATACTGTTTGATGTAGAAAACGAACGACCTGCCGTAATTCAGGAAAACGGAAAAAACTATATCATTCCCATATCGCAATATGGAGTGAAGTTGATATCCATCGGATTTCTGGCTCCACCGGATAGTGCCATCGTGTGGAGAGGACCTATGGCAAGTTCTGCATTGAGGCAGTTCATCTCTGATTGTAAATGGGGTGAACTGGATTATATGCTTGTTGACTTGCCCCCGGGCACCAGCGACATTCATTTGACTTTAGTCCAAACCGTACCGTTGACAGGGGCCATCATCGTTACCACTCCGCAAAAGGTAGCTCTGGCCGATGCACAAAAAGCTTTAAGCATGTTTAGACAACCTCAATTGAGTGTTCCTGTGATAGGAGTGGTAGAAAATATGGCGTGGTTCACTCCGCAAGAGTTGCCCGAAAATAAATATTATGTATTCGGCAAAAATGGAGGACTTGAACTTGCTCAAAAAAATAACGTAGAATTATTAGGACAAATACCTTTGGTACAATCCATACGTGAAAGTGGAGATAAGGGCAAGCCCAAAGTAATGGACAATGACATTGTTGCAAAAGCATTTATTGAATTTGCTGAAAAAGTAGCAAGACAAATAGCCATAATAAACGCGCAGAAACACATAGTCGAAAACACCGAAATAAACTCTTGATTTGTACTCTATGAGTAACACTACACTAACCAAACAAGAACTTATAGACAAAATTGAAAATGCATTAAACAGTATACGTCCCTACATGGAAGCCGATGGTGGAAATGTGCGAGTGGTGGATGTCTCTGACGAAATGGTGCTTAAAATTGAGTTGATAGGCAATTGCGGTTCTTGCCCCATGAGTACGATGACACTTAAAGCAGGTGTAGAAGAAGCCATAAAAAAAGAAGTACCCGAAATTAAATCTGTAATAACCATAAACGAGTTGCCGTAGAAATTCTGTTTTACATTTTTATCCATCAACTTTAAATTATCACCTTTATGAAAATTGGAATTTTTTTCGGAGGCCAATCCAAAGAAAGAGAAATATCTTTCGCCGGAGGCCGTACTGTATTTGATAACTTGGATAAACAAATCTTTACTCCCGTTCCTATTTTTACAGACAGTCTCGGAAATTTTATTCTCATCAACTGGACAAACATTTACAAAGGCACCATTCGCGACTTTTATCCACCTGCACAGTATAGCATATCTCCCTCACAGCGATTTCAGGTTTACATAGAGTCTCTTATAAACTTACCGGAACATGAGCTTCAATCCATAATATCATCTGTAGGAAAAAAAATTCAACCTGAAGAGTTCAAAAACTATATAGACTTTGCTTTTCTGGCCTATCACGGACCTTATGGCGAAGATGGTTCCATACAGGGCCTATTAGAATGGTATGAAATACCATACAGCGGATCCGGTATATTACCCTCTGCCATCGGCATCAGTAAAGCTGTGCAACATGAACTCATGGCTAATGCCGGCTTCAACAGGCCCAATAATATCGTTTTAAATAAAAACGATTGGTACTATGCTCCCGACAGAGAGCAATTGCAATTCCGATGTTTTCAAGAAGTCGGATTTCCGCTAGTAATAAAGCCTTCTTCTCAAGGTTCTTCCATTGGCGTAGTGGTGTTGAAAGAAAAAAATCCCGATAGCTTCTTCAAAGCCGTAAACAAAGCCTTTTTCGTTCAGGAACTATCCAAAGAAGAATGGTTGCAATACGATGAAGAACAAAAAATACAATATATACGTAAGCTCTCAGACATACGTGAAGGTATAGGCTTACCCGTAGTAATTCATGATCAATTAATAGCTCATCCGGACGACTTGATGAATTTTCTGAACCAATATTTCAGTTCAAACACATCAGCATTGCTTATAGAGAGCGCAAAAGGTGAGCAGCAAATTATACTGGAGTCATACATACAAGGCAAAGAGTTTTCATGTATAGTTATTCGTAATACCAATGGTATGCCTTTAGCTTTGCCTCCTACCGAAATCATAAAATCGGATGAATACTTTGACTATCGCGCAAAATACCTGCCCGGAATGTCCAGAAAAATTACACCCATAGATCTACCTGAAAATACCATACAACTCATAAGACTGGAATGTGAACGCCTCTTCAAAACTTTTGCCTTCAACGTATACGCCCGTATAGATGGATTCGTAACTTCGGAGGGAGAAGTATTCCTCAACGACCCCAATACTACCTCCGGCATGTTGCCGTCTTCTTTCTTTTTTCACCAGGCCGCAGAGATAGGACTAAACCCATCGCGATTTCTCACCTACATCATTCGCACTTCTTTGCAAGAGCGCATACAAGGAGGCAAAAATTCCTATCATGTAAGGAAATTATTACAACAACTTGATGATAAACTGACGCAACAAAAAAACTCGCCTCAGCAAAAAATACGCGTAGCTGTACTCATGGGAGGTATTTCTACCGAGCGTCATATATCTGTAGAAAGCGGCAGAAATATTTATGAAAAATTATCTTCCAGTGCAGTGTATGAGCCTATACCCATATTTGTTTCCGGGAGTGAATACGAACACACATTGTTTGTCATACCCATAAGTATGATGCTCAAAGACAATGCCGACGATATCAGCGACAAAGCCTATCATCCAAGAGAGAGACATCCCGTGTTGGTTCAGATTGCCGAGCAGGCCAAAGAAATTACGGCTACGTATACCCAACAAGCTATTTATGATGTGCGAAAAATATCGTACGATGAGTTGGCATCCCTGTGCGACTTTGCTTTTATAGCCCTGCATGGCAGGCCGGGAGAAGATGGCTCTGTACAAGCCGAACTGGAAAAACGCAATATCCCTTACAATGGTTCCGGTATTGCCACTTCGCAAATTACCATAAACAAATATGAAACCAACCGCATACTCAGAGAAAACGGCATAAGTGTGGCAAACTCAATGCTCGTGTATAAACAAGAGTGGGAGCACTTCTACTTCGACCTGATGCATAAAATTGAAAACCACTTTTCTTATCCTTTCATTGCCAAGCCTGCTGACGATGGCTGCAGTTCAGCTGTAAAAATCATTCATAACAGAGAGGAACTTACTGCTTACGCAAAAATGATGTTTGGCTGGGAAGGTATCCGCAATACAGAAAGCAGCCATTTATTAAAACTGAAGCCCAATGAAGAATTTCCGCAAAAATCTTTTTTTATGATTGAAGATATCATTCGAAGAGATCATGCACGACATTTTTTGGAAATTACCGGTGGTTTACTAACTCATTATGATTCTGAAGGCCGAATACACTATGAAATGTTTGAGCCCTCAGAAACTCTGGCATCCGGCGACGTACTCACTTTGGAAGAGAAATTCCTTGCCGGCGAAGGACAAAACATCACTCCCGCTCGCTTTTCCAACGACCCTTCCGAACGCCAGCATATAGCTGAACAGGTTAAAATGACCCTTAAAAGAGTAGCCGAAATACTTCATATTGAAGGCTATGCCCGTATAGATGCTTTTGTAAAAATATATGATGCCAACAATGTTGAAGTAGTAATCATTGAGGTAAACTCATTACCCGGAATGACGCCGGCTACATGCATCTTCCATCAGGCTGCCCTTAATGGATACACTCCATACGACTTTATTGACCGCATAATACAATTCGGCATGCAAAGAAAACACAAAGCATCCTCATAACCTTAATCAGATACTGATGAATGTATCCATTTTCATAGCACGCCGTTATTTTTTGTTCGGTAAGAAAATGAGCTTCATCAATGTTATATCCATGATATCCATCATGGGAGTGGCTCTCTTTACCTGTGCTATCGTGGTAGTACTTTCCGTATTCAACGGTATGGAGGATATTATCAGAAAACTTTACAACACCTTTGATCCGGAAATAAAAATTATACCGGCAAACGGAAAAACTTTCGAAAAAACGGAGCAGTTGCTAAACCTCATCAAATCTGTTGAAGGAATACAGGTCATCACAGAAGTAATAGAGGATAATGTATTTGTAAAATATAACGACAAAAATGATATAGTAATTTTGAAAGGCGTCAGTGAAAATTTTTTGCAACATCACCGCATAGATTCCATGATTGTAGAAGGCAAACTCAAACTTCATGAAAAAAATATACCGCTAGCTATTATAGGCAGGGGAATACAGCACAAACTGTCAATAGCTCTCAACAACCGATATAATCCGCTGGTGTTTTACTATCCGGATAAAGATAAGGTGAATAAGCCCGGCTCGTTGAATGCTCCATATAATCATGCCAGCCTCATGCCCACCGCAGTGTTTGGCATAGAGAGGCAGTATGATGACAACTATGTATTTGCACCTATAGAATTTACAGAAGAGCTCTTTAACTGCCAAGGGTTGCGGTCGGCTCTGGAACTTAAGGTAAAACAAGGATATAAAATAAATACCGTGCGCGACAATTTACGTACGGTACTAGGCAGTGCCTTTAAAGTGATGAACAGCGACGAACAACACATTGAATTGTTGCGAGCAGTGATGATAGAAAAATTTGTAGTATCGCTCATCCTTTGTTTCATCCTTGCAGTAGCCTCTGTAGGTATTTACTTTTCGCTCACTATGCTTACCATACGCAAGAAGAAAGACATTGCTATTTTGTTTTCGCTAGGTGCTTCAGCAACGGTTATAAAAAGAATATTTCTTGCCGAAGGCTTGTTTATTGCTTTTTCCGGAGCCATAGCAGGGCTCATTGTAGGAGGCCTCATATGTTGGCTTCAGCAAACTTATGGATTTGTATCCATGGGTATGGAAACTTCTGTGGTAGACGCTTACCCCGTAAAAATCAAAGCTGAAGATTTTGCAGCTGCCGCCGTAGTAGTATTTCTTCTTACAATAGCTGCCTCTTACCTGCCTGCACGTGCAGCAGCGAGTATAAGTATTAAAGAAAATTTATAGACAAGATTTAGCCTTTAAGTTCTTTGTAAAATAAACCCGTTTTATGCAACAGAAAATTTTTTGTTTGCTAGAAGCAATAGAAGCCGCTTAATCGATACTGTCCCAAAAAGTGTGTAAAGTGAGTTGTTTTTTGAAAGATTAATTAGATTAAAAACTAATAGAATTAGGCATTTAAGCGATAATCATTTTATATGTTCTCGGCGGGTGTGCTATCATTCTTCTCATCAGGTTCTC
>JANWYS010000028.1 GCA_025054875.1 Cytophagaceae bacterium | reverse complement strand
ACGGCCAGTGCGGAGCTTTAGCGGAGCACCGCAGCGATAGCGGAGTGGCGGACAGCCCGGCCCGATAGGGCGCGCCCTAAATAAAAAAACAATTTCGCCACATTTTCCCGCTAATGTGTAAACTTAGGTTTAAGTTTATTACAACAAGGTTATACAAATTTTAGATGAAATTTAATTCATGCACTTTTCATCTATCTACAGGAGCAACATCCCCAACAATCCTGCAATCATGATCAGTTTGCATAGCATGCTCACCCTCTTATAATCTATAGATTTACGTGCTCTGTATATGAGTATAGCCACGACTACCGTTATTGATGAGGGAACGAAGAGATTGTAATAAAATAATCTGCAGGATAGAAAGTAAAACAAGGTTGAGCTCACTAACAACTGCAACAATACAAGTGTGTACAGAATCTTTTTTGTCTTTTTTTCCCCAATCAATATGGGAAGAGTTTTGCATCCATGCTCACGGTCGCCTTCTATATCTTCCATGTCTTTAACTATCTCTCGGATTAAGGATATAAAAAAGGCCGGCGTCATGAAACAGACGGCTGCATAATGATTGGTTTGATAATGTAACATCATCACCAGTAACACACAAGAGGTAAGAGTTGATATGGCTAAATTTCCGATAAATGCAGTTCTTTTCAAATGATTAGAATAAAACCACATAAGATATATACATGCGGATACAAACGTAAAAAATCTGAAACTCACCAATAATGCACATCCACATGCGAAAAGATTCAGAAAAAAATTCAACAAAAGAGCGAATCTTCTTGAAAACACTTTGCCTATGATAACTCTTGAGGGTTTGTTGATTAAATCAATTTTTACATCATAGTAGTCGTTTATCACATAGCCGGCAGCTGCTGTGAAAAGGGTAGAAAAAGTTATTAAAAAAAATGTGGTATCAGATATCATACTGCTCCACAAATGTTCGTAATCAAACAGGTATACACGAGCCATAGCTTGGGTAAAAAAAATAATAAGAAGGTTTGGCCAGCGCACAAGACACGCAAGGAAATATATCTGCTGTGATATGGAATATCTCTCGGCCAATACTGGGTAAATTATCTAGAAAGTATTGACAAGCTAAAGTAAATAGATGTGATGCACAATACCCTTATGGCTTTTTGTACGGCGGAGGAATATCCGACATTATCCTGTCGGCAATTTTCGGCATGTTGTCGGCCACAATAGTAAACACATGGTTTGTGTTGGAGTTATAATGTGTTTTAAATTTGTTTCCTGCTATTTGTCTTCCTGTGCTGTCAAATATGGTATAGTGCGTGGTGAAAGTTCTCTCATAATTGAGAGCTGCCCTGTCCAGGCAGTTTTCATAATTGGTTTTAACTTCAAATTGGGTGATGAATATGTAGTAATCTACACTATACTTCGTGTTGAAGTAGTTGAAAAATTCCGGATTACGAATCTTCACGGCGAAGTAGCTGCCATGGTCTTTTTGTATATCATATTTAGAATCCGATGGGGCTTGAAGTTTGTTTTTTTGTTTTTCCATCCATGCCTTTAATCCCCCTTTGTCTGAGTTAGGATACTGACTTTTATAAAACTCTTCGTTGCGTGGATTATCAGGGTTGTACATTACTTCTCTGTATTCATAGCCCACAGAGCTATATACTTTGTTGAGGTCACTCGTAGAGTCGGGCGATTTACCGCCGAGCAAGTGTATGGTTTCATACCCTTGCACGTCAAGCAATGCATTCAGGCGGTTTCTGAATACTTGCCTCACTTTAGGCATAGGTATGTTAGATTTAGCCGCTATCTCAGCATCTGCATCTGAAAAATATAAATAAGGATCAAAAGGAATTACGAGCACTTGTTTTTTTTCGGGGTCATAGGGATAAGGCTTGTATGATGGAACGGATGACAAAGATGTATTTTTCCTACTAGGTTCATCAGGTTGACTCTTGGACTCCGATTTGGTTGGCGGTGTAGAAGGAGTGTTGCTTGCAGACTTTGGCTTGTTTTTATATCCTACAATTATCTTTTGTCCGGCCTTTAGTTCCATTCCATTCATGCGTAGTATTTCATTTACTGATGTGTTGTATTTTTTTGCCAGGCCATATAATGTTTCTCCAGGTTGAACGATGTGTATTATAGCGTTGGTATCGGTTTCTGCAGATGTTCTCAGCTCGGGGTTGTAAGGTATTTGTATAATTTGTCCCACCTTCAGGCCATTCTCTAATTCAGGATTAATCTCCAATAAATCCGAAACGGGTACACCATATTTGGTAGAAATACCATAAATAGTTTCACCAGGCGATACCAGGTAGAGAATGTGCAGTTTGTTATTCACTTTTGTAACCCCTACGGAATCTTTTATACCCGCATTAGTAAAGGCAACCACAAGGATTGCTGCAAAAAAGGAAAAAACATTTTTACACATACACACAATTTTATTATCTCAACAATGTAAATACTTTGTTTGAGATTGGCAAAGTGGCCGGTTTAAATTTATAAACAGCTTGGCAAAACAAAAAAGCAAGCCTATAAGCCGGGTTCTGTATATGCCCCAAGGAGCATACTCTTATCATTTATCTTGGTGTGCCGTTGCCGACACACTCATACGGCCTACCCATGGTGCCGGCATTTGCCGTGCAGCGAGCCACTGCGCACTTTCGTTGCACCGTCTATTTGGCCTTTCAACCTGTAAGGTTTACCCCAATGCCTTGTCACCAAGACACGAGTGAGCTCTTACCTCACTTTTTCACCCTTATCTGCCCTACGGCAGACGGTTATTTTCTGTGGCACTATCTGTGGTCATGCTTTTGGCATGACCCCTTCCCGTTAGGAAGTACAGCGCTCTGTGTTGCCCGGACTTTCCTCAGTGCGTGTTTTTCGCACCGCGATAAGACGGCTTGCTATTTGTAAATATAGCGAAAATTATTGGCTAGTATAAAAAAAATATTGTATGCATGAATGTGTATATGAAGTGAGATTATTTTTTCAACATCATCTCCCCTTGTGCAGAAAAAAATCAGAATAACAAAATAAAAAAAGACGTTGTGAGCAAAAGTGGTGTAGCAATAGTTTGCAATGCGATGATATAGAACAACTCTTTGAACTTCGGAGAGTAAAACGTCAGCCTGCGCGAGACAAATTGAACTTTTGTTTTAAATATTTTGCAGTGTGATTGCCCTCCAGACGAATAAGTTCATCAGGCCTGCCCTGGAAGCATACATATCCGCCACGTTCGCCGGCTTCCGGGCCGAGGTCAATCACCCAGTCGGCGCATTTAATTACATCCATGTTGTGCTCAATGATAATAGCTGAGTGACCTTGATCTATCAAAGCATTGATGGAAGTGAGTAATTTTTTAATATCGTGAAAGTGAAGTCCAGTGGTGGGTTCGTCAAATATAAACAAGATATGTTCTCGGGCAGATTCAGGCTTTTTATTCAAAAAAGAAGCCAACTTCACACGTTGAGCTTCACCCCCGGAAAGCGTGCTGGAAGGTTGACCAAGCCTGACATATCCAAGCCCAACATCATGTAGAGGTTTTAATTTTTCTGTGATTTTAGGTCTATCCCCAAAAAACAGCATACTTTCCTCTACTGTCATGTTCAATACTTCATATATATTTTTATCGTTGTATTTCACATCAAGAATCTCTTGTTTAAAACGTTTGCCGCCACAGCCCTCACAGGGAAGATGAACATCGGCCATAAATTGCATCTCAATAACGATTTCCCCTTCTCCTTGACACAGTTCACAGCGCCCGCCATCAATGTTGAATGAGAAATGACTCGCCTTATAATGCCTTGCTTTCGCCATAGGTTGCTCGGCAAACAGCTCCCGTATGGCGTCATATGCTTTAACATACGTAACCGGATTGGAACGCGATGACTTACCAATAGGATTTTGATCGATGAATTCCACACGGGTTATTTTATGAACATCTCCTTCTATGGAATCATATTTACAAAAAAGATCCGTGTTTATTTCCAATGCTTTAGATAAAGCAGGCGCCAGAACTTTTTTAACCAACGTAGATTTTCCTGATCCGCTCACACCCGTTACTACAGTAAGCACTCCCAATGGAAACCGAACATCAATCTCTTTTAGATTATGTTCACGGGCACCTTTTATCTCAATGGCATGTATGGGTTTCCTTCTTTTTGCAGGCACAGGTATACAATCTGATCCGTTCAGAAATCTCAACGTATGAGAGTTTTCAATGGGATACTTAGGGTGAGTATACACAAAATTGGGTTGATTCATCACACCGTTGTTATTAAGTTGAAACATCAGCTCTCCACCGTTAGCTCCTGCATCCGGCCCTATGTCAATTATCTGGTCAGCGGCTCGCATTATCTCTTCTTCGTGTTCTACAACGATTACGGTATTTCCCTTGTTACGAAGTAACTTAAGTATTTCGATTAACTTTTGAGTGTCGCGTGGATGCAAGCCTATACTAGGTTCATCCAGAATATACATGGAGCCTACAAGAGCGCTTCCTAATGAGGTGGCAAGTTTTATTCGCTGATATTCCCCGCCCGAAAGAGTGGAGGTAAGGCGATTCAAAGTGAGGTATCCCAGCCCCGTTTTTATAAGGTATTCGAGCCGATTGGTTATCTCTGTCAATATGCGGCCGGCAATGTTCTGTTCATATTCAGTTAATGAAAGTTCCTTAAAAAATTCAAATGCCTTCTCCACGGGCATCAGCACGACATCAACTATGGATACATTATTGATTTTTACATAAGAAGCATCACTACGCAGACGTGTTCCTTTGCACTCAGGGCATATTGTACGGCCTTTGTATCGGGATAACAAAACCCGATACTGCACTTTGTGCGTTTGTGTTTCGATATATGAAAAAAAATCATTCAGGCCTTTGAAATAGGCATTACCTGTCCAGAGTATTTTTCTCTCACTGTCGCTAAGCTCTTTGTATGGGCGATGTATTGGGAAGTCGAATTTTATGCCGTTTTTTAAAAGAGGCTTCAGCCATTCACTCATTTTTTCTCCTCTCCATGGAGCGATGGCTCCCTCGTATACAGAGAGATTTTTATTGGGAATAACCAAATCTTCGTCTATTCCTAAAATATTGCCAAAACCCTCACATCTTTTACATGCGCCATAAGGGTTATTAAAGCTGAAGAAGTTTACAGAAGGCTCTTCAAACCGAATTCCATCGGCTTCGAACTTGTCAGAGAAACTACGAATTTCTTTACCTATGATGTTTACGATGCATTCGCCATGGCCTTCAAAAAAAGCTGTGCTTACGGAATCAGCTATACGGTGTTGAAATTCTTCCGGTGTTTCTTTGTTGATAATTGCCCTGTCAATCAGAATTTGAATCCCTTGCATAGCATTGGTTTGCTGAGGAGTTTTCAGCAAATCTTCAATGAACAATATTTTATCGTCTTGCAGTACTCGTGTAAATCCTTTTTGCAGAAGTAAATTTAACTCATCGGTTATGGCTCTGTCACTTCTTGTCTGAAGATTCACCGATATTATCACCTTATCGTTATGTTCGAAAGAATTTATAAAATCAACTACATCTGATACGGAATCTTTTTTTACCTGCTTGCCGGATATGGGAGAGTAGGTTTTTCCAATGCGTGCATACAACAATTTCAAGTAGTCGTATATCTCGGTAGTGGTGCCCACTGTGGAGCGTGGATTTTTGGAAGTTACTTTTTGCTCAACCGCTATGGCCGGAGAAACTCCTTTAATGTAGTCTACATCGGGTTTTTGCATGCGCCCCAAAAATTGGCGTGCATATGAGTTCAGGCTTTCCACATACATGCGTTGCCCCTCGGCAAATAATGTGTCAAATGCTAAAGAAGATTTGCCTGAACCCGATACTCCCGTGATGACTACAAGTTTATTTCTGGGAATAGCCACCGACAAATTTTTGAGATTATGTACACGGGCATTTTTTATGATAATGTATTCCCGCGGGTTTAAATTTTCTACTTCGTAAGTTTTAGAATGTGCAGCTTGATTCAATTTTTACAAAAGGTTATTTTATCAATTATAACAAAAGAAAAATAATTTGTGTTACAACTCAATATTAAAGTACTACACATTATGTTGTGAAATAGTTTCTTTTGCTGTAAAACGTAGCGTGTTGTACAAAGTAATATCACAACAGTTTACCCGGATGTTTAAACATATCAATTGTTTAAAGAATGATAGATATATTTTCAAAGTATAACAGAATGACACTCTAACACGAATGGTTTTTAACAGCTTTAAATTTGTTATTTTTTTTACTCTTTTGATCAGTGTATACTATCTGGTGCCGCAACGACTTAAAAAATATTTCCTGCTCATATCGAGCTACTTTTTTTACATGAGTTGGAAGCCGGAATATGGCGCACTGTTATTATTCTCAACCGTTTTTCAATATTACTGCGCTTTATGTATTGAGCATAATAAGGAGTCTCCACGCAGAGCACGAAAATTCTTATGGCTTGGCGTGTGCACAGATCTGGGTATGTTGTTTACTTTTAAGTATCTCGACTTTGCGGGCTCCTCATTGTTTGGACTGGCAAACCTATTGGGCTTTCAGCTGTCTTGGCCTTATTTCAACATATTCCTACCGGTGGGAATTTCTTTTTACACATTTCAAACCATGAGCTATACCATAGATGTATATCGAGGGCATACTCGTGCAGAAAGAGATTTTACGTATTTTGCATTATATGTAAGTTTCTTTCCTCAGCTGGTAGCCGGTCCCATAGAGCGCTCCGGCAATCTGCTCCCTCAGTTTAGAGAAGAAAAAAAATTTTGCGTTCATCAATTCATTACGGGAGGCAAACTCATCCTTACGGGATTTTTTAAAAAAATGGTGGTGGCCGACAACCTGGCTATGTACGTAGATAAAGTATACCACCCCATGTATGAAGGCACTGCTACAGAATACATACTTGCTACATGGTCTTTTATATTCCAGGTGTATGGAGACTTTTCAGGATATTCCGACATCGCTTTAGGAACAGCAGCTATGATGGGATATAGGCTCATGAAAAATTTTAACCAGCCTTTCTTCGCACTTACAGTAGCTGAGTTTTGGCAACGGTGGCATATTTCTTTGTCTTCATGGGTAAAAGATTATATATACATTCCTCTCGGCGGAAACCGAAAAGGTGAACTTCGCACATACATCAATCTTTTTATTAGTATGTTTACCATAGGTGTATGGCATGGTGCCAAATGGACTGTTGTGGTATATGCTCTTATAAATGGAATATCTGTAGCCAACTCACGTTGGTTGCAGAAAAAAAATATAGGTATAAGGCCATTTTTGAATTTCAAAATCGCAAATGTTTTCTTTCATAGATTTCTCACGCTCAATGTCATTTGTATTCCTCATGTTTATTTCCGTTCAGAACATGTAGAGCAAGCAAACAATATCATGAAAAAAATATTCCATCTTTTCATACATCCTGCATCTTTTACTTTACCTACGGATATACCCATTATCGGTTTTACTTTTCTCACGATAACGCTACTTCATGATGCTCACAAAGAAAATGAATTACCCCTTCAGAAAATCAGAAATGCTTTAGCTGTTAAAATGATTTATTATTTGTTTGTATTATACAGCACCTTGCTCTTTGGAGTATTCAGGGCGGCGCAGTTTGTTTATTTTCAGTTTTAGGAATGAGCAGCAAAAAGAAAATATACGCGTTTCTTATATTATGTCTGGTGTCAGGCGTGCTTGTTGAGATATATTTTATGGCAAACAAAAATCGCCAAAGAGCACAAATAGAAAATAACATTAAATTTTATGAAAACAAAAAACTTCTCTTTGCGGGCTCTTCACATACACTTTTTGGTATATCAGATTCCTTTGAGGGAATATACAATGTAGCTGCAATCAACGAGCCTTTTTTGTTTACTCTTAAGAAAATTCAGATGCTCAAACCACAGCATGTAGTAGTAAGCCTTAATACACAAAATTTGCAATATGACTATGAAAATATTTTCGAAAATGGCATACTGAACAAGCCGCAATATGAATATATTTTTGAGAAGTTAGGCAATGATGAACGCAATGATGTATTGAGCAGAATGTCGTTTGAGGCACGTGCATTTTTTCATACCAAAAGGTTATTACCATTTTTAGGATCGAAACTCAAGTTAAATGATGACGACCCTTTATTCGGAGGTTGGAAAAATGCAGGTAAAAAATCACAGACGGAAACGTGGCGAATAGAAAAAAGATTCAAAGACGAATTTGAGAAAACACAGTTCAAACCGTCCGCATTTCAAATCAAATATCTGCATTTGTTGTGCAACTACTGCAAAAAAAATGGCGTAAAACTCACTTTTATCTCTACTCCTCTACATCCTTTGTTTTTAAAAAAAATACCATCCAAAGTTTATCAGGAATTTTACAACTTGGTTGATGAACTCAAAACAACTTACGATGCATCATATCTGAATTATTCTTCGTTTCCCATGCCGGAAAATTTTTTTCTGGATGGCGACCATTTGAATGGTGAGGGTGCAAAAAGATTTACAAGTGTTTTGATAAAAGAATTTAGCAGTACACTATTTGACGTTTGTAAATAAAATCAGAACGAATAGACAATATGTAATAAAATGCATGCATGAGAGTTATATTAAAGCTAAACTGATGAAGTTGTACAAATACTTGTATATAGTTTTCGCCTTATGTATAGCAATTACAAGCTGCAACAGGAAGAAAGATAAACTCACTTCCGATCCGAATGCTTTACTCTCTTTTTCGGCTAATAAAATTTTGTTCGATACTCTTTTCACTTCAACAGGTTCTGTAACCAAACGACTAAAGGTGTTCAACAAAAACAAAAATGCCGTTTGCATCACCTCTGTACAATTGGCAGGAGGAAGTAATTCGCATTTTAAAATAATTGTGAATGGAAAATCTTCATCAACCTTTTCTGATTTGATTCTCGCCGGCGGAGATAGTCTTTTGGTTTTAATTTCTGCGTGGATAAATCCATCAGATAAAGAGCTTCCTTATTTGGTAGAAGACTCTATAATGTTTACTACAAACGGTAATTTACAATCGGTATTGCTGCAAGCCTA
Source organism: Cytophagaceae bacterium (assembly GCA_025054875.1). GTDB lineage: Bacteria > Bacteroidota > Bacteroidia > Cytophagales > Cytophagaceae > JANWYS01. The sequence continues at coordinate 18,476 of JANWYS010000028.1, read as the reverse complement.
CGGGCAAGATGCACATTTTAAAACCAATGCTGTAATCTCATGCAATGAAGTATGGAAAAAAGGAAAGCCTTACCTGATTTCCGGAAGCCTCACTGTACCGCAAGGATGCACACTCACCATAGAAAAAGGCACTAAAATATTCTGTCGGAAAAATGCTTCTATGCAAGTATACGGCACACTTTTAGCTTTGGGGAGCAAAGACAGCCTCATTCTTTTTTCAGGTGATCAGTTGAGTAAAATCTATCAAAACACTCCCGGACAGTGGACAGGTATTATTTTTCATTCCAACAGCAAGAATAACTTTATTCAACATACAAAAATCATAAATGCCGAAACCGCCCTTACTATTCATCGCACGGATGATGCCGACACCCTTCCGGAATTGACTATTGCCAACAGCTACATATTAAATATGACAAAGTCTGCATTGAAAGCCGAGGCCACAGATGTATACGTGTATAATTCAGTATTCAGCAATACCGCTTCGTATCTGCTGCATTGCAATGGCGGTAATTATTATTTTTATCACAATACATTTGCCAACTTTGAATACGATTATTTCCGCGAATCGGCTGCGCTTTACCTTTCAAATATTTCCGGAGCACTGTATTGCAGAAGCATTAATACAATAGTATGGGGCAACCGGGCGGATGAGATACAAAACCAAAATACTGCATCAGCAAATTGGGGTGTAGCGTACAGAAATTGCTTGCTCAAAACTACTTCTCTGCCCGTCGGAAGTGGTAATTTGCTGAATATTGATCCGAAATTTGAAAATGAATCCAAAAAAGATTACCGCTTGAAAGCGGGCTCTCCTGCAGTTGATGCGGGTATTCCGATGGCAAGCATATCAACAGACATTGAAGGGAAATTAAGAGATTATCATCCTGATGTGGGAGCTTATGAAAAGTAAAAGGTGTTCAATTTCTATAAGGTTCTGTGTGCACACCAAACCGTTGCAGAAATTCTAATCCTTCATCCAATGGCAATCCTTTGTATGTAGCGTAAGAATGCAGATAAATTACTTTCGCTACTTTGGCGCTAAAAAGTAACCTTGCACATGCCAAACATGGAGACATGGTTATATAAAGAGTGGAGCCTTCTATTTTTGTACCGTTTTGTATGGCATAGAGCAAAGCATTTTGCTCAGCATGTAGGGCAAGAGAGCAACCTCCTTTAGAATCGCGTGGACATCCTGTATCCGGCCACTCTTCATCGCAGTTATATGTGCCATGGGGTGGTCCGTTGTAACCGATGGAAATGATTCGTGTGTCTTTAGTAAGTACGGCACCGACCTGAAGTTTTACGCAATGAGAACGTTTGGACAGGTTTACAGCCAAGTCCATAAATATATCATCAAAAGCCGGACGTATACGTTCAGTCATCAACTTTTATCAAATAATAATTTTTCTTACCTTTTTGAACAAGCAAATACTTGTTCTTTAACAGTTCAAAATTTACTTTATGATCAGGGGCTGTTATTTTTAACTTGTTTATGCTGACGCCTCCTTGTTGTATCATTTTTTTTGCCTCACTTTTTGAAGGGAATATCACGCCACCTGTGGCAACCGACAGCAAATCGGTTACGCTGTTGAGGCTGTTGTAGTCGTTTGTTTTTATGGAGACAACATCTAAGGAGGTAAGCACATCTTCCGGAAGCTCGCGTAGTTGCTCAGGTGTAGATTTTTTATCAAACAGTATTTGCGATGAGCGTATTGCGGTTTCGCAGTCAAGTGACGAATGCACGCGTGTGGTAATTTCTTTCGCCAATTCTTTTTGCAACAGGCGCTCTTCGGGATGTTGAGAGTGTTGTGATTCTAACTGCTGCAGTTCATCTTTCCCTTTTAAGGAAAAAATGCGAATGTAGTTTACCACATCTTCATCAGAAGCATTGAGCCAAAATTGATAAAAACGATAAGGTGAGGTTTTGGCCGGGTCGAGCCATATGTTGCCGCTGGCGGTTTTTCCAAACTTTTCACCATCTGCTTTCTTTATAAGAGGAGTAGTGAGAGCATAAGCCTGGCCGCCTTCTTTTTTGTGTATGAGTTCTGTACCGGCTACGATGTTGCCCCATTGGTCTGAACCACCCATTTGAAGCTTTACACCATGATGTTTCCACAAATAATAAAAATCATATCCTTGTACCAGTTGATATGTAAACTCAGTAAACGACATACCTTCTTCTGTGTTCATACGGTTTTTCACAGAATCTTTGGCCAACATGCTGCTGATGCGTGCATATTTGCCGACATCTCGAATAAAGTCGAGAAAAGAAAAATTCTTAAACCAATCATAATTGTTTACCAGCTCAGCGCTGGTGCTGCCGGAAGAAAAATCAAGAAATTTTTCTAATTGTTTTTTTATACAAGAGAGGTTGTGTTGCAAAACATCCTCAGAGAGTAAATTTCTCTCTTGCGATTTTCCCGAAGGGTCGCCCACCATGCCGGTAGCTCCTCCGAGCAATGCTACGGGTTTGTGCCCACATCGCTGAAAGTGCAGTAAGGTCATAATTTGTACAAGGTTACCTACTCCCAGCGAATCGGAGGTAGGGTCAAAACCGATATATCCTTTCACGGTTTCTTTATCCAGCAACTCTTCCGTGCCCGGCATCACATCGTGCAGCATGCCACGCCACTTAAGTTCTTCTATAAAATTTATTTTCATCTTTTTTCCCACAAAAAGTTTTGCGAAATTAAAAATATAAAAATAAAAAACCCGTGAAGTCTGCTACTTCACGGGTTCTGCTTGGTGAGTTTCTTTTAGATAAGATCAAGAAGTGCTAAGAGTAACAATACTAAACCTACTACCAACAGAATGGCTCCAACCAGATAAAAAGGATATGCGATAAGCCCTAATATGAGTAACGCCAAACCAACAATAGAGAGGATGAGGCCAATTTTAACATAGTCGGCTTGTTGTTTTTTCGCATCGGTTTTGCTGTTTATCTTCTCTATTTTTTTATTTATTTTTTTAATGGCTTTCTCGACTAATTTATCGGTTACCTTTTCTTTTAATGAAGCACCGTCTCTCACTGTTTTTTCTCTCTCATGTTTTCTCTCTTTAGGAAGAGAGAAGGCCTCCGAAGACTCAAGGCCAGGACAGGTTGTTTCTGATGCACTTTCATTAGTCGGATTAGGCGTGTTACCGGCTTTGGCACGAGTAACATTCAATAATGTGAACACTACACAAGAAATTATAACAAAATGAACGGCAATTTTTTTCATACGTGTTTAGGTTTAAAGGTCAATAATTATTTTCGAAGCTACAAAATACACAAAATATAACAACTACAAAATATGATTTTTATTCGACTGCAATTTTAAATTTGTTGTAAATTAAAATTTGCTTTTGCATTCATGGCCACTACTCCGGATACTGTGCTTAAAGATTTGAAAGCAAGGAAATATGCTATGGTATATTTCCTGCAAGGTGATGAACCCTATTATATTGACCTAATCGCTGGTATTTTGGAGCAAGAAGTGTTGAGTGAAGATCAAAAAAGTTTCAACCTCACTATTGTATTTGGGAAAGATACTAATGTGAGCACATTGCTGCAGCAAGCAAAAAAATTTCCTTTCATGGCCGAAAGGCAGGTAGTAATTGTGAAAGAAGCTCAGGAATTGGACATTACTAAAGAGCAAAATGAAAAAATGTTAATGGCGTATTTGGAAAAGCCTGTACCATCTACCGTTCTTGTGTTTTGTTACAAATACAAAACACTGGATGCACGGAAAGCACTTACCAAAACTATAGAGAAACATGCTGTACTCGTAAATTCAAAAAAACTGTACGACAGTCAACTACCCGAATGGATAAAAATGTATCTCTTCGCTAAAGGCTACAAAGCCAAACCGGAAGCCCTGCACATGATAGCCGAACACATTGGAAATGACCTATCACGCATAGCTAACGAGTGCGACAAAATGCTCATCAACATAACTCCGGATACAGTAATTGATGATACACTGGTAGAAAAAAATATTGGCATCAGCAAGGAGTATAACGTTTTTGAACTTCAAAAAGCGTTGACTCAAAAAGATGTGTTGAAAGCAAATCGTATTATTCAATACTTCTCTTCAAATCCCAAAAACAATCCTTTAGTAGTAATACTATCATCTTTATTTACCTTTTTTTCCAAGATATTATTGGTACATGGCAGTGAAGATAAATCCGAAAGTAAACTTGCATCGTTGCTGCAGATAAATCCGTATTTTGTTAAAGATTACACCTCTGCTGCAAGAGCATTTCCCATAAGCAAGACCATTAGCATAATTAACGATTTGTACGAAGCCGATTTAAAAAGCAAAGGCATAGGCAACAATAGCACATCAGAAGCGGAATTGCTAAAGGAACTTATATACAAGATACTACACTAAAATCCTAAATATTTTTATTCATTACATATATGATCTTCAATTTAGCTGATGAATGCAGATTAGCACGTTATTTGTGCACTTAACATAAAAGCAAATGCACTCATCTGTGTTCAAAAAGAAAATATGCCATGGTAAAAATTACCAACAAAAAAATAACGTACAAAATCAGCAAACCTCTTCGCAAATATCTGATAAATTATGCAAGAGAACATAAAATGCCATTATCGTATACAGACCTCATGCGATATGAAAATGCTATTACGCTTTTTGATAAAGAAGGTAAAGATACGTTGTGGGTCTCTGTATTCTACAGTCAAGACGATATGAACCACATATATTACGGGTTGAAAAAAATATATGCCATTCTCAAAGCCAACGGCGACCTTACCGTGATGCAACATCTTTTTGTAGACCGTATTGATTTATGCTTATATGGCAACAGTAAACCTTTTCGAGTGCGAATAGTCAATAAAATAAACGACAACTTTGATTATTTCTACATAAAAAATGCGGATGCTTCTCGCATATATGGTCTCGAGCTGGAGCATATACTTTCTCCCAACAGTATGAATTATTATACCGATGGCGATACATTGATAGAAGAGCATATTGTAGGTATACCCGGCGATATGTTTATAAAAAACTATTTGCATGCACCCACGGTAAATAAAATTCGCCTGGCAAAAGAGTTTGTGAAGTTTAATGAAAGATGCTTTGTACGCTTGCTTGGCGATATGCACTCCAGCAATTTTGTAGTTGCCATCACACCCGATTTTGAAGAGGTGGAATATCGCATACGCGCTATTGATTTTGACCAACAATCATATGAAGGGAAAAAATTGGTATACCTGCCTCAATACTTCACACAAAATAATGCCTTCATTAAGATAGGTATGGAAGTGCTTACTCCGGAAACCGTTAAGCAATATCAAAAAGAGGAGCGATCAATGATTGCTACAAGATTGCGTGCTTCCCGCTACCGGATAAAAGAACTCGGCGATGCTGTAATGAAAGATAATATCTCAACCGAAGAAAACACATATCAGTTGAAAAACGAATTGGCGGAACATTATAAAGACACAGAATTTTTAAAGTGTAAAAACATGGGTGCGGTAGTACGGACAAGCTTACGCATGTTGTTGAAATATTCTTGACTGATAGCATGCAAAATTTGACCTCATTAGAGTATATTTGTTGTGGGAGTCAATTATCTTCCTTTTATAAGACTATACGCCGCTTATGAAACTGAAAGTACCTGCCTTTTTGAGAAATTTTTATGTGGTCAGCATAGTCATTTTTTTTGTCTGGATGTTTTTCTTTGATACCAATGACTTCATAAGTCAATATCAGATGTGGAAGAACTATAGAGATCTGGAACAGGAAAAACAATACTACATTGAAAAAATTGAGCAGCAGAAAATGGAAAAAGAAGCCCTGATTACAAACAAGCGTAAACTGGAGAAATTTGCCCGCGAAAAGTATCTTATGAAAAGAGATGATGAAGATCTATACATTGTAGTGGAAGAATAACACGAACATCAGTAATATTCTCCTTCGGAAGGGAATTTTTTGTTTTTCACATCCGATACATATTCTTTGACTGACTTCATCATTACACTGTGAAGGTCTGCATAAACACGTAAAAACCTTGGATGAAAATCTTTGTTTATGCCCAACATGTCGTGAGTTACTAATACTTGTCCATCTACATGCGGGCCGGCACCTATGCCAATTATTGGTATTTTGGCCTGCTGCGTAACTCTTTGTGCAAGTTCGGCAGGAATTTTCTCCAATACTATGGCAAAGCACCCACACTCTTCCAACACTTTGGCATCATGCACAAGTTTATTGGCTTCTGCTTCTTCTCTAGCCCGCACAGCATAAGTACCAAATTTGTAAATAGATTGCGGAGTAAGCCCCAGGTGACCCATTACGGGAACGCCTGCGCTCAATATGCGTATTACAGATTCTTTTATCTCTTCGCCCCCTTCTACCTTCACTGCATGAGCTCCTGATTCTTTCATAATCCGTATAGACGAACGCAGAGCCTCGGAGGAATTGCCCTGATATGAACCAAAGGGCAGGTCTACCACAACAAAAGCTCGTTTTACTGCACGTATTACAGAAGAAGCATGATATATCATTTGGTCTAATGTGATGGGTAGCGTGGTTTCATGGCCGGCAATTACGTTCGATGCCGAGTCGCCCACCAGAATTACATCTATGCCTGCGGCATCCAAAATTCTGGCCATAGAATAATCGTAGCAGGTGAGCATAGATATCTTCTCCCCGCGATTTTTCATCTCCTGTAATTGATGCGTAGTAACACGCTTAATCTCGTTTGTTTGAGTAGACATAAAATTTTTTCAAGCAATATAGACTTTAATTTTTGACGTCTAATAATTTTTTTCTAAAAGTTCGTAATATAAAAAAATCCCGATTCCTTGATGGAAAAACTTTTTTATCATCATCGGCGTGAGGTCTTACGCGATTCGTGATAAGCATGATTAATAGTGACTCGTGTATTATTTTCTCCTCAGTATCAGTTCTGCGCAAGGTTAATATCATACATTTATCCCATTTTGTGCTGTAAAAAAACTTTCAGTGGCCTTTTCAGGTAACTAATAGTTTGCAGAACTATCAGCGGCCGAGTTTTCTGATGTTATACACCAGAAATTATCCATTTAACTTCTGAAAGCAGTATCTCTACTGCATAAAATGGGATGACTCGGATTACTCCCACTCTGTATGGAAGATCCCCTCTCTGTCTATACGTTCGTATGTATGTGACCCAAAGAAGTCGCGTTGAGCCTGAACTAAATTTAGCGGTAACCTTGCGGTGCGGTAAGCATCAAAATAAGCTAAGGAAGCAAGCATACATGGCATGACAATACCCATGTCAAGAGAGTCTTTAGCTATCTGGCGAGCTGCCCCTTGCACCTGCATTACTTTTTCAGCGATAATAGGGGAGAGAAGAGGGTTTCTCAGGCCGGGTTGTTGTCTATAAGCTTGCATGAAATCTTCAAGTAAGGCTGCACGTATTATGCAACCGCCTCTCCAGATTTTAGCAATTTCCGCCAGATTCAGATTGTATTTGTATTCTTCAGATGCATTGGCAAGCATAGAGAGCCCTTGAGAATAAGAGATAATGTAAGCAAAATATAGGGCATCTTCCAGAAGCATTAAGGTCTTTTCTTTATCCAAAGATAAGGATGTTTTCCATGGTTTTACAGGGTATAGTTTTTCTGCTTGTATTCTTTCATCTTTCAGGGCCGATATTTCGCGCATGTTTACCGACATATCAATGGTCATGAGAGGAACACCGAGGTCCATGGCATTTTGAGAAGTCCATTTCCCGGTGCCTTTTTGTTTCCCTTTGTCTAATATCATTTCCACCAAAGGTTGATCAGAGTATTCGTCTTTTTTGGTAAAAATTTTGGCGGTTATTTCCATAAGGAAAGAATGCAGCTTGCCATCATTCCACTTTCTAAAGGTTTCATGCATTTGTTGTATGTTTATGCCGAGGCCACGTTTCATAAAATCGTATACTTCGGATATGAGTTGCATGAGTCCGTATTCGATGCCGTTGTGCACCATTTTCACATAATTACCAGACGAACGCGGGCCGATATAGGTCACACAAGGCTCACCGTTTACCTTTGCGGCAACAGCTTCGAATATTGGTTTTACCATTTGCCATGACTCTTCCGGGCCGCCGGGCATAATGCTTGGGCCCAATCGAGCTCCTTTTGCTCCACCTGATACTCCGGCGCCCATGAAGTGAATGCCTTTTTCGGCGAGATATTTCTCACGTCTGTCGGTATCGGTGTAGAAAGAGTTTCCTCCATCTATGAGTAAGTCGCCTTTCTCTAACATGGGGAGTAAATCGTTTATAACGGAATCTACCGGACTGCCGGCAGGCACTAACATCATGATCACTCTGGGTGTTTTCAGAGATTGTACAAACTCTTCTTTGGAGGTCGTTCCTTTAGCGTCAAATCCATGTTGGCTAGCTTCATCATCCATAGCCTTTGCTTTCTCTGCGTCCATGTCGAGGCCTATGGCAGAAAATTTGTTTTCAGCTACATTCAGAATGAAGTTTCTGCCCATTACTCCCAGGCCTACTAAGCCAAAATCGTATTTTTTTTCACTCATAGTTGTCAGGTTTTAAATGTTATAGTTTCTGTTGTAAGGTTTGATTATTTTGAGATCAGACGTTATGTCTTTCTCTGAAAACATTGTCTAATTTACAACCTATCTTTACATATCATAATTTTTGCTCAAAATAAAATACGTCAAAAACAGACCTAATTCATAGGGGATGAACTTGTGTTTAAGACATACAGGCTTGCAATAAATAGAACTGACGACCGGATTACAGCAGGGAAAATATATGCATTTTAAAATGCTGTCCATTGCAAACAATTCACAAACTTAAAATTTGTTCAGCGTGTTCTTTGGCTTTGACCTTATCTATGATACGTTCAATTATGCCGTCTTCGTTTATGATAAATGTAGTTCTGACCGTGCCTGTATATTCTCTTCCAAATCTTTTTTTTAATTGCCACACACCATACAGCTTGTTAATCTGTGCGTCCGGATCAGAGAGTAATGAAAAGGGTAGCTTATGCTTAGTTGTAAAATTTTTGTGTTTGGTTACGCTATCTGTACTTATGCCCAGTACATCATATCCGGCTTGTTGAAGTTGCTTGTAATGGTCGCGTAAGTTGCACGCTTGTTGCGTACAAGTGGGTGTTCCATCGGCACTGTAAAAATAAAGGATAAGTTTTTTACCTTTATACTGTTCAAGAGTTATTCTTATGCCCTCTTCATTCATTGCTTCAAATGCAGGGGCTGGCATGCCAGGTTTAAGTTTCATATGTTTATGTAAATTTTCTTTTATATACTTTTTTGTTTCCTGCTCTGTCAAACACTTCCACAATCAATGTTCCGGTGAGTGTGTCGTCTTCATTGCTAAACCTTGACCACAGAAGATTTTGCTTGTGCTCGTAGTACATCAACAGATATTTTCCGTTAAGCATGGCTCTGACCGAATCAATTCCGGATTGTTTATCTTCCACATAAAGCCGGATGCTCTTTGGCGTATGTGATATATATCTGATGACGGGCAATACTGAGTCATAAGCTATTTGATAGTTGCCGAAATATTTTACAGAACAATGAAGTGAATCATTTCGAAGAGAAGTTTTTTCATATCTTTTTCCTTGTAGAGCAATGTATGCGTGTTTTATGCCGGATAGGGTAGATGTGGCACAGGATACATCAATTTTGCCGTATATAGGTTCCAGAGGAGAGTGTAAGGTGAGTCTGGGATTTTGAGCATGGTATGTATATTTTGCCCTTAAGTATAATGTGTCGAATAAGCTAGTGTCAGGTATAAACACTTTGAATTCGTTGAAATGAAGTTCATATTTTTTCCCGGGATACAATATGAGATGAAAGTCGAACCGTTCGGTTTGTTTCCCAATCACGGCAGAGTCGGGTAACCCCTGTCGCAAATCATACAGATATACCGGATAGCCGTTTATAAAATATGCAGGATGTATAGATGAACAGAAGCCTTGATGATATATGCAAGCAATTGTATCTTTTTTTTCCTTGCTTCTTATTTTCAAAATATTTTCAAACACCTTGTAACTTACTGCAGAGGGCTCATTGCTCATGAAATGTGTAGAAGGCTTTTTACCATTTATTAAAAATCTCAGTGAAGCATTATTTCCCTCAGCATCATAAGCGATAATTTCGATAGCGTAGCTTTTGTTTTCCTCTATCCACAACTTGCCGTAATTTTCTGAATGCTTGTATGTGCCCAGCTTGTTTCCATCAGCTATATAGCAACGTTGGAATTTCTGATTTTTAATTATATACGTCTCATAATCCATGTGAATGTTGATGTAGCGATTTTCATGAAAGAAATAATTCGAAATGTTATGGTGATAACATTCTTTTCCGTTTACTCGCATCTCCAGGCAAGTAATGCCGTATTTGAAATACGAATCTTTCATTTTATCATGGACTTTTACTTCCAAACCAATAAGTCCATAAGCCTCTATGGGAGCGGAAAGCGTATATAGAGTGGAATGAATTTTACGAACAGGAAAGTCCAACCTGCCAAACTCATTTTTTATGCGGGCATCAATATCGAAGGTTCGTATGGCTACATGTTCGAAAACGGGTGGCATTTTGTCTTGTATTTCCTTAAACTGACAATGAAGTGGATTGTAAAGCATTTCATTTTCATCGCGTATTTCATAGTGTAGGTGTGGTCCTCCTGAACTACCCGTATTTCCAGAATAGCCAATGATTTCACCTTTTTTTACAGGTAGTACGTTTTCGGGCAGATAAAAGTCCAACTCAAATTTTTCTTCTTCATAATGTCGTTTCAACACTAAAGAGTCTATGCGCTTGCTGAAGCGTTCCAGATGGGCATATACAGTGGTAAAACGGTTTGTATGCGTCACATACAGCGCCCAGCCGTAACCATGAGTGGAAACTTTTATTCTGGATACATAGCCATCGGCAGAGCAATATACGGGTAGTCCTGTTCGCATTTCTGTTGTGATGTCAATACCACCATGAAAATGATTGGGTCGAAGTTCGCCCATGACGCCTGATAATAAGTTTTTTTGTCCGGGCTTAATAGGAAACAAAAAATAATCTTTCGGAACCGTTTGTGCGCAAACTATGTTGACAAAAAAGGAAACAATAGATAATACACCCAAAAAATATTTCATTGCTGAATTTTCTTTAAGCAAAGATAGTGCATTTATTTTTAACTGATTTTTAAGATGCTGAAAAAAGCAATTGTTATCGGAGCAGGATTTTCAGGACTTTCGGCTGCCGCTTGTTTAGCCCAAAAAGGTTTCACTGTGCAATTGATAGAGAAGAACAGCTATGCCGGAGGGCGCGCTCATCAGCGAACAATAGGTGGTTTTAATTTTGATATGGGACCGAGTTTTTATTGGATGCCCGAAGTGTTCGAAAACTTCTACAACCGCTTTGGTCATACTGCTTCTGACTTTTACACATTAAAAAAACTAGATCCTTCATATAGAGTACAATTTAGCAACTATGAATACATAGACATGCCTTCAGGGATAGAACAAGTAATTAAACTGTTCGAATCCATAGAGCCGGGCTGTGCTCATAAACTTACTAAATTTTTCAAAGATGCTGAGTACAAGTATAAGATAGGAATGGGGGAGTTTGTACATAAACCTTCTCTTTCCGTATTTGAATTTGTTGATTTGCGTGTGCTGTCTTCCCTGTTCAGAATGCAATTATTCACATCTATTTCGAAAGAAATCAGAAAGACTGTAACACATCCGCGCCTCAGGCAATTACTGGAATTCCCTGTGTTGTTCCTCGGTGCTAAACCCGCCGACACACCCGCATTGTACAGTTTGATGAACTATGCAGACATTGCTTTGGGTACATGGTATCCGATGGGTGGCATGGTGAAAGTAGTGGAAGCCATGAAAAAGATTTGTGATGAACAAGGGGTACAATTTTTATTTAATTCCCCGGTAGAAAAAATAGTCATAAAAGATAATATTGCTACCGGTGTGATCGCCGGAGGAGAAGAACATTACGCTCATGTAGTAGTAAGTTCTGCAGACTACCATCACACAGAGCAGGCATTGCTAAGTCCTGAATACCGAACATACAACAGCTCCTATTGGAACAAAAGAAAGATGGCACCCTCATGCCTTATGTATTATCTGGGTATTAGCAAGAAACTTGTTAACCTTCTGCATCATACTCTTTTTTTTGATGAGGATTTCGACCGACATGCATCTGAAATTTATGACCATCCGGTATGGCCTTCTGCCCCTCTTTTCTACACCTCATGCACATCTATCACCGATGAAATGAGTGCTCCACGAGGATGCGAAAATCTGGTGATTCTCATACCTGTAGCTGCCGGCCTAAAAGATGACAGCCGGATAAGAGAGAAATACTTTAATGTGGTTATTGATCGAATGGAAAAACTCACAAATCAATCCATTCGGGAACATATTGCAGTGAAATATAGTTTTGCTTATGATGACTTCGTCTCGGAGTATAATTCATTTAAAGGTAATGCATACGGACTTGCTAATACACTTATGCAAACTGCATTTTTAAAGCCTTCCATGAAAAGCAGAAAAATAAATAACTTGTATTTTGCCGGGCAGCTTACCGTGCCCGGGCCCGGAGTACCTCCATCTATCATATCCGGACAAGTGGTAGCAGAATTGATTGATAAAGAGTATAAATACTTATGATAACACAACTACAAAGGTTTGATAAGGTAGCCTATAAGTGCAGTACACTTACCACTAAATCATACAGTACTTCTTTTTCCCTGGGTACAAGATTGCTCTCCCGCAACATAAGGAAACATATATATGCTATATATGGATTTGTCAGGTTTGCCGACGAAATCGTGGATACCTTTCACGAACATGACAAAAAAACTCTGCTCGAAAATTTTAAGAACGACACTTACAGAGCCATAGAACAAAAAATTAGCCTCAATCCTATTCTACATAGTTTTCAAAAAACGGTAAATGAATTCAGAATTGACAGGGAACTCATTGATATCTTTTTAAAAAGCATGGAAATGGATCTGCACAAAAAAAAATATAATCACGTTGAATATGATAGTTATATTCTCGGGTCGGCGGAAGTAGTAGGTCTTATGTGTCTTAAAGTATTTTGTAATGGCGATGAAAATCTGTACAATGCTTTGAAAGATTATGCAATGAAACTAGGAGCCGCTTTTCAGAAAATAAATTTCCTCAGAGATCTGAAAGCCGATTACGAGGGGATGGGAAGAGTATATTTCCCGGACATTGATATGACCACTTTCAACAACTACACGAAAAAAGAAATCGAAAAAGACATAGAAAGAGATTTTGAATCAGGATTGATAGGCATAAAAAAACTGCCCAAAAATTCAAGGCTCGGTGTTTTTGTGGCTTATACGTATTACCGCTCATTGTTTAATAAAGTACGCAGTACTCCAGCCGAAACCATAAGGGAAAAACGCATTCGCATTAATAACTTGTATAAATACTTATTGTTTACACGTTGTTATGTTCAACATTCCTTAAATGTGATATGAAAACATTAACCTTTGTTGCATTTATCTTTTACGCTTCATATGCCTTTTCTCAACTTCCATCGCTTGATGATTTGAGAAAAGAGTATTTCATGCTTTTGGAAAATGAAAAAAAATGCAAGGAAACGTATTTACAGTTGAGTTCAATAAAAAATCCCTCTCAATTGTATTCCGCATACAAAGCGGTATTTACCATGGTGATGGCAAGATATACAAACAATGTTGTAACAAAATGGAGCTATTTCAACCAAGGCAGAGATTTGCTTGAAGAAGTCATAAAGAAAAATCCCGACAATGTAGAAATGCGCTTCCTGCGTATAACCATTCAGGATAATGTTCCCTCTATACTATCTTACTCATGCAACATTGATGAAGATAAAAATTTTATTCTTTCTTATTATCATACTATACCCGGTAATGGGTTAAAAGAGAACATACGTACTTATTTCTTAAAATCAGCATTTTGCTCAGCTGAAGAGAAGAAAAAATTGTAACGCAATATGTATCTATATCTACCATATTCCAGAAAACTCAACTTAAGTATTGTTGCACTTGGGCTTCTGCACAGTGTGGGATTGGCAGGAATGGCTATGAGTGACCTGCATTTTTTTTCATCCCTTAGTCCTTACAATTTGTTGTTCTCAGCTATTTTAGTTTTGATAGTACAGAAAATAGATAAAGTATTCATACGCTATCTATTCGTCACAAGTGTTGCAGGATTCATGGTGGAGGTAGCAGGTGTAAATAGCGGAGTGATATTCGGTGTGTATGAATATGGCAACTCATTGGGGCTAAAAGTATTCGGTGTGCCTCTGATAATAGGTATAAATTGGTGGCTTGTGATGTATGGTTCGGCATTACTGAGCGATGTCATTGCTATATCTACGAATCCCTATCTCAGGTGTGCCATAGCATCTGCCTTAGCTGTGTCGTTGGATGCAGCTATAGAACCGGTAGCGTCTAAGCTTGACTTTTGGTATTGGCAAGGAGGAAGCGCTCCCATCCAAAATTATATTGCATGGTTTGTAGTTTCGTTTGTTTTACAGTTAATGTATCACAACATGCCTTTTACCAAAAAGAATAAAACAGCAATTGCGGTATTTGCCGTTCAAAGCGTTTTTTTTATCATGTTGAACATATTAATCTGAGTGGAATATGTATTACCTGATCAATGTATCGCTTTTCATCACTTCGTTTATATTGATGGAATTTGCGGCGTGGTTTGCCCATAAATACATTATGCATGGCTTTTTATGGTGGCTTCATGAAGACCATCATTCGGGCAAGTATCATATATTTCAAAAAAATGATTCGTTTGCTTTGTTCTTTGCTATACCAAGTTGGTTATGCATCATGTTGGGTTTGATGTGGGGTAACGATGGTAGCGTGTGGTTTGGTGCAGGCATAGCGGCTTACGGTGTAACATATTTTTTCGTGCATGAGGTGATCATACATCAAAGAATAAAATGGTTCAGAAATATTAAACATCCATACTTTCTGGCCTTGCGAAGAGCACATAAAGTGCATCACAAAAAACTCACTAAAGAAGGTTGTGAATGCTTTGGCATGCTCATCGTTCCCATGAAATATTTTCGTGAATCGTTTAAAAAAGCATAGATGAAGTATACCTATTTGTTGTTGCATGTATTAACTCTGGCTTATCCGCTGTATAAAAGTTTCGAATCAAAAATACGTTATTACAAAAAATGGAAACATCTGTTTCCTGCCATTTTTTTTTGTGCGGTTATATTCATCCTTTGGGATATATATTTTACTAAGCGCTGTGTATGGGGTTTCAATAAAGATTATATCTCCGGAATATATCTGTTCGAGTTACCTATAGAAGAATGCATGTTTTTTTTTACCGTGCCTTTTTCTTGTTTATTCATATATGAGGTAGTTAAGTATTTTGACAAGCGTATGCTATTGCGCACATATTCGCGATATGTCAGCCTTTTATTAGTTGCTCTATTAAGCCTATTGGCGTTTTCAAACACATTTCGTATGTACACATTTACAACCTTCATTGTATGTTCGGCACTTATATTAATTGGTGAATTCATCATCAGAGCATCATATATGGCACACTTTTATATGGCGTATCTTTTCTGTTTAATTCCATTTTTTTTGGTGAATGGTGTGCTTACATATCTTCCTGTGGTAGTATACAACGATGCTGAAAACATGGGTTTGCGTATAATATCTATACCTTTTGAAGATATATTCTACGGCATGTCATTGATTCTGATGAATGTGATGACGTACGAATGGCTGAGTAAAAAATCAAATCGCGGTTTTAGGGATACATTCATAGAACATTAACTTGGTTTGTTTTGATCTAAAATTATTTTATCGCCGGATATAGTTGTAAGCAAAGGTTTCAGACATCTTCAAAAATCCTTAGAGCAAAATTTTGAGTGTATAGAAAAAAAACAACTTCACTTTTCATACATACTTTTTGGGATGGTACCTGAAGTCCGCTATTTGTCATTCTCAAACGAAAAACTTCAATACTGTTAGTCGTTAATGAGTTATTACTCCCAACAATTGTCACTTTTGCGAAACCTACAAGTCGTCCAGTTGTCTAGTCAATAACGGTTCCTGTAATTTCTCGGAAGCAGTCGCAATAAGTCAAAATAGTAAATCCCTAATAATCTGGGTGATAATTTTCGTCGATGTGTCGTCTTTTAAAATGCGCTTTAACTCTTAAATATACGAACTTTTTAGGATACTGATTTTCTCATGCTTAAAACGGGTTTGTTCATAAAATGTGATAAAATTAGTTAAACTAAAAACCGTTACAGATTTTTGTAACGGTTTTTAGATCGGTGTTCTTTATTCAAACTCTATCTTATTGAACCAAAGTTCTTTACCATTCCTATTAGACCCTATAAAAATATAGGTTTTATCATTTACATAATTCACAGGATATTTATCATCTAAAAAGGCTTTTCTACCTCCTAGTTCCACGAAAGGTTCAGCGGACTTTCCTCCTTGTTTGATTCTGCTGATACGAGGATAATACAAGGTACGTCCCGACATTTTGTGTAAATCTGCCACCTCATAAATAATCCAATATACATCTTTCGTTGTTGGAGAATTCAATAAAGAGTGATTAGAGGGACTATACTTGTTGTATTTGTTTTTATCACGCATGATTGTTGCAAAATTTGATAATAATTTTCCTTTGGAATCAAAGTAAAAACATACCATTTCGCCCATCTCTCCTTTATTATTTTTTTTCTGGCCGGTTATTAAGATATCACCGGAATTAGCTTGAAAAACATCCCCAATAACTAATTGACCACCCGTATAAGGTTTACCTTTTTTATCTTTAGCGACTACAGTGAAAGTAGATTTAAAATCTTCTGATTTTATGAAAGAAACCCAATCAATTTGGTTTGTACCAATTTTCATAAGTTGAAACCCTTGTGGATTGGCTGCATGGGTAGGTAAGTAAGTTGAGATTTGATGGGGAGCATAAACAAAACCTCCTATTCCTTTTTTAATTTTAGTTTTTGAGACTACACCAGCTACTATTATGCTACCGTCCTCAAGTTCTACCATATCATCTACACACCATACTGCATCTACAGTTGCATTGGTTTTAAATCTTCTTTTCGTGTTACCATCAAAATCTACTTCCAGATATTCAGTTTGATTGTCAGAACGTTGGAATATATAAGCTATATTTCCGGAAGAGAGTATTTTGTTAAATACCGGAGCTGCCTGAACATCAAAAGTAAGACTTACTTCATTGGTTTTGGATAAACTAGATACACTAAACTTTTGGAAAATATAATTTTTACCCCAGTTGGCAGCATCTCTCATTCCACTGGTTACCAAACCTAAAAATACAACGTCTCCTTGTGTTCCAGACATTACATGTTTGCCTTTTCCATATAACGTGGAGTAAAGATTTTCGATTCTTTGAGCTTGCCTTACACTATAAGCATTAAAACTCATGGAACGATAATAGTTTTCAATCGTGTTATTTGTCCAATAGTTAACCAGCTTAATTTTCTCACCATCATCACCTTTGGGTTTGACTTTTTCTTCTACGTTAAATCGGTCATCACAATAACCAGTATTCCAATTGTAATATCTTTCAATAAAGCCTTTTTTGAAAACTACCTGACCAGACATTTTGTTCGCTTCTACACTCAACAAAGGTTCTTTAGTCTCAGGGCAAAAATTTAAAGAAAATGAAAGTTTATATTTCTCTTTTATGATTTCATAGTCTTCTTCTAAATTTTCAGAATTTTTTAAGTTGAAATCTAAATCAAAAGTTAAAATTTCTGCTTTCATTTTTTTCGTGGTAGATTTTGTTAAGAAATATAATTTCATTTCATTCTTGGATTCATCAATTTGTACTTCTCTCAGATTAGTAATTTTTGCTTTTCCTTTAGGGTCAAAAAAAGCTTCTTTTAAAACTTTTTGAGCATAAGCACAGTTCAAAAAGAGTGTAAACAAAATTAGTGTCCCAAATTTGCAAATCATGTTCTCCATATTTAATAATTTAGTTTAGTGAAATTATGTAGTGCCTTTTTATTTTTTTATGTGCATTACAAACAAAAATAATATGTGTAACCCTTTCCTAAAATATCATCATTATTATAACCCCACTAATTATTGCGATAGTGCTACAAGTGATACCTTCTTACAATCTACATAAACTCTGTTCGCTTTTTCTACCTTTATGTTATGTTAAATTTAGTGTGTTACTTCTTTTTTGGGGCAATTTAATTAGATAACTGTAAAAATCCAAACCGAGAGTATGGTAGTATCCCAAAAAGTGTGTATTCTCTTGCCCCCATTCCACAAACCCCTATCTTTGAGCAAAGCGACCTTACATGCATGCACGCATACGCACAACGTCTGCTGCCTGGCTGATGCATAAACCCGGATTTTTCAGTTGAATATACAATTTCACACTGATTTTTCGCTTCAATATGGAATTTTCAAGGAGTTTT
>JANWYS010000027.1 GCA_025054875.1 Cytophagaceae bacterium | reverse complement strand
AGAAAATTTAAATGGGAAGCATGAATGGGAACTTCGCTACGGCTACGCCTTCGCTCCGTTCCCATTCATGCAAGTATTGTAACAAATAAAAAAAGTACTATGTTTGTAAAAAAACAACTACACTTCATACACACTTTTTGGGATACTACCTTTACTCCAGCTTGAAGTGTATAATCTTCTAAAACTTTCATAATTTGCTCGGGTGTAAAGTGTAATCGTTTTATAATTTAATTTTAGCTTTCGCCAATAAACTCACATTACATACATTCGGAGACGGTATCAATCACAATTTCTCATGAATCGCCAACTGTGCTTTGTATCACGCAACAAAGGAAAAATAAAAGAACTGCAAATTCTCATGCCTTCTCATATACATATATTGAGCTTAGACGATATAGGTTGCGATGAGGAGATTCAAGAGTACGGAAAATCTTTTGAAGAAAATGCTATCATCAAAGCTACATATGTGCAGCAACGCTACGGCATCGAATCTTTTGCCGACGATAGCGGATTGGAGGTTGAGGCACTTGGTGGTGCTCCAGGTGTGTATTCTGCCCGCTATGCAGGTCCTGAGTGTAATGCTGAAAAAAATATAGAATATCTCCTCTCCCAGATGCAGGCTGAGCCAAACAGAAAGGCTAAATTCGTCTGTGTTATAGCTCTTGCTACTTTCACGGATATTTTCACTTTTAGAGGTGAGGTAGAAGGTTGTATTTTGGAGAAAAAAGCAGGATCAAATGGCTTTGGCTACGACCCTATATTTCAACCTGAAGGTCACACACAGTCTTTTGCCGAAATGGATACATATCTTAAAAATAGTATAAGCCATCGGGCTATTGCCGTAAAAAAACTTATTCAACACTTGTGCAATAGATGTGAAGCTCCTTATGATGATTTGTAACATACCTCTGATAAATAAAATGCACAGTATTGTCATTTTTTGTTTGCTCCTTTCAAATATGGGTGTATCTGCATTAGCTCCTTCTCAGCAACATGATAAAGAAATGCCTGTGCGCTTAAGCTCCGTACCCCATGGCTTTGAAAAAAATAAAAGAAAGGTAATGCGAATAGAAATGTTAAAACACTCATCGGCAGGCTCACTCAGAGAATGTATTGTGTTGAAAAAAAATCCGGATGGCAAGCAGCACTATTGGGTGCCGGCATTGATCATTTTTTTGGGTTTGGTAACGATGTTAAGCAGCATCATGAGCCTGAAACTTACACTTGGCACGGGCATACTGCTTCTTATAGGTGGTGTGATAATGGCGGCAATAGCTGTGCGTTTTAACAAACGCAAATCTTCTTCCGGAACCAGCATCATATCATCTATAATTATTGCTACAATATTTGCCATCATAGTTGCAGCGCTGCTGGTATATGCCGTATTCTTACTTGCGGCAGGACTGGCTTTAATACTTTCGGCCTTGCTCAGCAGGTTAGTAAGTCCGTTTTGGATAGGAGCTGGCATTGTAAGTTTAGGCATACTCATTCTTTTGATAAAACTTATCATCGGCTGGTGCAGATGAAGCCACATACTTGTAATCTAGAGTTAAGATTTCAAAAACTACATATCTGCTGCTGAGCAGGCAAATTTTCAATATGTGAGAGGACGAAGGTTGTATGATGGGAAATTGTTTTATAATTTGGGCGTGTCCCGCCGCTTCCTTTGCTATTCCTGCGCTGCGGCGGGTCGGGCTTTCCGCTCCAATCTTTTTGCCCCGCCGCACATACCCGTGCCGCAAAAAGGATTTCCGCTGCAATCCCTCACGCAGCCTTCATGAAAGTGATACTTTTACCCCACACCTTATGTGTTTGTGCTGAAGTGTGTGCATCAGGTTTCGCACAACCACACCGAAGCATCCACATATCTTTCGAAAAGCCAACTTCAGCCGGGTACAGATGTATGTAAAATATGGGAGAAAGCCTGTAGCATAGGGTAGGGGAGAGGGTAATTTATAATAACTTGTGTCGCATAGCCTTCGCCAGTTCTGTTAAATATCGAAGAGTAGATGGTTGCGCATTTCACAACAATAGTTTAACTCTTTGAATACGCTACTTGCATGAACACACGCATATATCAGAATCTTAGATGTCATGTTACTATCAGAATCAAAATGGTGTATGATGAACATCAATACTTTTTGTTATGTAAAATTGGCTTAACTTTGTCTTTCTGCAGGTATATGAATATCAAAACAAAAATTTTAGTACGTGGAGTAAACAACCTTAGTGCAGCTCGCTATTGTGCAGGAATGCAAGTAGAATGGATAAGTTTTAAAATGAGCAGTCGCATCTCCATGGAAACTATACAGGCTATCTCCGGTTGGATAAGTGGAGTGAAATTAGTATGTGAGGTAGATGAAAACATAAAAGATTCAGATGATTTTATAAAGGCAAGTTTTGATTTTTATCTGTACAAACATTCAGCTATACCGAAAGCGGCAGAAAATATCATCAGCAGCATACATACATCAGATGTTTTGCAGATCAAAAACAATTCTTCATCTCTGTATCTCTTAGAAGGTATTACATCAGATGATATAACTACATTGAGCCATCAGGAAAAAGAATTACTTAGCAAAAATTCTGTTATCATTAACATAGATAACAATGATGCTGAATGGGTTAATGTAGTTTTAAATACTCTAAACCCATTTGGCATAGCACTTCAAAGCCCGGACGAAATAAAGCCTGGCATGCTTAAATCTGAGGGGTTTACTGAACTCATAGAGCAGTTGACAGATGTTAATTGAGAAAAGAGTAGTGCTATTTTTGTGATAGTTCAGAGAGTTTTTTTGTTTTCTGATGATTGATAAGAGATACGTTGGCGATTTCTAAGGTATTCATGGCGTTTGGCGATCAAATGGAAAAACTCAGTTTAGCAGCACCGGCATCGTAATTTTGTATGCAAGTAAAAGGTATGGAGTAAAACTTCCATGTGGGGCCTACGGTAACTCTCTTATTAAGTGAATTATCGTAAGGAGGTGTAGCCTTGCTGAAAGAACAGGTTACATATATCGGACTGGAAGCTTTGACTTTTGGGGCTCTAGCATAAAAACTTAATACCATCACATCGCCTGCTTTTACAGGAAGTTCCGTATTGACCGAACATTGAATGTCTTTTTCATCGTTGGCAAAAGAGGAGGCACTAAGTTGATAGGCTTCATTAAATTCTTTCATGCCCTGAACCGGCACTACTACTCCCGTACCTTTAGCTTTATAAAGCACGAGCATGAATTTATGAATAATGTCATCGCCTATGGGGTATTTTTCGTTGTTATTTGTTTCAGGTTCTTTTACAGATTTAGTTCTGGGAAGTTTGTCAATAGATATATTTTTTCTGTAATTCAGAATGCTTATATCAGCTATTTCCACTGTTTGTACAGTGCCTCCGGCGTAAAATCCGAATATAGCATATCCACTTTCATAGGTTTCCAGAGATTGAAAAGGAAAGTTAAATTCATTCCACGTGGTGTCAAGGGGTAAATATTCAAACAATGAGCGGTTCAGCGGCGGCGTGTTAGGTTCAAAGGTACAATATACCTGCGACTTTGGCTTGGCGGTATTCCCCAACACTCTTGCTTTGAAAGACACTAGTATTACATCTCCTCTTTCTACTTTGAGCGTATTACCTGCATGCAGCTGAACATCATCCATAATTTTAGGTTGTACTTTCACGCTTATTTGATAGGCTTCGTTAAACGCTTGATTCATCACTTTCACTTTTTTGATTTCTGCAAAACCGCTCTTTATGTGAATCTTCATGGCATTCATGGGAAAGGGGCCTATTACTTTCGATGCAACTTCAGTGAGTGCTTCCAAATCGTGTTTGTCGTCAGGGTCTACTCTAAGAGAGGACGGTAGTTCGTTCAAAGATATTTTTTTCTTATAGTTTATCACTTGTATGTTTGCAATTTGTATCACCTGTGGCGTAGTGCCAAACTGAAAAGATATATGAGCTTCGCCCGGCAGATAAGTACCTATGGATTTGAAAGGGAAAAAATATTGCTTCCACTCGCGCGATAATTCTACAAAATGATGTAGAGACTTATTCCAATCCGGACTACCTTTTTCAAACACGCAAGCTACATGCCCGGGAGTGGATTCATTTTGTGTGCTTTCTGTACGGCCATAAAACGAAAACAATATGTTATCGCCCTCATCCACTCTTATTTTATTTTCCCAAAACACTTGTTGCTCCCACATGTCGGATGGAGGCAGTATGGTAGATAATTGTAAGGCCGATTGAAACTTGGGATGATTTTTTATCGGAATAACTTTCCACTCCATGCGGCCTTTTTTGCTTACAGGAGTTATCTTTTTAAAAGGTTTTTCGGATAAGATGTTTTGACCTCCCGATGGTATAGATTGCTGCGCTTGTATTGTTTCAACCAAAAATGATAACAGAAGTAGTAAGTTAAAGGATATGTATTTCATTTTAAGCACTTTAATAACTGGTAAACTAATAAGATAAAATATAATTAACGGTTTAGTAAAGATAATTTTTTTCGAAAAAATAACAAAAGAACTTACTTTATTTCAATTTATTTACTTCACATTCCGCACTGAGGTTCAGGCAAATATTTGTCCCATTTATCCGTCAGAAAAAACTTTTTACTTAGAAAGCTATGAAAGTTATTACAGAAGAAATCTTTAACTGCTCTGTTTTTCTTAATGTATTGCAACAGAAATTATTTATTATAAATACACCATGTTAAAGCCTATGATACGAATCGCACAAATGGATAAAGCTCAATGAACAAGTTTAACCGAAATCAAAATAAAAGAGCAATACTATAAAATTGAATTATGTGGTATCTTAAAAACTTTTCAACATGAGTTTTCCGGTTTGAGGATAAATTATCTTATAATTCTAAATTTGCAGGCAAATGGATTATTTAAATTCTCTTAATGAATCGCAGCGCAAAGCCGTGACACACACGGAAGGACCGGTCATGATTATAGCCGGTGCCGGTTCCGGGAAAACACGTGTGCTCACATATCGTATAGCTTACCTCATTCAAAATGGTGTAGATCCGTATAACATCTTAGCTTTAACCTTTACCAACAAAGCTGCAAACGAAATGCGCCAAAGGATAGAAAAAGTAGTGGGAGCAGAGGCGCGTAACTTATGGATGGGTACATTCCATGCTGTATTTGCCCGCATTCTCAGAGCAGAAGCAGAAAAAATAGGCTACACAAAAAACTTTACCATTTACGACACGGACGATTCGAAATCTCTCATCAAATCAATTTTAAAAGAGAATAACCTTGACGATAAAATATACAAACCTAATATTGTTTTAAACCGAATTTCAGCTGCCAAAAACAGATTGATATCTCCCGGGGAATACATGAACAATCCCATCATTACAAATGAAGATAAAGAAAACATGAGGCCTGAACTTGGCCGCTTGTACAAGATCTATTCGGAGCGTTGCTACAAAGCAGGTGCTATGGATTTTGACGACCTGCTCTTCAATACCAGCATTCTCTTCAGAGACCATCTTGATGTGTTGAATAAATATCAAAATCGTTTTAAGTATGTGATGATAGATGAGTTTCAGGATACTAATCTCACTCAATACTACATCACCAGAAAACTGGCAGCACAAAATCAAAACATATGTGTAGTAGGCGACGACGCACAAAGTATATATGCCTTTCGGGGTGCCGACATTCAAAACATTTTAAATTTTGCCAAAGATTATCCCGACCTTGCTACCTATAAACTTGAGCAAAACTATCGCTCCACAAAAACCATAGTAAATGCCGCCAACGATGTTATCAGTAAAAATAAAAATCAACTTCCCAAACATGTATTTACAGAAAATGAAGAAGGTAATCTTATAGAGGTTTTGAAAGCCAATTCCGACAATGAAGAAGGCAAACTCATAGCCACCTCTATTTTTGAAAGCAAAATGTTGCATCAACTCAAAAATAACGATATAGCCGTTCTTTACAGAACCAATGCACAATCCAGGCCTATAGAGGAAGCTCTGCGCAAGATGAATATCCCTTACCGGATTGTGGGCGGCATATCTTTCTATCAACGCAAAGAGATAAAAGATTTATTAGCATATCTCAGATACACCATAAACCCCAATGATGAAGAGGCTTTCAGGCGCATAATCAATTATCCCAGGCGGGGTATAGGCGATGCAACCGTGTTGAAAATTATAGCCACTACCGAAGAACAAGGCGCCAATCTATGGGATGTGCTGTGCAACATCAAAAGCATTATACCCGGAAGAGGAAGTGAACAGGTGGAAGATTTTGTAAATCTGATAAAAACATTTCAAAAATCCGTAGATGAAAAAGATGCCTACGAAGCGGCTTCGATGATAGCCAAAGAATCGGGCATACTTAAAGAGCTCTACGACGACAAAACCCCTGAAGGCGTAGCTCGCTTCGAAAATGTACAAAGCTTGCTCAACGCTATAAAAGCATTTACCGATGACCCGGAAAATGAAGACAAAAAAATAGGTGCTTTCCTGCAACAAGTATCGTTGCTTACCAATGCCGATGAAACAAAAAATGAAGAAGGCGATAAAGTAACCTTAATGACAATACATTCTGCAAAAGGCCTCGAATTTAAACATGTCTATATAGCGGGGCTTGAGGAAGATTTGTTTCCCTCGCAGACCATGCTTACAAGCCGGGAAGATTTAGAAGAAGAGCGCAGGCTCTTTTATGTGGCTGTGACAAGGGCTGAAAAATGGCTCACGTTGAGTTATGCCACTACACGTTATCGCTTTGGCAAGTTGAGGCCCTGTGAACCCAGTCGTTTCCTCACAGAAATGAACCCAAAATATTTGCGCTTATCTTCCAAAATAATTACACAGGAGGAAATCCCCCTGAGCTATAACCACAATGTAAAAACTTCAGCCAAAAATCTGGTTTCGTCTTCAAAACCTAAAATAAAATACACCATGCCTCCCGACTTTAAACCCAGCGACACATCTGACTTACAAAAGGGAATGAGGGTTGAACATCCTAAGTTCGGATATGGCACCGTCATAAAAATGGATGTAAACGGTACCGACAGAAAAGCTGTAATTGATTTTGAAGAAGTAGGCGAAAAAACTCTTATACTTACATTTGCTAAATTAAGAATTCATCCCCAACAAAATTAAAATTTTACTACAATGAATCGTATAGCCGCTTATCCTTACAAATCGCATTTACTTGTTCTCACTCTCTTTATAAATCTTGCTCTCTTTTCTTGCGTAAGCAAAAAGAAATACAACGAACTCACACAAAAAAAATCAAGGCTCGAAGCAGAAAATGCCAACTGTCAGGATAGCCTTTTTGCCACTACACAACAGCGCGACAGCTTGATGACTTTAGTAAAAAATTTACTCAACGATAAAAAAACATTGATGAACGATACCACTCAACTTAATGAAAACTATCGTAAACTCGATAAAGACTATCAGTCTCTGAGTGATAGTTATGAAAAACTTCTAAACAAATACTCCAAACTTCAAAACTTCAGCGCTGCAGAAACTCAACGCCTGGCCAACGATTTACTGAAAAGAGAAAAAGAACTGATGGACGCAAAAAAAGAAACCGAAATGCTTCAGGCCAGTCTAAAACAGCGTGAAGCACGACTAAATGAATTGGAAAAAATTTTGGCCGACAAAGAAAAAGCTACCAATGAACTGAAAAATAAAGTTAGCAAAGCTTTGCTCAATTTTAAAGATAAAGACCTCACCGTAAACATAAAAAACGGAAAAGTATATGTATCTCTCTCCGAGCAATTACTGTTTCAATCCGGTAGTATAGTGGTAGACAAAACCGGAGAAGAAGCTCTCAAAAAGTTAGCTCTTGTGCTTAAAGAACAAGACGACATAAGCATCATGGTGGAAGGCCACACTGACGATGTGCCTGTAGCCAAAGGGATACCCGGCATAAAAGATAACTGGGACTTGAGCGTGTTGCGGGCTACATCTATCACACGCATATTACTCAACAACGGAGTGAGCAGTAAAAATATCATTCCGGCAGGAAGAGGCGAGTTTGCTCCGATTGATCCTGAAAAAACCAGTGAAGCCCGCAAAAAAAACCGACGTACAGAAATCATCCTCACTCCCAAACTGGATGAATTATTTTCCATATTGGAAAACAACTAACATCATCGTAATGAATACTTAAATCTACGACATCATGAACAGCACCATTCACTCGCTGAAAGTTAAAGATATTATTACTGAAACCCCTGAAGCCAAAACCATTATCTTCCATAATCCTGACCCATTAAAACCATATGAATCAGGGCAATTTTTAACTCTAACCATTACTATAGACGGGCAAAGCTACAAACGTTCTTATTCTCTATGCTCCGCTTATGGCATAGACCAGGACTGGGCTGTAACAGTAAAAAAAATTCCCGGCGGAAAAGTATCATCTTTTTTAGTAGATCATCTCAAGGCCGGTGATGTAATAGAGAGCACATCTCCCATGGGAGTTTTTACTTACAACGCAGTTCCTCCATCTACACCTGTAATACTTATAGCGGGCGGCAGTGGCATCACACCTCTTTTTTCAATACTTAAAAGAGCCTTGTGCGAATCTGAACAAACTCCGTTGCTGCTGATTTATGCCAACAAAGATGAAAACTCTGTGATATTCAAAAACAAGTTGAATGAATATTCGATACTCTACAAACATAGGCTACAAATCATCCATTGCTACAGCCAGCCTATTAATAGCCAATATCCTCACCAAGGCAGACTTACCAAAGACAAAATCATTCGTCTCATCAAACAAAGCATTATTCAAAATCCCTCAAATGCTTTGGCATACGTATGCGGCCCCACAGGCTTGATGGCAGAAGCCATACAGGCATTGAAAGAGCTGAACTTAAACATTGAAAACATCAAAAAAGAAAACTTCTCGTCAGCTGCGGCATCCACTCAGACTCAAACTCAGAGCGCTGAACAAAATGGATTCACAGTAACGGTTTTGTATAAAAAAAATGAATACAAAATATTTGTACCCCCAAACAAAACCATATTAGAAGCCGCCTTAGATAACAGTATAGACTTGCCATACTCTTGTCAGAGCGGCATGTGTACAGCCTGTATGGGAAAGTGTACGTCCGGTTCAGTGCATATGCACGAGCCGGAAGGCCTCTCAGAAAAAGAAATAAAACAAGGATATGTACTTACTTGCGTAGGTAAACCCACAACTCCTGATGTAATTATTGATCTCAATTAAACATATGAACTCAACATCTGTTTCTACTTTTTTGCCAAATGATTTCAAGGCCGACAAATGGGAAGCAATAAAACCTTACTATGAAGAACTTAAAAACCGAAAAATAACATCGAAGGAAGAACTCAGAAAATGGTTTTTAGACCGCAGTGAGTTAGAGTCTGCTCTTCAGGAAGAGCTCGCCTGGCGCTATATTCGCATGACCTGCGATACACAGGAAAAACAATATACCGAAAGCTTCAACGATTTCGTAGCCAACATACAACCTAACATTGCCCCATATTCCAATGCATTAGATGAAAAAGCACTTAGAAGCGTTTTTCTAAAAGAACTCCGCGAACCCGGATATCCCATCGCTATTCGAAACATAGAAAAAGAATTTAAAATATTCAGAGAGAAAAACGTACCCATACTGTCGCAAATAGAGCAAGAAGCACATAAATATGGTGCTATATCCGGCGCTATGACGGTTGAAATACTAGGCAAAGAGCTTACCATTCAGCAGGCTTCCGACTACCTCCAATCGTACGATAGAAGCCTTCGTGAAAAAGCCTACATAAAAATTTCCGAGCGTCAGTATAAAGATAAAGATAAACTTGACGATTTGTATAGCAAACTCATTCACCTGCGAAACAAAGTTGCCCTAAATGCCGATTTCAAAAATTATCGCGACTATATGTTTACGGCTTTGGGCAGATTTGACTATACACCGCAAGATTGCTTCGACTTTCATGAAGCCGTACGCAAAAAAGTATTGCCTTTGATAAATGAACTTGCATCCGAAAGAAAAAATACATTAAAACTTGACGAACTCAAACCCTGGGATCTGCAAGTAAACTACCATGGCAAACAACCCCTCAAGCCTTTCAATAATGCTGATGAACTCCTGCAGAAAACCATAACCTGCTTTAGAAGCATTGATCCATATCTTGCAGAGTGCCTATCTGTGATGAAACAAAAAGGACATTTAGACCTTGAATCCAGAAAGGGTAAAGCCCCCGGGGGCTACAATTATCCTCTGGATAAGACCGGAATACCTTTCATATTTATGAATGCTACTTCCACACTGCGCGATGTGGTAACACTTGTACATGAGGGTGGACATGCCCTGCATGCTTTCCTCACTAAAGATTTAGAACTAAACGTATTCAAACATCCACCTGCAGAAGTAGCTGAGTTGGCATCCATGTCAATGGAGCTCATTAGCATGGAGCATTGGGATGTTTATTTTAAAGATAAAAAAGAACTTGCCCGCGCCAAACGTGAGCATCTGGAGGGAGTTATAAAAACTTTGCCTTGGGTAGCTACTATAGACAAATTTCAACATTGGGTATATGAAAACCCCACACATTCGATTGAAGAAAGAAAAAGAAAGTGGCTCGAAATATTTTCAGAATTTTCAAGTCCTCTTATAGATTGGAAAGGTTGCGAGAAATACAGGTATTACACTTGGCAAAAACAACTTCACTTGTTTGAAGTACCTTTCTATTATATCGAATACGGAATAGCACAACTTGGCGCTATTGCAATTTGGAAAAACTACAAGTCTAACCCGAAAAAAGCCTTCAGCGATTACTTAGATGCTCTCAAGTTGGGATATACTGCTACCGTCAAAGATATATATAAAACCGCCAATATATCTTTCGATTTTTCTCCAGAATATATTGGCGAGCTTATCAGCTTCGTAATTCAGGAGATGAAAACCAACTAATGTCAGGCAAGTATTATGAGGCAGAGCCTATGGTAAACACATTTTTCTTTTTCAAAGCACTGAACTCTTTAACCGATTTTTTAAGAAGTTCTTCATTTTTTACGAGTACTTCATTGTATTGCATGGCCCACTCATCATATACTTTCCTGTATCTCCACACTTCATTGTCAGCAGTAGTAATGTCGGTAATTAATCTTTCGGCAATCGGATGGCTGCTCAACTCAGGAGTTTGGTTGCACAAATACATTATTCTTGAGATGAGTAAATTTGTTTTGTGGTCATAATCATCAATGTTTTTTGAAACCGACATAGTTTCCTGATTGTATCTGCTTTGTGCTAATGTTTCCACAGCTTTGGTAAGCGAGTCGTGTAGCGCAGCATTATAAGTTTTGCAATATGATATCTCAAGCAACAACCTTTTCATGTCGGCAATTTTTTGGTCGTCCGATGCAATCATTCTTTTCCATGCATGCTCTACGCTGTCGTTGAGGGATTTCAACAAGGCTAAAGTAGAGTCTATGGCCAGACTATCCTGCTTACTTATTGTATTGTTTTTCATTTCCGAGCAAGAGCTTACGGCCAGCGTAACAATGATAGAATGTATTAAGATCAGCTTTTTCATAACATTTTTTTGATTTAACCGATACAATATATGCAAATTTGAGATTACCTTTTACGTAGGTAACATTCTTTTCTTTATGCCACCTGCATGGCAATGCATATTTTAATTATAATTAATTCATATTATGGCGCCCCGCCGGCCTAAAGAAGATACAATATTTAGCAGATTCAAACAACACTATCAATAAGCCGGAATAAGCTGCAAATATTTTTTCAGGCCGGCGGCCGCGCTATCCGCTACAAGTCCTCGCTTCCTACCCATAGTACCTGCCCTGTGCTGCGGGCTTTACGCTACTATCGCTGGCGCGGGTGCCAGAAACCTCCTGCGCAGCACAAGCATGTATACGCACACGAAAAAGGCAGAAAAATATCACTCTTCTTTACTCTCAATAAGGGATAAACAGACTCGCTGCTGTAACCTTAGTTTCTATCAAAAATGGTGACCACATTTCTACCAAAGTAATTTGATAATTATTTTTATGTATAAGGTTCTGATCATTTTTTTATAATTTTCAGCAAAAAATATTGTTATGGAACTAGTAACCGATCTGATAAAAATACTCTTGCCCGCAGCAGCAGTGTTGTATGCAATGTACCTTACAGTTCGCTCTTTTCTTACAAAAGATTTTGAACGCAGGTTGATAGATATTCGAATAAAAAACAATGAAATCGTATTACCCATACGCCTGCAGGCGTACGAACGTATGGCTCTTTTTTTGGAAAGAATTTCTCCTCATAACTTAGTAATGCGAGTAAACGAAAGTTCTTACAACGCATATGAGTTACAACAAAGATTAGTGATGGAAATCAGAGAGGAATATAACCACAATTTATCGCAGCAGGTATATATGAGCGACCAAGCCTGGGAGCTCATTAAGAATGCCAAGGAAGAAGTAATATCTATAATAAATACGGCAGCCAGTAATGTGCCTTCAGAAGCAAAAAGCATAGAGTTGGCAAAAATGATTTTTGAAAAACTCATACAGCGCCCTGAAGAACCGACCACACGTGCATTAAAATTTTTAAAAAATGAAATAAGGCAATCGTTTTAGGTTACCAAAAGATTTTTTGTAGTATAAATGTAAAAATTTTTTGACCTTAATTTATAATAAGTATGAAATTTGAATGGATTAATGAATGGCTCAACGGCGGAAATGGAGGATCTTATTTTACTTATGTAATTTTTTTGCTTGCTTTTATCACAATCGTGTTCGGTACTTTATATGTAGTGAATACAATTGTGAATAAACTATTTAAGGGGCAAGGAGATTAATTAAGTATCATATCTGGATTTCCCATCAAGGGCCCTTATGGCATATCTGATTATTGATTAGATTCAGCTTTTAATCAGATAGTTGGGTAATTCGCCTGCCAAAGTTGTTGTTATTGTTTGTCAACAAACATAGAGCCCGACCCGATAGGGTGCGCCCTAAAATTAAAAAAAACATTTCACCATACTTTTTTCGCTAATGCGGAATCTGCATTTAACCTGGATTTTTCAGTTGAATATACAATTTCAACACTGATTTTTCATTTCAATACGGAATTTTCAAGGAGTTTTCCGAAAGAGATTTCTTTTTGTGATGTAACCAAAACTTACATAAGAAATGGACTACGAATACACGGACAAATGTGTTACCCCTTGGGGTGGGATGCTACAGATGAAACGACTGCTTGACAAGACAGGCATCAGGAAGGTTCTTGAAGAGTTGGACTTGCCGGAAGGCCGAAGTAACAACCGAATAAATGCGGTTCAAAAAACAACTCACTTTACACACTTTTTGGGACAGTATCTGAAAATTCCACATTGAAAGGAAAAAATCAGTGTTGAAATTTTATATTCTGTTGAAAAATCCGGGTTCAACTGAAAAATCTGGGTTTAAAGTTTTTGCATGCGGTGTTCAGAACAAAACGCATTCACTCCTCCTTTCCTCCCACCCCAAATCTCTAAATAAAGCTATACACGGAAGAAACCGGCCTGATATGCCAACGAATCCTATCACTACGCCGTGGCTCGATGTTGCCGGTGAGGCTTGAGATAAGCGGAGATGTTAAACACGTATACTACGGTGTAGAAGAGCATATACATGCCTTTGCGGGGGTAGTATCCCAAAATGTTTATGAAATGAAGCTGTTTTACTGCAAAATAATCTCATTTCATGCAATAGAACAAAAAATTTTAGATACTATCCCTAAAAGCCTTTGTATGGTGAAGCCAAAACGTTATTTCGCTTCAAAGACGTTTTTCTCCAGTAGTCAATGACATGGCTTGACCGACGGTTTGCTGAAGCGGAAATCCGGAATAAACCGAACAATATTTAGAATATTTTTTCACTTAATAAGTTGATACAGGTTTGTTTTTTAGCTGATAAAAATTGTCTTATTTTTTGATAAGTTGTTAATGAAAAAGTAATATTTTTAAATAAACAGGTCATTTTTTTAGTAGTTTCTCAAAATTTTAATTGTTTTTTCTAAAATTATGGTTAAAAATTTTACTTGTTTTAAAAAAAATTAATAACTTTGTCAAAGTTATATTTTAAACATTAACTAACTATAAACTTAAAATACTATGACACAAAAAGAGAAAAAACTATCCATCATACCATTTGTAGTGTTGGTAGCATTTAGCATTTTAGGGCTAATTTTTCATTCGACCCCTGGCCCTATCAAGACGGAAGGTTTGGACAAAGGAGATATTGCCTGGATGTTGGTAGCAAGTGCGATGGTTTTGTTAATGACCCCTGGGTTGGCCCTTTTCTATGCAGGTATGGTAAATGCACGAAACATTATTTCGACTATGTTGCAAAGTTTTATCTGCATGGGTATCATAAGCATACTATGGGTGGTGGTTGGTTTTAGCCTCGCCTTTGGTGAATCAGTTGGTGGTTTTATTGGTAACCCCACCACATATTTCATGTTCAAAGGTGTGCTCGATGGTGCCGTGTGGGGAACTATACCTTTAGCCTTGTTTGCATTTTTTCAATTAAAATTCGCCGTAATTACACCTGCACTAATCACAGGCTCTTTCTCTGAAAGAATAAAATTCACTTCTTATATATTGTTTGTTTGCCTTTGGAGCTTGTTGATATATTCTCCGTTAGCACATTGGACATGGCATTCCGATGGATTCTTGTTTAAATTGGGAGTGCTTGACTTTGCCGGAGGTACCGTAGTACACATGTCTGCCGGATGTGCTGCACTGGCTGCTGCACTCTATTTAGGGAAAAGAAAAGTGCAAATGCAGTCAAATCCTGCAAACATTCCATTTGTATTAGTAGGAACAGGATTGTTGTGGTTCGGATGGTTTGGATTTAATGCAGGCTCTTCCCTCAGCGCCAGTCCCCTTGCCGTATCAGCTTTTGCAGTCACTAACACTGCTGCAGCCGCCGCAGGTATGGCTTGGATACTATTTGATGCGGTAAAAGGGAAAAAGCCTTCAGCTATGGGTTTCTGTATTGGTGTTGTGGTAGGTCTTGTAGCTATCACTCCTGCCGCAGGATATGTGACCGTTCCGGTATCTATATTCATAGGGGTAGCTGCCAGTTTAGTAAGTAACCTTGTAGTAGAACTTCGCGCCAAAACAGGCATAGACGACACCTTGGATGTATTCCCTTGCCATGGCGTTGGCGGCATGATGGGCATGATAATGACAGGTATATTTGCTTCATCTTCCATAAATAGTGCCGTAACTGAACAAGGCTTGTTCTATAGTAATGGCGACTTTACATTGTTTGGTAAACACTTATTAGCCCTGTTAATTGTCGTAGCGTTTGCATTCATAGGTTCTTATATCCTTTTAGTGATCACCAACCTGATTTCTCCGCTTCGTGTTTCTGAAGAAGAAGAAAAGATAGGTTTAGACCTTACACAACATGCTGAACAATTAGCATAGTCTTGACTGCATCATCAGTTTTGTATTTTAATTTCTGGCAAGCTGTTCTTAACTTTTTTGAACAGCTTGCTTTTTTTTTAGATTACCATTACCTCTATCTCGGATTCCACATTGGCGGAGAAGTTTGGCAAAATCTTTTTTATGTTGGGCATGCCTCTGTTCAGACCGGGCTTATGTGTTTTTTGTCAACAGCTAAGTTCCTAAAAAAGTGCCGTACGATTCAGCTAACGTAGTGCTAAAGAAGTGAGCATAACTTTAAAACAACGCCTGTGATTTCTTTTGAAAAAAGCCCAAGAAATGAGTTGAGACTTTTCTTAGCAGGATAGGACATGTTCTTCTTAACCCTCATCCGGTTCGCTAAAGTTCAGAACGCTGTCTTTCTATAGCATGAAATCGGGTAAATACCGCTGCACTAAATTTTATATTTATTCAACTCATTTGAGTTTGACGTAAAAAAGTTAAATTATATCTTTGGTGTAGGTAAAAGAAATCATTAGGTGCATGCACAGAAGAATGCTTCCATATGCGTTATTGTTTCCTGTTTTGATTACAAGTACAGAATGGATGTTTGGGCAATCTTTCATCATGCTGGGAAAGCGATTTCTTACTGCGCGCACTTTAGAAACCTACATTATGGAGCCTCAAGTGCCGGGGTATACATACGACTGGACATGGTCAAACGCTTCAGATTCTACACTCATCATTGTAGACCCGGGAAAACCTAAAACCAGAATATGGGCATATCCGAATAATAAAGATGGCACATTGAAATGTGTAGTCCGAAACGGCCCCGTCAAAATAGATTCTTCCAGTATTTACATTCGCATGACCAAAGGGTTTATAGACTTAGCTTCATTAGCTGAATTAGACTCGGCTTGCGCTTATGTGTTTTCTCTTTCTAACAAATGCGACAAAAATTATATAGACTATTTCGAACTCAGAGATATCCGTTATGAGCGCAACTCATGCTTTGCCGGCGGATATCAGGATTTTACCGCCTCCGGTATCACAACCTCTCTGGACATGGGAGCTGTATATACCGTTATACTAAAGCCCAACAAATTACTTTTTGACCTGACAGGTGATAGCCTTATGCTGTTCTATGCAATATGGATAGATTACAACAACGATGGAAATTTCGATGGTCCGGGCGAAGCGGTAAAATTCGGGGAGAGCAATTCCTCCACTGCTAAGCTCATCAATATAAACATCGCCAACGATCCGGCTTATGCAGGACTGCGCCGTCTGCGTGTGGGCATGAGAGCTAATGCCGCTTTTACCCAAAGAGATGCTTGCACCGTGATCGGCGAATCAGGAGAATTGGAAGACTATGTAGTAACCATAAATGAAATCGGTGCTCTTCTTGGTCCTAACTACCTTACTCCAAACAATGATGGGTACAACGACTACCTCACTATACGTGGCGTAAATCCTGACCCAAACAGAATAAGAACACTTTCCGTTTTCACTACCGAAGGATTCCCTGTTTATTACGAAGAGAACTATGATAATTCCTGGAATGGTACTGACATGAATAATAAGCCACTGCCCCCAGGATACTACTATTACATTTTCGATAATTCTAAAACCGATTTACCGAAATCCAGAAAAATAAGCAGTTTCGTTCAAATAGAGTATTAATCATGTTTATACGAAAAAAATACCTCATGAAAAAAAACATCCTCACACTACTTGCAGTGGCTTGCATGGCGTTCACGACCTCGGCGCAAAACATGAGCCACATAAACAACTTTATGATAAACCAGCTCTACTACAGCCCGGCAGCCGCAGGCATGCACGAAACTCAGGTTAATGTAAGTTTACTTGGCCGTATACAATGGGCGTCGGTAGAGGGAGCGCCCAAAACGGCCATCCTGTGGACAGACTATCGCACACCCTCTCAAAACATGGCTCTTGGACTCCTGATGAATACTTATCAATATGCCGGATTTCGCTCCAATGATATTCATGCAAACTATGCCTACTTACTGAACCTCAACCGAAAAATAAAGCTCTCCATGGGATTGCGTGCAGGTTTGTCCAGCATAGAATCAAGTACCTCAAGGTACAGAATATGGGATGAAAACGACCCCATGCGCGACAGAAGTTCTTTCAGCGGCACACTGCCCAAGTTCGGCACCGGGTTTCAGCTCAATGCAAAAAAATTTTATGCCGGTTTTTCTTTACCCGACTTTATTATCGTAGACTCAAGAAAATTACTGGAAGACTCCGCAAAGTTTTTTTCAAGAGAACGAAATTACGTGCTCATGGCCGGCAACAGCATCAGGCTCAATGACCTCTACACGCTTAAACCTAATGCTGCTTTCTTTTATCACAAAGACGTTGGAACTTTATTAAAACTTAATGCCCTATTCGAAATAAAAAATTACTTTTGGGCCGGACTCACCTATGGCACCAACCAATCGCTTGCTTTGTTAGCCGGTAGTTTCATAAGCTCGAGAATACGATTCACTTATTCGTACGACTTTCTGATAGGCATACGCAATGCCGGAGGGTTAATCGGCGCTCATGAAATCGGACTCATTGTAAAGCTGGATAACCTCACGCGCAAAAAAGAATAATACTACAAGTAATTATGAACCCAATACATCTATCTCTCGTCGTTGTTTTATTGGCTTTCGGTCTTGTGGGAATGGCCCGCGAAGTTGACACTTCTTATACAACATTTAACTCAAAGCAAGAAAAGAAACTCTTGTTTGTATTCCAAAAATTTACCGAAGGTTCATATCAGGAGGTTTTGAATGCAACTACTCCTGATAATTCGTTTGCCGAGAATCCAATCCACTATCGCTCGCAAATGCTTCTCTACAGAGCGCTCTCTCAATATGCATTGCAAGTATTTGAAAATGCAGAGAAAACAGTTTCTGCGATGCAGTTTCATTCTGATGAGTTTCAACCTGACGGAAATTACATCCTCTCTCTGATTTGTCTTACCACATATTATACCCAAACCAACAACTTAACCAAAACCCATAACCTGATTATTAAATTAGACTCCTTAACATCTCGCACTCCATTAACCAGTTTTATCAAATATGAATTCTTACTAAGCAAAGCTCATTTGGAATGCAAGAGGGCATTGTTCAAAAACGCACTGACACTTGCTGAAGAAGTTGAAACCTACTTCAAAAACACATTGCAAGATAAAACGAAACTCTTATTTTCCACAGAAACCCACGATCAGTTTTTCAGAAAACTCAGATATGCTCAAACAAGATTCCTCAAAGCACAATGCCTTGTTGGTATGGGAAGGCTTTCCTCAGCCGATTCGCTTATATCAGAAATCATGATATGGAATAAAAAAAATTTACCCTCATATTACCCCTACCTGCAAGCTGATCTTCTCCAGCTAAAAGCTGAAATTTCCGTGCGGCGAGAAAAATATTCAGAAGCGGCCGATTACTACCTGAAAGCATATACCACTGCCGACCGTACCGAAGAAGAAACCTCCAAAATACATCAACTCACCATGGCGATAGAATATTTTTTCCGAACCGCAAATATTATCTACTCCGACAATTACCAACGCCGCTTACAACAGTATGCCCAAATGAATGCCAATAAAAACAACAATTTGCGTTTGGCATACTTGTATACAGAAGCTATACGTAAATTTACAGAAGGCGAGAACACAAAAGCACAGCAAAAAATAACAGAGTTATTTTCTTCATTCAAAACTTTACCACCAACCCATCCCTTCTATATTCAATCCAAAAAAATACTTAGTGAAATATATTTTCGCAACGGAGAGCTTGATAAGCTTTTTAAAAATGAACAAGATATTTCTGAATTGCTAATCCAACACCACGGCAGTTCATCTCTGACGGCACATAAAATGTTGCTGAAGCGCGCTTTTTATGAAATAAAATACGGATCCGACTTTGCTCTTGCAGCATCTATTATGAGCAAAAGCTACCCCATGCTGCAAGCACAAATTGATTCTTTAAGTGCTGAACATATTCAATATCTTGAAGCTTATAGAGAATTGTACCACATAACGGACGAAATCAATTTGGCTGCAAAAGCCAGCCTCGCTATACTTCCTATTGCTTTAAAAAACTATGGAGAACAATCAGCACAGTACATATATGCTATGGCTAATGCTGCGAATTACCTCATGGAAGCCGGCATGTATAGCGATGGAATTAAAATGTTTCAGGCTTGCAGCAACTCTTTGGATAATACAAAAATCTACAACATTGAGTTGAAACTCAAGATTTACTTGCTCATGGCCAAACTTTATCAAACCATCGGAGAATTTGACAAAAGCCAGATGATGTCTGCAAAAGCTTTGCTTATAAATTACCAATCTCCCTACAACGACATACTGCAACAAGCAGAAGCTGCAGAAATTTCAGCTTCGGTCTATCTTCGTACCAACAATTATTTCAAAGCAGAAAAAGCGCTAAACAAATCACTACATCTCAAAGCCAGGAGTATTCCCAGCGAAAGTCCGGTATACTACCCTTTGAAACTAAATTTTACCTTACTCAACATCAGCACGGGAAATTATGATGAAGTAGAAAACCACTTAACCCGACTCAAAAGCATCACAGAAAAAGTGTATGGCGAAAAGTCGCTGAAAAACTCCGAAGTAGAGTTGTTGTATGCCGACTACTATTTATCCATATCAGATTTCAGGAAAGCAGAAGAAGCCTTGTACAAGGCTCTCAAAATAATAGAAAGTAAACTCGGTACCAAACATCTCAAGCGTGCCGAGGTTCTCTTAAAAATGCTTACACTTATGTCCAAAAGAGACGAAATTCATACTAATGAGATAGAACACCTGTATGCAGAAGCCCTTAACGTAGTGCGGGAAGCCTTCACGGAAAACAATCCTCTGTACATGGAAATATTACAAAGAAAAGCAGCTTACTTAATCAGAAAAAATGAACTTAATACTGCGCTGAAGTTGATTGAGCAGATACAATCCTTCTGGAGAGGAAAACTCGGAGAAGATAATCAATACATAGCCCAAACTTATGAAATGAAAGGAGACATAGCCTATATATCTGATAAATTCACGGAAGCAGAGCAGTGGTACAACAAGGCTCAATCCATTTTCAGAAAAGTATTTAGCGATAATCACCCTTCTTACACCGATATAACGGCAAAGCTCGCTTATGCTTACTATATGCAAAAAAATTTCAATAAATCTGTTGAATTGATGGATGAAATTATTCCCAGGTATCTAGAGTTTATCACCAAATATTTTTCCAATCTGAGCTTCAGACAAAAGAGCAAATACTGGAACAGCATTAAAGACAAATTTGAATTTTACAATACGTTGGCCTTCCACACCCCTAAAAAAAATGTGACCATGTGCGTAAAAGTATATAACAACATACTGGCCACTAAAGCGCTGATGCTAAACTCCGGTCTAAAACTGCTGAATCACGTTACAAGCAGCAACGATACAACTCTTGTACGCCTGTACAACGAATGGATAGAACAAAAAGAATACCTCATTGCTGTTCTTGCAATGTCCAAACAGCAGCTGGACGAACAAGGTATTGATAAACTGAAAATAGAATCAAAAATAGAGGAGTTGGAAAAATTGATGAGCCAACGTTCGTCTTTGTTTTCTGAAAACTATTCTTCTAAAAGGCAAAACATCAACCTGGCTGAAGTCAAGAAAGCGCTTTCGGATAATGAGTATGCCATCGAAATCGTACGATATAGGTATTTCAACAAAATCTTTACTGACTCGGTAATTTACGTTGCACTCATTACAGACAACTCTACTTACGATGGCCCGCAAGTAGTGCTCATGAACTATGGAAAAGAAATGGAAAAAAAATATCTCAGATATTACCGCAACACTACGGTGCTACAAACTCACGATGACCTCTCATATGCTATATATTGGAAACCGATAAAAGAAAAAATAAAAGATAATGCGGTTGTATATCTCTCTGCCGATGGAGTCTACAACCAGATTAATATTGAAATGCTGAAATCAGACCAGAACAAATTTGCCATAGA
This sequence comes from Cytophagaceae bacterium, assembly GCA_025054875.1. Classification (GTDB taxonomy): domain Bacteria; phylum Bacteroidota; class Bacteroidia; order Cytophagales; family Cytophagaceae; genus JANWYS01. The sequence continues at coordinate 6,449 of JANWYS010000027.1, read as the reverse complement.
CGTAAATCAATTCATTTACGTATCAAACACCAAAGACCTGGCAAGTTCTCCAACCTCAACAGACAAAAAAAATAAAGAGAGCAGAAAAGGGAATGCTTACGAATTTGTGCTGTGCGGAAATCCGGATTTTTATACAGACAATTATTCTGTAACATACAAAAGCGTATCCGAGTTGCCGGGAGCAGAGCGTGAGATAAAGAGCCTGTCGGAACTCTTGAAGGCAAATGGTAAAAATTCCGTGCAAATAATTAAAAAACACCTCACCGAAGATACCATCCGCAGCATTCAAAATCCGAGAGTACTGCATATTGCTACTCATGGGTACTTTAAAGAAAGTAACCTTTCTTCCGAAGATGACATCACATCCAGTCCTCTCCTTAACTCCGGTCTCATGCTATGTGGCGCAGGAGACATTGTAGATAACAAAAACAATAATTACATAAATCAGAAATCCGGTATACTCACAGCTTACGAGGCTATGAACATGACTTTAGACAACACAGAGCTGGTAGTACTCTCTGCTTGCGAAACCGGAAGAGGTGAGATACAAGTAGGCGAAGGCGTGCTCGGATTGCAACGCTCCTTTTTACTTGCCGGTTCTAAAGCCATTATCGTAAGTCTTTTTAAAGTAAATGATGAAGTTACTGAAAAACTCATGTATAAGTTTTATGAACTTTTATTAAAAACCGGTGACAAACGCAAAGCCTTCACACAAGCCAAGCGCGAGATAAAAGAGCAATATACCCAGCCCATATTTTGGGGGGCATTCATCATGATAGAAGGCAAACCTGAACGAACAAAATATTCAGGTAAAAACACTGGATAAACTTATTGATTATTATAGTTTGAGATATGAATACATGCTCATCCGATAAAAAGAAATTATCCTTTTTAGACCGATACCTCACCCTGTGGATATTCTCTGCTATGGCTTTCGGAGTAGCCATCGGGTATTTCTTTCCTGATGCGCCCAAATATGTATATCGCTTTCAGTCCGGCACCACCAATATTCCCATTGCTATCGGGCTCATTGTAATGATGTTTCCGCCTCTGGCAAAAGTAAAATATGAAGAGCTGCACACTGTGTTTCGCAACAAAAAAATTCTGTTCCTCTCACTTGTACAAAACTGGATTGTAGGGCCGGTATTGATGTTTACCTTAGCGGTAATTTTTTTGCCCGACAAACCACAATATATGACCGGACTCATAATGATAGGTATCGCCCGCTGCATCGCCATGGTCATAGTGTGGAATGATTTGGCTAAGGGAGACAATGAATATGTAGCCGGATTAGTAGCTTTCAACAGTATTTTTCAGGTTTTGTTTTATAGTGTTTATGCCTATGTATTTGTCACATACCTGCCATCGTTGTTCGGGCTGCGGGGAGCACTTGTTCAGGTCAGTATGCAATCTATTTTTGAAAGTGTTATTATATATCTGGGCATCCCATTTTTCGCAGGCATGGCCGTTCGATATGTTCTTATAAAAATTAAAGGTAAAGATTGGTACAGCTCAGTTTTCATGCCGGCGATAAGCCCACTTACACTTATAGCGCTGCTCTTCACTATTGTTGTAATGTTTAGCCTTAAAGGCAATCTCATTCTCACCATCCCTTTAGATGTGATTCGCATAGCCATACCACTCATATTCTATTTTGTGATCATGTTTTTTGCAGCATTTTTCATTGCCAAATATTCCGGTGCTGACTATCCTAAATCAACGGCGCTCGCCTTCACTGCTGCCGGCAACAATTTTGAGTTAGGTATAGCAGTGGCTGTTGCAGTTTTTGGTATACATTCTGCTGAGGCCTTTGCCTGTGTGGTAGGACCGTTAATTGAAGTGCCGGTATTAATCCTTTTGGTAAATATAGTATTGAAACAACAAGGGAAATTCTGAAACACTTTTACTGAGTTGGCGATTTCATACATACCTCCTCAACGGCCAAAGGTAGTATCATTTAGGCATATGAAGTTGGAGGAAGGGAGAGAGTAAGGGTATCATACACACTTTTTGGGACAGTATCAACAATTAAAATATTGATATATCCAAACCATGATGTAACTTTGTATGGCATATGGCAGAAAACCGATACAAGAGTAAAAACACCAATAAGAAAACTGCCGAATCAAGTGGCCCTTCCGGCTCAAAACTCCCTTTTGATTTGGATAAAATCTTTACCGGAAACAAACCACGGTTGATACTCGGAGTTTCTCTTTTATGCATTGCCCTGTTCATGTTCGTTTCATTCTCATCTTATTTATACACCGGAACAAAAGACCAGAGCATAGCGGAATCGTTTCTTGAGGGCTCAGTTATAGAGACAGGCAAAGAAACTAAAAATATTCTTGGCCTCACAGGCGCACTCACCGCTTACTTTTTTTTCTATAAACTCTTCGGTATATCCTCTTATCTTTTTATTCCCATCCTCATCAATTATTCCGTAAAAATATTATTCAACAAAACACTTTTACCTTTAGCTCGCCTCTCTTTCACAAACATTTTTTTCATATTGTGGCTAAGTTTTTCCTTTGGATACATCGTAGTGCTAACCGATGCAAAAGCAGATTTAAGCATATTATGTGGCGCAGTTGGTTTTGAGTTGGCAACTCTTTCATATGCCCTTACAGGTTGGGGTACCGTACTACTGATAGTATTTGCTGCTTTCGTATTCGCTGTGTACTTCTTCAACATCAGTAGCCTGAAACCTCAAGCGTACGAAAATAACGAACAGCCCCATGATCAAGAAAGCAATCAAACTGTTGATGAGCTAAGCGAGCCGGAAGACACAGAGGAAGAAACTGAATTTGTATTGCAAAAACACGAATCCTTTGAACTCACCAATTCAGATACAGAAAAACAATGGGAGATTGGCACTTCATCCAAAAACATAAAAACAAAAGACCCGGAACCCTTATCGTTCATCATAGAAAACACACTGGAAGAAGAGGCTTCTCCTAACGTACAGACACAAGAAGAAAAAGTAGTAGTAGTAAACGATCAGTTTGTAGAACTGAATGAAGAAGATAAAGAAAAAGATTTTGCAGGAATAGAACTCGAAAATTACGACCCAACTTTAGACCTTCCACACTATCAATATCCCACTCTGGAATTACTCAACGAATACGAAACTTCAAAAGCACAAGTAACGCGCGAAGAACTCGAACTCAACAAAGATAAAATCGTTGAAACCTTACGCAACTACAGCATAGGTATATCCAGTATAAAAGCCACCATAGGCCCTACGGTAACACTATATGAAATCATCCCTGAAGCCGGCATACGCATATCGAAAATAAAAAGCCTTGAAGACGATATAGCACTAAGTTTATCTGCTCTCGGCATACGCATCATAGCTCCAATGCCAGGTAAAGGCACTATAGGTATTGAAGTCCCTAACAAAAATAAAGAACTGGTAAGTGTACGCTCAGTGCTCTCTACCGAAAAGTTTTTACTTACCGACAAAGAGTTACCCATTGCTTTTGGGAAAACGATTTCCAACGAAGTATTCGTAGTAGATTTGGCTAAAATGCCCCACATATTGATGGCAGGAGCCACAGGACAAGGGAAATCCGTGGGCATAAATATATTACTCACTTCATTGCTTTTCAAAAAACACCCCTCCCAGCTGAAATTTGTATTGATAGACCCCAAGAAAGTAGAAATGTCCATCTATACCAAAATAGAACGTCACTTTCTTGCCAAACTACCCGACAGCGAAGAAGCTATCATCACTGATACAAAAAAAGTTATTCATACACTCAATTCTTTGTGTATTGAAATGGACAACCGCTATGATTTGCTCAAAGACGCCGGTTGCAGAAACTTAAAAGAATATAACAAAAAATTTATTGAGCGCAGGCTTAATCCGAAGCATGGCCATCGGTTCATGCCTTATATAGTGTTGGTCATAGATGAGTTGGCCGATCTGATGATAACTGCCGGAAAAGAAGTAGAAACCCCCATTGCACGCCTGGCACAATTAGCAAGAGCAATCGGCATACACCTGGTTGTGGCCACGCAACGACCCTCCGTAAACGTAATCACCGGAATTATAAAGGCTAATTTCCCCGCAAGGCTTTCCTTTAAAGTAACTTCAAAAGTAGATTCTCGCACTATACTCGATGTAAGCGGAGCTGAACAACTTGTAGGGCAAGGCGACATGCTCTTTTCTGCAGGCTCCGAAATTATACGCCTCCAATGCGCCTTCATTGATACGCCGGAAGTAGAAAAAATAGTTGATTTCATTGGCTCGCAAAGAGCTTACGAACATGCCTACTACTTGCCCGAATTCTCAGACGCCGACATGCAAGAGGACAATAATAAAAGCGGAGATTTTAAATTCTCCGAACGCGACAAATTTTTCGATGAAGCCGCCCGCCTGGTAGTATCTACTCAACAAGGCAGCACATCTCTCATACAAAGAAAATTAAAACTCGGCTATAACAGAGCCGGCCGAATCATAGACCAACTCGAATCTGCCGGAATTGTTGGCCCTTTTGAGGGCAGCAAAGCTCGTGAAGTGCTCATTAAAGACGAAATCAGCCTGGAAAAGCTATTGGACGATTTAAGTAAGAGCTGACACTTTGTAATAATTTAACCGCTTTTAACCAAAAAAAAATCTGAAAAGTACATATCTTTGTGTTCTTTACTTTCGTTAGTATTTAAACTTTAACCTAAACTCAATTGTTATATTGTTGTCCAAAACTTTGGAACGATAATTGACATATGTAACATAAAAATTAAGACAGGATGAAAAAGGTTATATTCATATTAGCGGTTAATCTGACAGTGCATTTAGGGCACGCTCAACAAGTCATCACCCAGGATCCTAAGGCTCAAAACATATTGGACGCCATGAGCAAAAAATACAAAGACATGAATTCTTTCAAAGCCAGAATCGTCATGACGTTAGACAATACGAAAAACGGAGTAAAAGAATCTTCCGAAGGCGACATTGTGGTGAAAGGAACTAAGTTTCACATAAAAACAGACAAGCAAGAAATATACAACAATGGCACTACCGTGTGGACATATATAAAAGACGCCAACGAAGTAAACATTACCACCTACGAACCGGAAGAAGATGAAGTGACCCCAACAAAAATATACACCATATACAAAGAGGGATACAAATACCGCTATGTGGAAGACAAAGTCTACAACGGCGTCACCTACGAAGTTGTAGAGCTAAATCCCAACGATATAAAGAAAAATAAATTCTCAAAAATAAAAATCGAAGTAAACAAAAAAGACCGAAGCATACACACCTGGAAAATTTTTGAAAAAAACGGAAACGTGTACTCTTATTCCGTAAAAAATTTCACTTCAAACATAGCTGTGACAGACAATTACTTCAACTTTGACCAAAGCAAATATCCGGGCGTAATTGTAAACGATCTGAGGTAAGTTTCATGAAAAGAGAACAACTCATTGCTGAGATAAAAAAAAAACGTTCTTACCTTTGCATCGGGCTGGATACGGATATTGCCAGGATACCTGCCCACTTGCACCAAGCCGCTGACCCGATATTTGAGTTTAACCGGCAAATCATAGATGCTACATATGCACACTGTGTAGCATACAAACCCAACACCGCCTTTTACGAGGCACTGGGTGCCAAAGGCTGGGATTCTTTGTGTAAAACCATAGAATACATTCCCAAAGAATGTTTATCTATTGCCGATGCCAAAAGAGGCGACATAGGAAATACTTCTTCATTTTATGCAAAAGCTTTTTTTGAAACTCTGAAAGCCGATGCGATTACTGTAGCCCCATACATGGGAGAAGATTCCGTAAAGCCTTTTTTAGAATACAAAAATCACTGGACGATCGTGCTTGCGCTCACTTCAAATTCCGGAAGCGCTGATTTTCAAACACGCTCCGTGGGCGAAAATGAGCTCTATCTGGAAGTAGTAAAAAAATGTATCTTATGGGCAAACACAGATCAGCTCATGTTTGTTGCAGGCGCCACAAAGCCGGAACTTATAAAAAAAATTCGCCAACTCGCTCCCGATTATTTTTTGCTTATACCAGGCATAGGCGCACAAGGAGGCCACATTGATGATGTTTCTGATGCCGCCATTACCCCTGAATGCGGACTACTTTTAAATGCCTCCAGAAGTATAATATATGCCTCTCAGGAAAAAGACTTCGCAAAAAAAGCCGCCGAAGAAGCTATTCTCATTAAAAAGCAAATGGAAAAATGGTTAGATAAATCTATGGCTTGAGTCATATGTTACATTACGATTTATATCTCTAAAATTAATGCATTTTTCAATGCTCATTACGCTGTTTTTATTGTGAATATTGCGAAAAATTCCTCTCCAAAAAAGCTTCGGATGTGATAAGACATCATTTCATGTTGGGCGCGCCCCTGCGGGGCCGGGCTGTTCGCCACTCCGCTGTCGCTTCGGTGCTCCGCTAAAGCTCCGCACTGGCCTTGCAGGCCA
>JANWYS010000026.1 GCA_025054875.1 Cytophagaceae bacterium | reverse complement strand
CCTATGAGCGCAAAGTGCCAAAATTGAATTATGAGACGGGAAAATTTAAATGGGAAGCATGAATGGGAACTTCGCTATGGCTACGCCTTCGCTCCGTTTCCATTCATGCAAGTATGTAACAAATAAAAAAAGTACTATGTTTGTAATAAAAAACAACTACACTTCATACACACTTTTTGGGATACTACCGAAATTCCCATTACAATAATGAAAACTATTATAGTAGATAAATGTGCTGCTTGCAATCCAATAAATAGATTAATCAATCAGCTTAATGATAAAGGAATTGAAGTAGTAGAAAGTAAACTGGAAGATTACCATTTTCATCAATTATATTTCAAAATCAACGCATCAATTGAAGTAACAAACGACATGAGCCTTGATGACTTAACAAAACGAGATAATTTTATTGTTTGTGATTGTCATTGGAGTAGAGTAGAATTTCTTCAAAGTTTAGCTATTGAATTATGAAATTCTTTCTCAATATTATTCTTTTTCTTAACATGGTTTACGAATGTAAGCGCAGCAAACGTATTTACAAAATTTACATTACCAAGTAATGAATTTTCATTTTCAAAAACAGAAAATGTAAAACAAGAGCATATTGAATTTTGCAAGTAGTAATATAGAAAATCATTTTCAAGAACAAATATTTACTTTTCTATCAAGCAAAACTATTTTTTCATCTAAGAGTGAGAGCGTGAAATTTATGCTTTATATTCTCAAAAAGCAGCAAGTAAAAACCATAACATAAGTGTTCGAAAAAATAAACTGAATTAGGCACTTGATGAAAGAAGGCATCTTCGAGAACCTGATGAGAAGAATGATTACACACCCGCCGAGAACATATAAAATGATTATCGCTTAAATGCCTAATTCAATATGTTTTTATACGGATAGGGCTTGTATTCATCTAAAACAAAAGTACGTTTCTCTCGCGCAATTTCCTTTTGCCTTTCGCTTATATAGCCCAACATGAAAAGAAAACTCAATAATAACCTAGCAATTGATATATGTTTCATATGTCTTATCTCTTAAGTAACAACGCATGCTTCTTGTCGCATCAGGTTTCCCAAATATGTTAAGAATATTATATTCTGCTTTCCCTGATGTCTTTACATCTTCCAGCAAATCTTTTCCACTCGATGCTTCTCTTGATTCCTGCTTGATATCAGCTATCTTTTTCATAAACTCGGTAAGGTCAAACTTTCCGTTATATGATATTCTGATTGCTCTGATAGTTCATACATGAAACGAGATGTTGTAAATGGCCTGAACAGATTTTTTGTAATCATCACCAGCATGATATTGTATGTTGATATCTATCATGCATCGTATCCGAGCACAGGTGCCAGCCACCGTTCAGCTTCTTGTAAACTTATTCCCTTTCGTTTGGCATAATCCTCAACCTGATCTCTTTCGATTTTGCCTAATCCAAAATATTTAGATTGAGGATGAGAGAAATACATACCACTTACTGATGAAGCCGGCCACATGGCGTAGTTTTCTGTAAGTGTGATGCCTATTTTTTCCTGTGCCTTTAATATTTCAAATATGGTTTTCTTCTCCGTGTGGTCTGGACAGGCAGGATAACCCGGAGCCGGACGTATACCCGTGTATTCTTCATTAATCAATTGTTCATTGGTATATTTCTCATTCGGTGCATATCCCCAAAATTCCTTGCGCACTATTTCGTGCAAATGTTCGGCAAAGGCTTCGGCAAGCCTGTCGGCAAGGGCTTTTACCATTATGCTGTTGTAGTCGTCGTGTTGTTTTTCATATTGTTCGGCAAGAATTTCAGCGCCGAAGATACCCACGGCAAACAGGCCCAAATAATCCTTGAGCTTGGATTCGGGAGGTGCAATAAAATCGGCTAGTGCTATGTTAGGAACATTTTTACCTTTCACGCCTTGCTGGCGTAATGTGTGCAGCACAGCAAGAGTCTTTTTTCGTGAATCATCAACAAACAATTCAATGTCGTCGTCCCCTTTTCTGAGGGCAGGATAAAAGCCCACAACTGCTTTAGCTGTAAACAACTTGTTTTGGACAATGTGTTGCAACATTTTTTTTGCGTCATCATACAGGCGTCGTGCTTCCTCTCCTACCACGGCATCGTTGAGTATGGCAGGAAATTTTCCGGAAAGCTCCCAGGATTGAAAGAAAGGTGTCCAGTCTATATATGCAGTCAGAACGTGTAAGGGGAAATCATATGCATATTTATTTCCTATGAATTGCGGTTGGGTGATACAGGTTTCATTCCAGTTTATAGGGAGTTTATTTTTCCGTGCATCTTCAATGGAGAGATAATTTTTTTCTTTTTTTCTGCCGGCGTGTTCTTCGCGCAACTGAGCATATTCATTTTTTACAGATTGAATGAATTTTGCCTTAGTTTCTTTTGCCATAAGGCTACCGGCAACCGGCACACTGCGAGAGGCATCGAGTACATGAATTACGGGGCCGCTGTATACGGGGTCTATCTTAACGGCAGTATGTATACGTGAGGTTGTAGCACCTCCAATGAGTAAAGGTATTTGCATTCCTTTTTTTTCCATTTCTTTGGCAACGGTCACCATTTCGTCGAGGGAAGGAGTTATAAGCCCGCTTAGTCCTATTATGTGGGCATTTTCCTTTTGTGCTGTTTCAAGTATTTTTTCACAAGGCACCATTACACCAAGGTCAATGATTTCATAATTATTGCATCCCAGTACTACGCCAACTATGTTTTTGCCAATGTCGTGAACATCTCCCTTCACCGTAGCCAGCAATATTTTTCCGTTGTTGGAGTTTTCAGCGATGAGGCCTTTAGCGATGAGATCTTGCTTTTCTTGTTCTATGTAAGGCAGTAAGTAGGCCACGGCTTTTTTCATGACGCGGGCGCTTTTTACTACTTGAGGCAGAAACATTTTTCCGGCGCCAAACAAATCGCCTACAATATTCATTCCGTCCATAAGAGGGCCTTCTATTACTTCTATAGGGCGTTCATAAAGTTTGCGGCACTCCTCTACATCTTGCTCTATATAGTCGGTGATACCTTTTACAAGGGCATGAGCAAGGCGCTCTTTTACGGGCAGGTTGCGCCAACCGGCATCTTCTTTTTCAACCGTTCTATCTTTATTCTTTATGGTTTCGGCATACTCAAGCAATCGCTCAGTGGCATCAGGCCTGCGGTTGAGTAGTACATCCTCAACTTTTTCGAGAAGTTCTTTGTCTATGTTATCATATACTTCAAGCATAGTAGGGTTTACGATACCCATGTCCATGCCCGCTTTTATGCCATGGTAAAGAAAAGCGGAGTGCATGGCTTCTCGTACAGGGTTATTTCCGCGAAAGGAAAAAGAAACGTTGCTTACACCTCCGCTTACGTGTGCATGCGGGAGGTTTTCGCGTACCCATCGGGTAGCTTCAAAAAAAGAAATGGCGTTGATTTTGTGCTCCTCCATGCCGGTTCCCACCGGAAATATATTCAGGTCAAATATGATGTCTTGCGGCGGGAATTTAACTTTGTTTACCAGGATGTCATAAGAGCGTTTAGCAATTTCGATTCGACGCTCTGTGGTGTCAGCTTGTCCCTTCTCATCAAAAGCCATTACTATGACGGCGGCTCCATAACGCCGTATGAGTTTAGCTTGTTTGATAAACTCTTCTTCTCCTGCTTTCAGACTTATGGAGTTTACGATACCTTTGCCTTGCAAACATTTGAGTCCGGCTTCGATAATCTCCCATTTGGAAGAATCTATCATAATGGGTACGCGGGCAATATCGGGTTCGGAAGCTATGAGGTTGAGAAAACGTTGCATGCATTTTACTCCATCGAGCATGCCTTCGTCCATATTCACATCTATCACCTGAGCACCGCCATTTACCTGTTCAAGCGCGATTGATAGCGCTTCGTCAAATTTATTTTCCTTGATGAGTTTAAGAAATTTTGCGGATCCGGTAACGTTAGTTCGCTCGCCAACATTCATAAAATTACTTTGAGGAGTAAGCGTGAGAGGTTCTAATCCGCTCAGGCGAAGGTAAGGAGCCACGTGATTTTTTTTACGTGGAGGTTTCCCTTTGGCAACACGGGCAATTTCGCTTATATGAGCGGGTGTAGTGCCACAGCATCCGCCCAGCACATTTACCAGGCTATCGTTCACAAATTCTTCAATAATGCTGGCCATTTCAGAGGCAGTTTGATCGTATTGGCCAAACTGGTTAGGTAAGCCGGCATTAGGATAGGCACTGACATAGCAGGAGGCTACTCTTGCCATTTCTTTGAGGAAAGGTTTGAGCTCTCTGGCGCCGAGTGCGCAGTTGAGTCCTACACAGAGAGGTTCAGCATGAGATATAGAGTTGTAAAAGGCTTCCGTAACCTGTCCTGACAGGGTGCGGCCACTTGCATCGGTAATGGTGGCCGATATCATCAGTGGTACGCTCTTATTCAGTTCATCAAACAATTCCATAATGGCAAAAATTGCCGCTTTGGCATTTAGCGTGTCTATTATGGTTTCCAGGAGCAGCAAATCCACTCCGCCCTCAATAAGAGCTTTAGCTTGTAGTTTGAAGGCTGCAGCCAACTCATCAAAAGTTATAGCACGATATGCCGGGTCGTTAATGTCGGGAGATATGGATGCTGTGCGGTTGGTTGGCCCCATCGCACCGGCAACAAAACATATGCGCTCAGGATGTTTTTCCATAAACTCATCGGCAGCCTCACGAGCAATTTTGGCTCCATGGTAATTGATGTCGTACACCATGTGTTCCAATTTATAGTCGGCTTGTGCTATTGTAGTTCCGCTAAATGTGTTGGTTTCTATGATGTCGGCACCTGCTTCAAGATATTGGGTATGTATGTCTTTTATGATGTCTGGCCGTGTGAGCACAAGTAAATCATTGTTGCCTTTGAGCGGTATGGGATGTTCATTCAGTTTATCGTTTCGAAAATCTTTTTCTTCGAGTTTGTAGCGTTGTATCATGGTACCCATGGCACCATCCAGTATCAGAATGCGCTTCTCCAACTCTTCTGCTATGTCGTGTTTCCCGTTCATATTTCATTCATAGTATCTGCCAAGTCGCAATAAAAATACCTGCAAACAGATGGGTTGCAAAACAATTTGAGGCTTACAAAGAAAAGTGAGTAGTTAAGAGCTATCACTTCTTATCTTTCCACGATGTGGGAAATATCGTGGTGAGATGTAGCACCTTATCTGCCTTAAGGGGCAGTGGTTGCTAAGGTTTCGCAGGGCTCAATCCCTCCACCTTTCCTGATAAGCTTTGCAAAGTAAATGTATAAAGGCTAAAGAAACAAGGTCAGGAAATTATCTCTGAAAATTCTTCGACTGAATTTGTGTACGATTTGAATTTTCTATGCAACAAAAAACGTATGTTGTTACAATCAACATTTTACCGCAATGACAGGAGATGGTGTTTTCATGATGATATTATTCAAAAATTAGTCATCATAAAATGAACAAAATCTTACATGGTCATGGTGTATGACCTGAAAAAATAATTTTGAAAAGCGTAATATTTTTTTGTTAAAAATCTATTTTTCAAAGTATTTTTAAAAAATACTAATTTTGAAAACCGTAATAATTATTAATAAAAATAAGGCATTATGTAAATGTTATGCGTAGATTTACGCTTTACATTTTTGACTTTTTATGAAACCAAAGATAAAGTTAAGGGGAGCGGAGTACATTGTACGTATCATAGAATTACTGGGGGCAAAGGATTTGTTTGCATATCCCGGGGGGGCTATATTGCCCATATACGATGCGTTAGCATTCAGTAAACTCAACAGCATATTGGTAAGGCATGAACAAGCCGCTTCATTTGCTGCAAACGCATATGCAAGAGTGACTGGCAAACCCGGCTTTTGCTTAGCCACATCGGGCCCGGGAGCTACAAACTTAGTGACCGGAATTGCGGATGCCTATGCCGACTCCATACCCATGATAGCCATCACCGGACAAGTGCGCAAAGAACTTATTGGTACAGATGCTTTTCAGGAAACAGACATCACCGGTATATGTATTCCTATCACAAAAAAGACCTATCTCATCACCCGCCTGGAAGATGCTGAGCGTATTTTCTGTGAAGCATACAAAGTTTGCATGGAAGGCAGGCCCGGGCCTGTGCTTGTGGATATACCCAGAAGTGTTCAAGGTGAGTTTATTGAACTGGATGAAGATTGGGAAAGCCAATTTGCAATACCTACTCCTCAAAAAGTGTATCGTGTGAGCCAACAGCAATACGATGAGTTTTACAACCTTGTATCGCAAGCTAAAAAGCCTATCATCATAGCAGGACATGGAGTGTTGCTCTCGAAAGCATGGGAAGAACTCAGGGCATTTGCCCATCGTGAAAACATACCGGTAATTACTACAATATTGGGTATAGGAGCAATGCCGTACAACGATCCATTGTATTTTCAATGGCTGGGCATGCATGGTATGAAATATACGAACAATGCCGTACAGGAAGCCGACTTGCTGATTGCCTTAGGTATACGCTTTGATGATCGTATAACCATGAAAATATCTGACTTTGCTACCAAGGCTAAGATAATACATTGCGATATAGATGAAAGTGAGCATGGTAAAAACGTACGTACGGAGTTGTTCCTTCATGGCGATGCTAAAGAAGTAATATCACGCCTGCCCGACACACGCACTGCAGATAATGAAAAAGATCGTGCAGCGTGGATTAGTCAACTTTATGAGTGGAAAGCCCAATATCCGCTATTGATGCCTGATTACAGTCATTTTAATGAAGTGGCTGCATTGAAAGTGCTGGAAGAAATGATGGCCGACGATGCGTTGGTAACCACGGACGTAGGGCAGCACCAAATGTGGGCGGCACAATACCTTGTGCGCATGCAGCCCAATCATTTTCTCACATCCGGTGGGCTGGGCGCTATGGGCTTTGGGTTGCCGGCAGCCATGGGCGCACAAGCTGCCGCACCTGATAAAGATGTGTGGTGTATTACCGGTGATGGTTCATTCCAAATGAATCTGCAAGAGCTCATCACATGCGTGCAAGAAAAATGGCCTATAAAAATATTGGTTCTCGACAATGCCTATTTAGGTATGGTGCGCCAATGGCAAGAGCAATTTTTCCAAAAAAACTACTCCGGAGTAGAGTTGTTGAATCCGGATTTTGTAAAGTTGGCAGAAGCTTTTGGAGTTCAGGCAGCCTCTGCGGAAAATGCTGATGAATTAAGAGCAGCCATTGCCCAAGCACATGCTCACAAAGGACCTTTCCTCATACATGCCAAAGTAGAAAAAGAAGAAAACGTATGGCCTATGGTGGCACCCGGCACAGGACTTTCTCAAACTATTTACTATCCAAGCAAAGTGGTAAAAGAGAAAGTAGTAAGCAGATAAAGGTTTTGTTTACCACTTCCCCTTTTACATGAGTTTAAGCATACAATCCATCTATTAGATGCTGATTTTTTGCAGTTATAGCTTTTCGTTTCACTTTTAGTGTAGGTGTGAGCTCCCCGTCTTCTATAGTCCATAGCCGCGGCATGAGCACAAACTTTTTTATTTTTTCAAATTGTGCAAAATTCTCGTTAAGGGTATCCACTTCTTTTTGATAGCGTTCCAACACTTGGGGGTTTTTTATCATTTCGGCATCAGTAGTGTAGGGTATCCCTTTTTGCTGGCACCATGACTTCAGGAAGTCGAAAGCCGGCACAATGAGCGCTCCCGGAAATTTTTGACCCTCACCTACCACCATGATTTGTTCTATAAACCGAGACTCTTTGAATTTGTTTTCAATCACCTGGGGAGCTATGTATTTTCCTCCGGAGGTTTTGAACATTTCTTTTTTACGGTCAGTAATTTTTAGATATTTCCCTTCGACGAACTCGCCAATGTCGCCGGTGTGTAGCCAACCATCTTTATCAATAACTTGTTCAGTGAGGTCTGGTCGTTTGTAATAACCCTTCATTACATGCGGACCGCGAGTGAGAATTTCGCCATCCTCTGCTATTTTTACTTCTATACCGTCAATAATGGGCCCGACGGTTCCTATACGGTTTTCTTTTGGGTTCACACGGTTTACCGATATAACGGGCGATGTCTCTGTGAGGCCATAACCTTCCATTATCGGAATGCGAGCAGCCCAAAACACTCTGGCAAGGCGTGGTTGCAAGGGTGCGCTTCCTGACACTACGGCTTTTATATTGCCACCCAAAGCAGCCCGCCATTTACTGAAAATAATTTTGTTAGCTAAAGCCAGCTGTATGTCATAAAAAAATCCGTTTCCTCCCTGTAGATTGTATCGTAGTCCAAGATTTAGCGCCCAGAAGAATAATGCTCTTTTTATTCCTTTCAGTTCTGAGCCTTTCGTCACTATTTTGTCGTATACTTTTTCCAGCAACCTGGGCACGGTGGTAAACATATGAGGCCGCACTTCCTTGAGGTTGTCGCCGATAGTTTCCATACTTTCGGCATAGTAAATAGATGCACCAATAGCCATGTAAAGATAGCATAGCATTCTCTCGTAGATGTGGCACAGATAAAGGAAGCTAAGCGCGCGATGTGTGTGGTCTATGGGCATAAGAGGAATACATGCTTTGTAATTGCTGATGATGTTGGCGTGTGTTAGCATAACGCCTTTAGGAGTTCCGGTAGTGCCGGAGGTATATATTATGGTGAGCAAGTCATCACTTTTAACGGCAGCTTTATAGGGTTCCAATTCGCTGCTGTTTCTTTTGCTGCCCATCTCAGCCACTTCTTTCCAATGTTTGCGGCCGGGAGTTTCGCGCAAGGTGTAAATTTCTTTTACATTAGGGTTGTTCTTTGAAGCATTTTTCGCTTTTATGTATAAATCCTCATTTTCTACGAAAATGATTTTCGTTTCCGAGTCATCGAAAATGAATTTATAGTCTGCTTCAGTTATGGTAGGATATATGGGTACCGATATGGCACCTATTTGCTGTATGCCAAAGTCCACAAAGTTCCATTCAGGCATGTTGTAGGAGATAATGGCTACTTTATCGTCTTTCCGTATGCCCAGTTCCAGCAAGCCTAAACTTACCTGTGTAGCAATATCTTTTACTTGTTGCGTACTATATTTTTTCCATTGCCCGTTTACCTTGCCGGCCAGGCAATCTTCTTTAGGATAGTTTTGCAACTGATAATCGAGTAAATCAAACAAGCGTGTCACTTCCATATAGGTAAAAATTTATGATGAGTTCTAATTTGAGTTTGTGAAATTTACGAATATAATTTTCATTATTGCCAATTTTTATGCTTAAAATAAACATGTAAATCCCCTCAAGCCACTATTTTGTATTAGTTCTGTATTAGCGGAAAGGTGTTTGAGCTATTTTGTGTTTAGATTACCATTATACTTTAATTTGTCACAAAAAATAACCATTAAAAATAAAAAAACAGCCATTTATAAAATAATCACATATTTTTTGAACCATTATTTTTAGTTTATATAATTTTTCTGAAAAAAATTTTTCAAAAAATAAGTATTTATACAGATTTTACACATTTTATTTTGAGTGTAAATACTTAATTTTTATTTTTGCTTAAGTTTTAAGGGTATAAATTTATTTTACAATGAAAAAACAAAAAGATAAGGGGTGAAAAATTGATATTTTTTTCAAAAAATGAATTAAAAAAATAAAAATCCCGACAAAATATGCAGATTTTGCCGGGATAAAAATCAGTTTATAGTTATAAACCTAAATCAAATAAAATGAAAAAGAATGATATAATCAAAAAAATGTCTGTTTTTCTTATAGTTGCAAGTTTTAGTAATTATACGTATAGCCAATTAACTATTAATGCGCAACTTCGCACTCGTTCAGAATACAGAGACGGTCAGGGAACTCTTATGAAGTTTGGTGATGGAGCTGGTTTTTTTACAAACCAACGCACCAGGCTTACGGTAGGTTATACAACTGATAGATTGAAATTACACACCTCTGTTCAAGATATACGTGTATGGGGACAAGACGTGTCTACAATTGGAAATTATGAAGGAGGACGATTTTTCTTGCATGAGGGATGGGGTGAAATCACCTTCAGTGATTCCTCGTGGGCAAAATTTGCAGACTACTTGTCATTGAAAATAGGACGACAGGAGATAGTATACGATGACTCCCGCTTGCTAGGAAATCTGGACTGGTTACAACAAGCTCGTCGTCATGACGCAGCCATACTTAAATGGTCAAAGAAAAATTGGTCCGTAGATTTGGGTTTTGCTTTGAATAACAATTCAGATGCAATAAAAATATCCTCCTCTTACTCTGATACGGTTAGTACCACTTATCCTCTAAGGAGTATACCAACCGGATATCCCGTGCCGGGAACGAATGGTATAGGTAAAATGTACAAATCCATGCAATACTTGTACATAGCCAAAAAGTTTGCTTTCGGTAAGGTGTCGTATCTGTTTTTCAAAGATGATTTTTCTAAACCTAAGTTAGAAAGCTCGTGGTCACGGATGACGCAAGGATTTTATCTTACCCTGTTGGCCATGCGCAAACTAAACATAGATGCCTATGCTTACTATCAAGGAAATGAATTTAAAGATGGCAACACCCTCGATGCATACTCTTTCGGTGCCAACACCATGTATCAGATGACCCGAAAGTTCAGCGCAGGGCCGGGCTTAGACTATATGTCGGGCAACAATACAGTGGAAACACAGTACGCCAGCGGAGCCACTACTAATCGTGCATTCGACCCTCTGTACGGAACACCGCATAAATTCTGGGGCTACATGGACTACTTCTATGTGGCTGATGGTTACGGGCTGGCGCGCACGTTGAATCAAGGAGCTCCTAACTATACATCAGGTAGATCAAGCAGTTCTGTACTTTCTCCCGGACTTATAAATGCATTCATCAAAACTCAATATAAAATCAAAGATAACCTGATGCTCAGAACAGACATACATGAATATTGGGCTGCTAATAAGGTTGCCAACGTGAAAACAACCGGACCAACCGCTGCTGACTCTACTGATGAGCTCAACAGAAGGTTAGGCACAGAGATAAATATACTTCTGAACTGGAACCTGACAAAAGCTATAAACTTTGAAGCAGGCTATTGCTTCATGGCAGCTACTCCTACCATGAGCGCTTTGAAAGCTCCTCAGAATATAGACAAAAGGCTGTATGCTAACTGGGCATACCTTATGATAACACTAAGGCCTGACCTGTTTGGAGAGTTTAACCTATTCAGAAAGGATTACACTAAGAAAGTAGATGAAATGAGCAAAAAGCTCGATGAATACATGAAAAGAACAGAAACATTGGAGTCTAAATAAATCACTTAAAAAGTATAAATATGAAAACTAAACAATATAAAAAACTAATCATATACTCAGTAATTGTATTTGCATTGTTCCTCTTTCCCTCGGCATCACTGAACAAAAAACATGTGAACGGTCCTATAAAAATTGGTTTCATACCCCTTACCGATTGCAGCCCTGTCGTAATGGCCAAAGAATACGGTTTATTCAAAAAGTATGGCGTAGAAGTAGAATTGAGCAAAGAAGCATCCTGGGCTAACATTCGCGACAAGGTGCTTAGCGGAGAGCTCGATGCCGCACATTGCCTGTTTGGTATGCCCTTTTCTGTATACACAGGCGTAGGCGGCAAAGCCGGGTCGGAGATGAAAATTGCTATGATACTTAATGTAAATGGTCAAGCCATTACGCTCTCCAATGACTTTTGCGGAAAAGTAGGATTTAAACAAACCAACAAGGTAGCCTCCGTGGTAGATGCCCGACTACAAGCCGGAAAGGAAGTAACTTTTGCCGCTACCTTCCCCGGTGGCACACACGATATGTGGTTGCGCAACTATTTGGCTCTGGCAGGTGTTCCGCAAAACAAGGTAAAACTAATCACCATTCCCCCACCTCAAATGGTCGCCAACATGAAAGTCGGAAACATGGATGGATACTGCGTGGGCGAACCTTGGAACGGAGTTGCCGTAAAGCAAGGTGTTGGCTTCACCACCTTAGCCACTCAGGATATATGGAAAGATCACCCCGAAAAAGCACTGGTAGTAAACAAAACCTTTGCTGAAACACGCAGAGACGACCTGAAAAAAGTAATGAAAGCTGTGCTCGAAGCCTGCCGACTACTCGACAAGCCCGCTAACCGTGTACAATCTGCACCCATACTTGGGCAAGCCAAATATGTAAACGCTCCTGCTGATGTGATAGATAACCGATTAAAAGGAGTATACGACCTGGGCTGCAGCCTTGGCACCGAAGTCTATAAAGATTACATGATGTTTCACAAGAACGGCATGGTAAACTATCCACGTAAATCGTATGGCATTTGGTTTTTGGCACAATACGTGCGCTTCGGCCTCTTATCCTCACCTCCCGATTATAAAGGCATAGCCGATAAACTTATCATGCAGGATTTGTACAACGAAGTAGCCGGAGAAATGGGAATACCTATCCCTAACGACGATATGAAGCCTTTTTCATTGTCAATGGACAAAACTTTGTTTGACCCGAACAATCCTACAGAATATTTGAAAAATGTGAAAAAATAATGTTCGTGTTTCTACACCAAATCTATCAAACCTCCTACGGTTTCTCAAGCGATATTACAGAGACCAGGGACGCATTGTCTGTATGTTCAACAAAAATAATACTCATATGAAACCTGCAACTTCTTTGTCTCACACGCTCAAAGGACACACCATAATTCGTGTGGCCATTGCATACAAACTGCTGGCAGAACGTAAGCTTAGCAAAATATTCGGAACAAAATTCGTAAGACTGTTGAAAGCAATGTTGGCCATGACCCATCAGGGTGTTCAATCTTCCTTGTTAGCTTTAGTTGGTTTTCTTCTGCTGTGCGTTGTTTGGCATCTCATAAGCTGGTTCACAAAAGAAGAACTTCCCGGCCCTGTTGCTACGCTGAAGGTGTTGACACAAATGCTATCCAATCCCTTTTATGATAACGGTCCTAACGACAAGGGCATAGCCATACAACTCTGGTACTCTATGATTCGCGTGTTCACAGGCTTTGGCATAGGTACACTCATTGCTATACCATTGGGAATACTCATTGGCAGTCAACCCATCATAAAAAAAATATTGTATCCCATAGTGAATGTGTTGAAGCCGGTATCTCCTTTAGCCTGGTTTCCTATTGGGCTTGCAGCTTTTAAGTCGGCGCCAAACGCTACTATATTTATCATATACATTACATCTCTTTGGCCTACACTCATAAATACAGCTTTTGGTGTGGCCTCCATTCCGCAAGACCACAAAAACGTAGCCAGAGCATTTGGCTTTTCTCGCTATAAATATCTCACGAAAATTCTTATACCTTACACCTTGCCACACATTATCACAGGCCTACGTTTAAGCATAGGCGTTGCATGGCTTGTGATAGTGGCAGGGGAAATGCTCTCCGGAGGCACCGGCATAGGCTTCTTTGTATGGGATAGTTGGAACGCCCTCAGTCTCGAAAAAGTAATATCTGCCATACTCATCATAGGTATAATAGGTCTTTTGTTTGATAAACTATTTACATCACTTGAAAAATTATTTGCATATGGAAAATAACTTAGTTCTGGAAATGCCTTCTCCAACTGTTAAGAATGGCGAATGGAGCATGCAAATTCGCAATTTGAAAATAGCTTTTGATACTCCCAAGGGAGAGTTTGTCGCTGTGAAAAATATTAATCTCAATGTAAAACAGGGAGAGATAATTTCTATCATTGGCCACTCCGGATGTGGAAAATCTACTATACTCAATGCCATAGGAGGTTTTATAAAACCCGCAAAAGGAGAGGTATTGCTGAGCGGGCAGCCGGTAAAAGGTCCTGGACCCGACAGAGGTTTTGTGTTTCAACACTACTCTCTCCTCCCTTGGTTTTCCGTATACAAAAATATTTTTGAAGCCGTAGACTCCGTGCTAAAAAAAGTATCTAAAGAAGAAAAAAAGCAAATCGTAGAGCGCTACATCAATGCTGTAGGGCTGGCTTCACACAAACATAAACTGCCTTCCGAAATATCCGGTGGAATGAAACAGCGTGTAGCCATAGCCCGTGCTTTCGCAATTAATCCCAAATATCTGCTGCTCGATGAACCCTTTGGAGCTTTAGATGCACTCACCAAAAGCAGCATGCATATAGAGCTGCTTAAATTGTGGAATATGGACAATCGCAGCAAAACCATCCTCATGGTAACTCACGACATAGAAGAGGCCATTTTCCTATCGGATCGCATTGTTGTAATGACTAATGGCCCGGCAGCTACTATCCGTGAAATTGTGGAAGTAAACCTCCAAAGACCCAGAAACAAAAAAGAAATAGCTCACGAACCTGAATATATACGTACACGCGATCACCTTATCAGCTTACTCATGGATAAGGTGTCTATTTTGGATTATAAAAAATAATACCAGGTCCAGGATGATTGTAAATTCATCTCAGATTCAGAATTGGCGAAAAAGTGTGGTGAAATTTTTTTTGTTGGGCGCGCCCCTGCGGGGCCGGGCTGTCCGCCACTCCGCTATCGCTCCGGTGCTCCGCTAAAGCTCCGCACTGGCCGTGCCGGCCATGGCTCCCGTCCTATGTACAACATTGGGTTTGTCGGTGGTTTTGAAGAGAAGTTGCTGGGGGATTTATGTGTTGATGTGGGGTAAAGTCTCGTGTTGTATCTTCTAAACTTCCCGATTAGAAGTCGGCCGGCATTCCCTCGCGCAGGTTCCCCTGAACTTTTTCAGATTTATGAGGGAATTTGAAACTTCGAAGATGCCTGCAAAAGGGAATATGAGTCAATTTTCAGGTACGTAATCTCCATGAATTTGTTTCTAATGCATTACATCAAAAAACATACTTGTCAATTGTTGCATTTACAAAGAATAGAATTGTCATGCAATTTTAACTTTATTTCTGACACATAAAATGCGTTTATGCTAAAATAAGAATGTCTTGACTAAAAACTTCGGAACTAATGATTTCATGCCTTTTTTAAGGCCTCTTTCACAGCATTAACAGTCTTTGCGGCGTTGCCAACAAAATATTTTCCATTCACAAAGAATATAGGGCGTTGCAGAAAGGTATATTCTTCAAGCATCAGTTTTTTATAGTCCCGGTCATTGAGTTTTTTATCTTTCAAACCCATGGATTTATATTTCATCGCACGTTTGCTGAAAATAGCTTCGTAGCTTCCATATTGATCTTTTATGGCATCAAGGGTGGCTTCGTCTATGTTGTGTCTTTTTATATCTTGACATTCCCATGAGGAGTCTACCCCAACTTCGTTCATAATTTTTGTGCATGTGGAGCAAGTACTGAGATAGTATACCTTTTTCATTTGTACGGATTTTTTAATCAGGCATTTTATCTAAAATCTTGATGTGTCTCTCTGTCTCCACGGACAGCATTTCGACCTTCAATTCATTAATATGTCTTGTAAATATAAATAGCTTCGTTCACATTTATTTTGTTCAGCGTGTAAAATATTTTATCGAGCAAGCTGGGTTCTGCTATACATACTCTATGCAAAGATGCAAAGTTTTTTTTCCATGCAGCTACTCTTTGTTCTATATTACCCTCATTTAAAAAAAGTATGTATTGCGGCATGCGGTGAGCAGTGGTTAGCTCTTTGTAGACTTCATCTACAGGCTTCTCTCCCGAATATTCGTATATCTCCGGCCATTGATGTTTCATGTAAAATCTTGGTAGCTGTACATAACGCTTATCAAAAGAGTAGTCTAAAACTATGTGTTGTACGGGGCCTTTATCGTGCAGATAGTACATGGCCTCCGTACGTGCTTTTTTTGAGTAAGAAAAGATAAACATACACAACAAAGGGATATTTACGATCCAAAAAAATACCCAACTAAGTTCCCACACTTTTTTAAGATAGTTTTTTACACCACAACTCTGAAAAAACTCTTGTATAGTGGCTGTACCGCTGATCACGAAAAAAGGAAGTACGGTGAACATAAAGCGTTCTTGTTTATTGGGGAAAAAAGAATGCGCCAGTAAAAATAAAAAGGTTGGCACGAAGATTAGCGTATATTTTTTGTACGATCTTGCAAAACCTACTACTATAAAAAAACTTAAAGGCGGTATGAATACCATTAATAAAAGCAAAAGATAAAAGTACCAACTTTGAGAGGTGTATTCATAAGCATTATTCATGTTGTACGTGAAGTAATAAACAACTTTTTGAAAAGCATATCCCCAAAGCTGATACTCTAGATAGCCCGATATAAGAGCAATTGCAAGCAGCACCCCGCCGGAAAATAATATCAAAGATTTGAATTTTCTTTCCATGAGCATCACCAGGCCTATGCCGGCAGAAAACAATATGGTCTGGTAGCGAATCGGGAAGGCTAATCCGCATAAGAATCCGGCACAGGCTATCCACAGCCAACTATCGGAGGGTTTGTTCTTATTATACAGAATATATACAGCCGTCATCAGCAGCGGAACAACTACAACTTCCACCAAATTGCGTACGGACATGGATGGTATTATCCAAAGCAAGCCTAAAATCAATGCGGCGTTGCGTGCAGCCTCCGTGCCGGATATGTTATTTACTAACTTATACCCCAGCCATACTACGATGAGAGAATACACTGCATGCAACAGCCGAACGATGAGCATTTTTTGCTGTGGGTCGGTTATTTTTATGGTTTCTAACCCTGTAAAAAGTAAATAATGCAATCCGGGATATAAGAAATTTCGTCCGCTGCTGTTTTCTTCTATTGATTTGCTAAACCAATTGAATACATCCTTTCCTTCTACCCACGATTGCGAAATTTCTATCACCAAAAAATGGTCGTCGTGCATGCTGTAACCCTTAGAAAAAAAAACAGCTGCAAGCCTCACCAACAAAGACAGTAATAAAATAACGGCAAGAGGATTTCTTTGCCAAAGGGAATCAAAGTAAGCTGCCACTGATTTCATTTGCTAAAAATTTTTTTCTTAATCAAAATTTATGTTTATTGATTCATCATTAATCATACTTACCGGTAAATTCATTGCTTGAAATGAAAAAACAAATATACTTCACGTTTATTTTTTTGATGTGTAGTGTAGGTGTTACTATGGCACAAGACAAAAAAAAGACTACACAAAAAATTGAAGAGGTCACTGTATTTTTAAAACAAGCTCAGATTAAAAGTACAGTCACAACTAACATTGCGGAAGGAGTATCGGAAATCATCGTTGAAAAACTCCCTCAAAAGCTTATTACGAGTAGCCTTCAGGTGTCGGGCAAGGGGAATTTTACTATCATGAGTGTGAAGCATATGTTGGATTATCTGAATCCTGCAGAAAAAAATATTCTCGTTAAACGCATTGAAGATTCCATAGCTCGATTTTCTTTTTTATATGATTCTGCTGTGAGCGTGCGGGAGATATTACAAAAAGAAGAAGAGCTCATTATTGCTAACCAAACATTGCGCGGCGGACAAGGCATGCTCAATGGAGATGCCTTAGATGCGTATAGTACGGCGTTGGAAGAATTGGCAGATTTTTTCAGAGATAGAACACTCCAGATAAAAGTAGCCAAAATGAAAAACGAACGTTTTATAAAAAAAATACAAGAGAAGCTGAATGCCCTCAACAATCAGCTATATTCCGGAGGAAGGTTGGGAAATACAGCAGGCTCAACTGTGATAATAACGGTTTCGGCAAAAGCTGCTACGAACGCCACATTAACGCTTAGTTATACAGTGCCGGATGCCGGTTGGAAAGCTCTGTACGACATTCGTGTGAAAGACACAAAAAGTACGGCGCAAATCATCTACAAAGCCCATATACAGCAGCAATCCGGAATAGATTGGGTAAATGTAAAACTTAAGCTTTCTACACAAAACCCCTCTGCCGATGGTACTAAGCCTACTTTAAACCCTATGTATCTGAATATCTACTCAACCTACTACGGCTATAAAAAATCAAAAGGCGTTTATAAAGCAGAGGTTGAGAGAGCTATGGAGTCTGAAGATGCACTATATAATTCTGAAGTTGGAGATAGTGTTGCTCAAACGAGTGCTCAATTTACAAATGTTGCAGAAACTTCTTTAGCTGTTGAGTTTGATATTAAACCATTTTATACTATACATAGTAATGCACAGGGACAAACGGTAGAAATTCAGGTAAGTGAAATCCAGCCTATGTACAGATATTCAGTAGTCCCTAAGTTAGACAAAGATGCTTTCCTAATGGCTCATATTACCGGATGGGAATCGCTCAATCTTCTCAGTGGTGAAGCCAGCATTTATTTTGAAGGTACTTATGTAGGCACCTCGACACTTAATCTGAACAACACAACGGATACCCTTACAATATCACTGGGCAGAGATAAAAAAGTAGTTGTAGAAAGAAAAACCGTAAAAGAATTTACTTCCAAAAAAATTATAGGCACAAACCGCAAAGATGAATTTGCGTATGAGATAACGGTGCGTAACACTAAAAAAGAACCAATAGATATAGAGATTGAAGATCAATATCCGGTATCGCAAAACAATAGCATACAGGTGGAACTTATAGAGTCGTCCGGTGCTCAAAAAGAGCAAACAACAGGAACTTTGAAATGGAAATTAAAAATAGAGCCAGCTGAAACAAAACAGGTTTCTTTCAGGTATTCAGTCAAATATCCTAAAGATAAAATCGTAGAGGGGCTTTATTGAGGTCATTACAGCAGTGCTATTTAACTATCAAATAAATGGATGTGAAAATCCAAACAAGCTCTTCCTTTTACATCTTTTTATAACCCCATTCTGTTTTTTGATACATGCTGTTTACAGCCGGCAGTTTATCAAATATTCTTTCGGCAATTTTTTCAGTGTCCACAATAGCATCGGGGCGTTCTTCCATGAGTATTTTATTCATCAGTATGATTGATTCATAATCATGCCCACTTCCTATAAATCCCTTTGCTGATGGCCACCACAGAAAGGGTCCACATAAAAAATTATCTTTGTAATACGATTTATTCTCTCCCAAAACCATTACTTTTTTATTTCTTTCCGGAAACTTATCTGAAGTAGTTGGCACAAGTAAATTTTGTGCCGTATGTTTATCCGGACTTTTTATTGAATAATATAAGATCAACCCTATCCCTGTACATATAGCTATTAAAGTGACTTCTGAAATGAATTTTTTTCTCAGCAACAAAAATAAATGCGTGGCATAAAAAGCAACTACCGGCAGAAAAATAAAAAATATAAAGCCGGAAAACTCTCTGCTCATGAGCAAACTAAGAACACCTGCGCATAACCAAATGAACACTACACGCACAATAGTGTATTGATAATATACATATCGGCTGTTCAGAAAAATCATAGCAAAGGAAAAAATCGTGACTAATGCGGGAATGATGATAATTTTTAAAAAAATCATGTTTGAGATATAGTACAGCCTCTCGTGTTCAAAATATGCTTTTACAAAAAATACATATACATCTTCCAACATGTCGTTCCAAAAATAATAAACCAGAAAAAGCGAAGCCGGAAACAATAAGGCAACTAAAAATATGACAATGCGTCGAAACGTGAGAGTAGAGAAAAGCAAAAATGAAATCAACGGAAACGCCGCTAATGCCAAATAGGGTAAATAAAACAAAACAGCAATGCCCAAATACAACCCACAATAAAAAAATAATTTCTCTCCTCTGTCTTCTTCTGTTTGAGCGCAGACTTTGGCAAATACCGGCAATACAAAATTTAAACCAAGCAAAGCAGGGCTAAGCATGAAATGATCTATAAAAATACCGGAAAAAATTACGTATGTAAGTGCAGGTATGCTGCTGGCTTTTGGATAAATACGATAACGATTGGTTATGTAATTAAAGTAAAGCGCCTGAAACGCTACGCAGAGCGCAGAGAGTATGAAATGTGCACGGGCAGATTTTCCAAAGAGTATATCCAATACAAAATACACTGTTGCTGACATGTGCTCTAACGGATACCATATAGATTTGTACATGGCATAACCATCAGACATACGCTGACCTGCCAACAACCAATTTAACTCTGGCAGTAATACGGGAATATCAAGCATGTACACTCCAATCCGAATGGCTGCAAGTATGCACAGTATAAGCAACAGGCGCCCTAAGTCATATTTTTTGAAAAAACGTATCAAAGCTGAAAAATATCTTTTTCAAAAATATGAATAAGCCAGCAATATGATGTAATTTTGCATGGTATATTTATGGAAAGCACAAGACAGCAGAAATTTGCACGACTAATCCTCAAAGAATTGAGTGATATTTTTACCAAAGACACCAAACACATGTTTGGAAGTCTTTTTATTACGGTTACTCAAGTAAGAATGAGCCCGGATTTGTCAGTAGCTAAGGTTTACTTAAGTTTTCTAGGAATTAAAGACAAAGAGAATGCTTTGGAGCAAATACGAAGTCAGGTAAAAGCCATCCGCAAGCTACTGGGAGAAAAAATAAAAAAACAAGTGCGTATCATTCCGGAGTTGGTATTTTATGTGGACGATAGCGTAGACTATGCGGCAAGAATAAACGAATTGTTATCCAATATACACATTCCTCCGGCCACAGATGCGGAGAGCCAATCATAGTGAAGATGCGAGTATCACTTCGGGAACTGACTGAAATGAACTGGGTTAAAAAATTCTTACCGCCTTTAGGAAGAGTGGTTTATAGTAATCAGAGAGCAACTCCGACTCAGTGACACCTCGCTTTGTAGATGCATGAATGAATTTTATACTGTTTTTCCCGGATACTTCACTCACAATACCGACATGAGTAATTTTATTGTTGCCTTTTCTATCGGTAAAGAAGAGTAAATCGCCGGGGCGAATATCGTTTATTTCTATTTTTTTTCCGGCATTACATTGGTCGGAGGCTGTTCTTGGCAAGTCTATGCCAATGCTTTTATAAACTTGACAAGCGAGTCCGGAGCAATCTATACCTGATTTGGAATTCCCCCCATACTTATATGGTGTGCCGATGTAGCTGCGTGCGGTTTGTACCAGTTCATTTATTTTGTCCGGCGATTTTTTTTCTACATTGGTAATTCTGCTCTTTTCTGCAGGATTGGTTGAAGAAGTGTTTTTGTTTGCAGATGTTGCTTTGCGTGTAGCTTTGCAAGATGCTATCGTCGCTGACAGGCAAAGAATAACTATACACTTTACTGATGTTTTCATGGGATGTTAGTAAGTTTGATCAAATCAAAAGCAATGTCTTTTCTGTAATAACGTCCACTCCAATGAATTCGTTGTGCTGCCGCATTGGATTTTTGTATAGCCTTTTCTATAGTTTCGCCGAATGCGGTGAGAGCTAGCACACGCCCTCCATTGGTGACAATCTTGTTGCCGTCTTGTTTAGTTCCTGCATGAAACACTAATACATCTTCTACCTGTTCTAATCCAGAAATTTCATAACCTTTTTTGTAATCGCCAGGATAGCCCTCAGCTACCAGCATTACGGTGGTAGCTGTCTGAGGCGATATTTTCAGAGTATAATCATTCAATTTTTTTTCGGCGCACGCTACCAGCATTTCAAGAGCATCACTTTCTATTCTTGGCCACACTACCTCTGTTTCAGGGTCACCCATTCGTGCATTGTATTCAATCACAAAAGGTTCACCATTTACATTCATCAGGCCAAAGAAAATAAAGCCACTGTAAGCTATACCCTCTGAACGTAGTGCGTGCAATGTGGGTTCTATAATTTTATGTTTTACTTTTTGCAAAAACTCAGGAGTGGCAAAAGGAACAGGCGATACTGCACCCATACCACCTGTATTGGGGCCGGTATCGCCTTCGCCTATGCGCTTGTAATCTTTTGCTTCCGGTAAAAGTATGTAAGACTGACCGTCCGAGAGAATGAATACTGAAAGTTCTATGCCTTGCAGATACTCCTCTACAACAACCTTTTTGCTTGCTTCTCCAAATTTTTTTTGTGCTATCATGTCTGTTAGTACCTCAACGGCTTGTTGGTGAGTTTCGGCTATCACTACACCTTTTCCGGCGGCTAAACCATCTGCCTTGAGCACTACGGGCAGGGTATGTCTTTTTACATACTCTATGCCTTCTTGCAGAGTATCTGTAGTGAAAGTTTTTGAAGCAGCTGTGGGGATATTATATTTCTTCATGAGATTTTTTGAAAAATCTTTGCTGCTTTCCAGTTGTGCTCCGACTTTACCCGGACCTATGATTTTTATATGTTGAAGGTTGCTATCTGCTTCGAAGTAATCTCTTATCCCTGCAGCCAGAGGTACTTCCGGCCCTACCACAAGTAAAGTAATTTCTTTTTCTATACAGACTTTTCCAATGTGTTCAAAATCGAGCACATCTATATCAAGGTTTTCTGCTATAGCCTTTGTGCCCGCATTGCCGGGCGCTACATAAAGCCGACTACATAAGGGGCTTTGTTTTATCTTCGCGGCCATAGCATGTTCGCGACCTCCGGAACCTACTATCAGTACATTAATAGTCATATAACATATCCTCTCTCGAAAAAGAAGCAAGTTACTTTTTACTTCATCAATACTCAAACACTTGTAAGGACTAATTATCTACACATATGGTAAAAGTAAGCTGAGATGTATTGAGATATGGTAGAAAGCTTTAGTCATAAGACCGATATTAATCCAGATTCCGCAGTGGAAAATCATTGGTCAGAATAAGGCCCTGAGCCATTGTAGGAGAGCACTTTTGAGGTGCAATGACGTTTTGGTTTCGTCTTGTAATAGTTTTTGAGGTGCATCGCTGCTTTATTCAATTTTATCAATAGTGAAGATTACTTACAGAAATTCATTGCATTTTTTTCAATGGATAGCAATAAAAAATATAACTTTTAATTTTATTTACAAAAAATCTATCACCTACCTTTGGTGGCCTTAACTTCATTTCCAATGTATGAAATAGGCTATAATAGGTGCATGATAATTTGTGTATTATAATCATACTATGACTCATTATAAATTACACCCAACAAAATATATTTCGAAATTGTGCGTTTACTTACAGCGTTTATCAAAGAGATAATAGTAATTAGTTTATTAAATTTGTAACCGTTTTTATGTAGCAATTTTTTGTCTCATGCTTCTTCATAGATATGCTTTGACTTTTAAGATATTCATCTTATTTAGTGGAATATACGCTCAGGTAAGTTACACTATAGAAGAATGTGATAAGTTATTTCAAAAAAATAATTTACTGTTGCTTGCGCAACAATACAACATTGCGTCTGAAAAAGCGGCTGTAATACAAGCACGAATATGGGAGCAACCCTATCTATATGTAGAACCAATGTTGTATAATACAGACCATCGTGACGTTTTTAACGTTGGACCTGATGGACAAAAGTTAATTTCTGTTCAGCAACTAATCTACCTTGGTAAGAAAAGAAAAGAGATCCTTTACGCTAAATCAAATGTGATATTAGCTGAGTTGGAATTCGAAGATCTCTTACGCACACTTCGACATGAAATGCATAAAAATTTTTATGAACTCTATTTCAATCAAGTAAAATACAACAACTTGGAAATATTGCTTAAAAATCTTAATGATCTCATACAAGCACACTACATACAAGCACAAAAAGGTAATATACCTTTAAAAGATGTAGTTCGATTACAATCGTTAGCTGTGTCAGTCAAAAAAGAATTGATGGATATCCATGCAAATAATCTTATTAATCAAGAGCAGTTAAAATTACTAACCGGCACTACCGAAAATATTAATGCAATTGTCGAAGAACAATTTGTTGTGTCAATGTACAAAAAGCAAATACAATACTCAGACGATGAACTCTTAGAGTTGGCATTGAGAAACAATCCTGATTATCTCTATGCTAAGCAATTACGAGTGAGCATGGAAGCCTATTTGAAATGGCAGAAGTCTTTATCCATTCCGAACCCGACCATTGGAGCCATATATGACCAACGCAGTGCAGCATTTAACAATCAGTTCTCTCTATCTTTAGGGTTACCGCTACCTCTATGGAATAAAAACAAAGGAAACATTAAAATTGCTGAAGCTAAGCTTAATCAACAAAACCTTCTGTTACAATACAGCCAAGAAGAATTGAAGGCAAAAATATACAACGCCAAGCAAAAAATTCTTTATCATCAAAGCCAGGCTTCTATGATTGAATCTGAGTTTCAAAACCTGCAAATCGTGTATCAGGGGGTGTTAGACAACTTTCAGAAACGGCATATTTCATTAATTGAGTTCACCGATTTTATGGAAAGCTATCAACAAAGCATTTTATACTTCAATGAATTGAAAAAACAACTTGTCATCAGCGCCGAAACACTTAATTATTATGTATCTCAAAATGTATTTTAGTATAAAGCGAATACTTTTGACCGGTATTTATAGTATATGCTTTTTCGCATGCTCCAAAAAAGATAATGGAAATACAACTCAAGAAAAATTTGTTTTGAGCGATAAAATGATGGCTACCATGCAAATAGCCGAAGCATCTGAGCAACCCTTAAAGTCTAAAATGCATTTTTACGGTAAAATCACAGCAGATAATAACCGAATGATTGAAATATTTCCCGTAGTTGGGGGTAACGTTACGGCTGTATACGTGGAACTTGGCGACTATGTGAAAAAAAACCAGCTACTTGCCACCATACGAAGCGCTGAGGTGGCCGGCTACGAAAAAGAATTAGACGATGCAAGGAATGATTTGATTATGGCTAAAAATAATTTAAAAGTAGTGCAAGAATTGTATGAAGGTAAATTAAGTACCGACAAAGATGTGTTGGAGGCACAAAGCCAATTGGAAAAAGCTCAAACACAACTTATGAGGGTACAAGAAATATATCAGATATACAGTATGAAAAAAGGTGCCATATATGAAGTGCGTTCTCCAATAAATGGCTTTGTAATACAAAAAAATATAAATCAGGATATGCTGTTGAGAAGCGATAAAACCGACAACATCTTTGATATAGCTGAACTTAGTGAAGTATGGGCAATTGTGAATATTAACGAAAGCGATATTGGACAAGTTCATTTAGGATTGGAGGCCGAAATTACCACATTGAGTTACCCGGATAAAAAATTTTATGGTAAGGTTGATAAAATCTATAACATTATTGACCCCGACTCAAAGACTATGAAAGCCCGTGTAAAACTTCAAAACCCCGAATTTTTGCTAAAACCCGACATGCGAGCGTATATAAAACTAACTCATGTTGACAAGAAAAAAATGCTTTGCATACCCTCCTCGGCAATCATTTTTGACAAAGGAAAAAATTACGTGGTACTATACAAAGACCGCGATAATGTATCCATAACAGAGGTCGAAATATATAAGCAAGTGGATGAGACAACTTACATATCGAAGGGTTTATTACCCGGAGATAAGGTAATGACACACAATCAACTTTTAGTGTATCAAGCTATCGCAGAATAACTATCATGACCAAATTTATAAAAAATATATTGTCCTTTTCTTTACTGCATAAGCCTTTTACATTTTTTTGGGTAACGGTTTTGGTAGTAGCTGGTGTCATTGCATTTCGAAATATGCCTATTGAAGCCTTTCCCGATGTAACAAATACACAAATCATAATCGTAACGGATTGGAACGGGCGCAGTGCCGAAGAGATAGAGCGCTTTGTTACCACTCCTATCGAAATAGCGATGAATTCCGTGCAGAAAAAAACAAGCGTGCGAAGCATCACTATGTTTGGTCTTTCAGTCATTAAAATAATTTTTGAAGATGATGTAGAAGATTTTTTTGCAAGACAGCAGGTGAATAATCTTCTCAAAAATGTATCCTTGCCGGAAGGTGTCATTCCTGAAGTACAGCCACCCTATGGCCCTACTGGAGAAGTATTCAGATATGTGCTCAAAAGTAAAAAACGTGATACACGTGATTTGCTTACTATACAAAACTGGGTTATAGATCGTCACCTGCGTGCAGTTCCCGGTGTAGCTGATTTGGTGGCATTTGGAGGACAGGAAAAAATATATGAAGTAAGTGTTGACCCTAACCGTCTCTCAAAGTACGATGTTACACCGCTGGAAGTGTTTGATGCCGTAAATAAAAGCAATCTTAATGTAGGAGGCGATGTGATAGAAAAAAACAATCAAGCCTTTGTAGTCAGAGGGGTAGGCATGATTGATGACATAAAAGATATTCAAAACATAATTGTAAAGCAAGAAGGAGGTGTACCAGTATTGGTAAAGGATCTGGCTGATGTGGCTGAATCATCAATGCCACGTGTAGGACAGGTAGGTCTTGATGATAATGACGATATAGTGGAGGGTATTGTAGTAATGAGAAAGGGAGAAAACCCTAAAGAAGTGTTGGCAAGAGTGAAAAGCAAAATTCATGAATTAAATAATACCATACTTCCGGCAGATGTAAAAATCGAAACTTTCTATGATCGGGATAATTTAATGAACTATACTACCGCCACGGTTATGCACAATATGATTGAAGGAATCATTTTCGTAACCGTGATAGTATTCATATTTATGGCCGATTGGCGTACTACGCTTATTGTGTCTATGGTCATACCCTTATCATTGTTGTTTGCATTTCTTTGCCTCAAATTGAAAGGAATGAGCGCTAACCTTCTTTCGTTAGGCGCTGTAGATTTTGGTATTATCATTGATGGAGCAGTGGTGATGGTTGAGGGTATATTCGTAGCACTGGATCAACTCTCACACAAGAGGGGTATGCCTGCATACAATAAACTATCAAAAGCGGGGCTCATAAAAAAAACAGGTGCAGGCTTGGGTAAGTCTATATTTTTTTCAAAACTGATTATCATAATTGCCCTCTTACCAATTTTCGCCTTTCAAAAAGTGGAAGGTAAAATGTTTTCGCCATTAGCATACACCCTGGCTTTTGCCCTTCTCGGCGCTTTAATTTTCACGCTTACTTTAGTGCCAGTACTGTGTCATGTATTACTCAACAAAAACGTGAAAGAAAAAAACAATCCATTCGTTCGGTTTATAGAACGAACAGTTGAGCAAGGTTTCAAGTGGACATTTTCAAACAAGTTGAAAACACTTACTGTAACAGCACTGTTTTTAATCATTACTTTTGGCTCAACTGTTTTTTTGGGCACTGAATTTTTACCACAGTTAAATGAAGGAGCCTTGTGGGTTACTGCTGAGTTACCCATTAGTTACTCACAAAAAGAAAGCGCGGAAATGGCTAATATTCTCAGAAAGGAGTTAAAAAAGTTTCCGGAAGTAAAGCAAGTACTTTCACAAGAGGGTCGGTCAAACGATGGAACTGATCCGAATGGTTTTAACTTTCTGCAGTTCCAGGTAGATTTGAAGCCCAAAAGCGAGTGGGGAGGCAAGAGCATTGATGATATAGTAAACGAAATGGATAAAAATTTAAGCCAAATACAAGGGATCACGTATAATTATTCGCAGCCTATCATAGACAATGTAGCAGAAGCTGCCGCTGGAATTAAAGCATCGAATGCTATCAAAATTTATGGCGAGGATCTGAACACCCTTGACAAAATTGCAAATCAAGTCATGAAAAAAATTGAAAAGGTACCTGGAGTAAAAGATGTGGGCATATTACGCAACCTGGGTCAACCGGAAATTACAGTAAAGTTAGACAGAGAGAAAATGGCAGCATATGGAGTGCAAATTGCCGATGCTCAAGCTGTATTGGAGATGGCTTTTGGAGGAAAAACAGCAACGCAAAAATTTGAAGGAGAGAAAAAATTTGATGTACGCATACGCTATCAAAAAGATTACAGAAAAAGCGAAACGGATATTACTAATCTTAAAGTACCTACTATTTCGGGCTTGAAAATACCACTGAAGGAAATAGCTGATATACACAAAAATACAGGACCGGCATTTATTTATCGCGACAACACTCAACGATTTATCGGAGTGAAATTTTCTGTACGTGACAGAGATCTTGGCAGTACCATCAGAGATGCCCAAAGAGAAGTTGATGACATTGAACTACCCGAGGGCTACAACTTAGCATGGACAGGGGAGTTTGAAAATCAAGTAAGAGCTACCGACACACTTATGAAAATGGTACCGTTGAGTCTCATAGGAATATTCGTACTGCTTTTTATAACGTTTGCCAGTGTAAAAGACTCTCTCATAGTGATTTGTAATGTTCCTTTTGCCGTTACCGGAGGCATCATTGCATTGCATATGACCGGAATTAACTTTGGTATTTCTGCAGGAGTAGGTTTTATTGCCTTGTTTGGAATATGTGTTCAAAACGGTGTTATACTGGTATCACAGTTTGAAGAAAATCTGAAGCTAAAAATGAAAGTTGATGAAGCAATATTCAACGCCGTCAAATTGCGTACTCGCCCCGTGGTAATGACTGCTTTGATGGCATCAATAGGTTTATTGCCGGCAGCCATTAGTACCGGAATAGGTTCAGAAAGTCAAAAACCATTGGCAGTTGTTATAATTGGTGGCTTGGTTACATCTACCTTTCTCACCTTATTGGTATTTCCAATCGTATTCTGGATATTCAACCGCACAAAAAAAGAGCTCATTGAATAGCACTAATATCTGCCTCTGAATACTATGCACTATTACGCTTTATCACTTTATCCTAATTTATGCATTAGAAATGAATTTTTAACCTCGAAACTGTACAAGTGATTTTTTGTGAAAAAGTCGGAAACTGTGTTTTCTGTTGATATACCTTTGAAACCATGAGTTGAAATTCCGAAAGTAACTTCTCTAATGTATAAAATGGGTTTTATACATCGTATAAGTTGTGGTCAGAATCTCAATAAGTTCTTTCAACCCGGATTTTTCAGTTGAATATACAATTTCAACACTGATTTTTCGCTTCAATATGGAATTTTCAAGGATTTTTCGAA
>JANWYS010000025.1 GCA_025054875.1 Cytophagaceae bacterium | reverse complement strand
AAATGTTGGACTCAATAAGCAGTTAAAATCATTGCTGAAGCAATAATTTCAGTTGCGTTTTGCATTTCAAAACTCATAGAGATTCTGACATCAACGGTTTCACTACATAAACCTATTTTAAACAACAACAGAACCTTTATTTTCAAATCCGGGTGAATGGTTTCTGATGACGTGCATCATAAAATGTTATCCTTATCAATTCGGTCATCAGTTACCTGCATAGGGTAATAATTGATTTTTTGTATAATGGGTAAATGAGATTTGATTTTAAATTCTCGTAAAATAGTCTTGAGCCCCCTTTAGAGGCTCAAGACGGCATCTTTATTTCAATTTGCAGGTGAATTCGTGTGAATGGTTGCCATGCTCCTCCTCGTAGTTCACACATTTGCTCTTAGCTTGAGCTTTAGTGACGTTTTCAAGAACACGAACTTCTTCTTCTCCGTGCTCTCCTGTGCAGGTGCATGTGTAATCTTTTTTGCAGGACGACAGTGCCACTATAACTAATGTAGCAGAAAATACGAATGAATATTTAAACATAATGATATGTGTTTATGATATGCCTACTCTGTTACAAGCTTTTCGGCTTCCGCTTTTTGTAAGGTCTTCATGATTATCACAATGTATATTTATTGAATAATTCGTACCGGGAAACTGACTTCAATATCGGTAGCGCCAATGGAAATATTACCATCACCACTACGTGGTTTGTTTTTGCCTTGATGTTTAAGGGTTATTTTCAAACTGGTAACTCCGGCATTTTTTGCTTCAAAGATGGGTTTTAATCCAAGAGGTACTCCGTATCTGTCTTTATCATCCGGTGCATATCCCACAGTTAGCATAAATGAATCAGATACCGTGTAAAAAAACTGATGTCCATCGGCTTCTCTTTCTATTTCAGGAGTAATATCAACCGGCGGATTTTTACTCTCGTCGAGTATTTTTATCGTACCGTTGTAAATTTGATTGGCTTTGAGCTTTATAGTATCGCTCTGCACAGGAGGATTACCGCCCATACCGTCGGGGTCACTGAATTTAAAGGTGCTTACGTCTGTGTTATTAGAAACATTTGTGAGCGTAATTTGCAAAGATGTCATAGTTTCTTGCTCATTGTTATTATCGGGATGTTCTACGTCAAGTTTGTCTTTTTTACAAGACCATATCACAATCATTAAAACGAGCATTATGAGTGAACGATAGATATGCATAGGCATGAAGTTTAAGAGTTAAAGAATACGTTTAATCGGATAATAAAATTTCGTCCCGGTGCGTGCATATAATATCTGAAGCGGTCTAAATAGTCGCGATAAGCCCTGTTCAGAATATTATTGACAGTAAAATGAATATTTATGTTGTGTTTTGAAACCGGCCATTGCATGGCAGCAGTGGCATTGAGTAAATAATAAGCATCAGGAGCGGGCGCATAGTCACTGCTGTCGGGAAGGTTATATTTTTTGAGTACATGTGTTATGCTGATTTGCAGGTAGGGATGTTTTATCTTTTTTGTTTCAGGCATCAAAAACGTAACGCTGTGCTCATGCCGAGCGGGTGGAGTCAGGATGAGGTGAGCATCATCGGTGTGGTTGTATGCCCTCAAAACGGAAGCTTTTGCTGAGTACACCCATCTTTTGGCGATAGAATCCTGCAGCCATAAGTCCGCACCGGTAAAGGATGCATTAACCTGTGTATACTCAAAAGTAGGGAAAGCACCACGTATAGTAAGCGTGGCAGGAAATCGGGGTGACAAGTAAATGTAATGGTCTATGTGGTTATGGTAGAGAGTAACTTCTGAACTAAGTTTTTTGGTATACAGCTGAGCAGCCAAAGCAGTATGGAGGGCATTTTCAGGTTTCAGATTTTTATTACCTATTTCATAGGCAGCTGCGCCATGATGCACACCATTTGAGAATAGCTCGCTCACATGTGGTGTGCGAAAGCCGCTTCCTGTGGTAACACTCACTTTTAGTTGATCGGTCAGTTCGTAGGCTACACCGGCCATGCCGGAAATATTTTGAAAGGTAAATTGAGGATGTTGCAAGTAATTATTTTCGTAGTAAAAAGCTTGCAACCATTTGTAATCATAGCGAATACCGGCCTCCAAAAGCAAATGATTATGTTGCCATTGTTCGGTAGCGAAAATTCCTGCAGCAAGGCTTTTAAAATTTGGAATAAAAAACCTGCCCCTGTACGCATTGGCTTGCTGAATAGCTTGTATTCCAATGGAGCCTCTGAAATTTTTGTATAGGAAATGGTCGAAACTAAGCTGACCTGTGTAGGTAGATATGCGAAGTTGCAGTTCGGCATCATTAGAGTTACTGAGATATGAATGGCTGTCATACTCTCTGCGGTCATTATATTGACGTGCCAAAATGATGCGCAATGCACCTGCTCTTTTGATGTTTCGTTGCCATGATATTTTTGAAAGCTCATGGGTTATCAGTTGATACGGCCTGTCTATATTATAGGTAAAGCCACTACGTACAAAGGGAGTATCGCTGGCTATTGCCCTTTGCAGGTCACTGAGATTGCCTATGTGAGAGCCACTGAATATGCCGACTTTTGTATGAAATTTACTATGAAAAATTTCTACTTTGTTTTTTTTCGGAAACCAACTCAAAGCACAGGAATAATTTTTTTCATGTAAACCGGTATTATCCAATACATAATGAGGAGTAGCCGAATTGCCTGCTTTTCGCAATGAGCCTTGTAGGCGAAGTGTTAAAGTATTTATA
Organism: Cytophagaceae bacterium; assembly: GCA_025054875.1. Classification (GTDB taxonomy): domain Bacteria; phylum Bacteroidota; class Bacteroidia; order Cytophagales; family Cytophagaceae; genus JANWYS01. Next base: position 26,378 of record JANWYS010000025.1, on the reverse strand, counting down.
GGAGAATAATCTATCATGGCAGATGCCGCTGCCATGCCGTTGTTACTGAAGGTAGCCAGAGAGGCTTCTCCACTCATACCAACGGAATCGCGCATGGGTTTAGGGTCGGTGAGGATGACTCCTCCAATAGCATCGCTGCCGTAGCGAACGGAAGAAGCACCTTTTATAACCGTTATCTTTGAATATAGAAACGGATCGGTTTCGGGGGCATGCTCAGCACCCCATTGCTGGCTCTCCTGACGAATGCCATTGTTAAGCAAGAGCACTCGCTGGCCATATAAGCCTTGTACTACGGGTTTGAATATTGTAGGGCCTGTTTGTAATACCGATACTCCCGGAAGTTGCGCCACCGTTTCTCCCAACGACAATCCCCGGCTACGAAGCAGAGCATCACCCGCAATGATATTTTTGGGTTGCAAAATTATTTCTCTCCTGAGTGGTGTTTTTATGATTACCGATTCCTGCTCGCATGTATCGGCATGCATTACAAAGTTCCAAACAGTATGATGCTGAACGGTAAGAGAAACCTCTATCGGCTTATACCCTGCATGTGTACAACGCACCTTATATACCCTTCCGCATATTCCTTTAGTATGGAAATGGCCGTTTTTCTCCGTAATAATTTTTTTTTCTATACCTTCAATGCTTATGATTACTCCCGGCAAAGCTTTGCCGGATTCTCCATCCGTTACTATGCCTGAGAGAGACAGATTACATCCATGTGTATGAGTGCTGTCTACCTGAGCATTACTCATATTACAGTAAACTATAAACTGGAAACATAATATATAGGCCAAAATTTTTGGCATGCGAATTTTATAGATTTATGGATCAAATTAATTGATGACGTGGCAAAACAGTTATGTCACTTAACTATGGTTAGTGCCGTGCCGGTCGAATTAAAGATACACTAGCACATACACTCATAATGAAATGTATTATACAGCAGGGGGAGCTCTACTGTTAAGCAGTACTATGTATTGAGCCTTTTCTTGAAGTACTAAAGGCGTATCTGATGATGAAAAATTTTTTATTGAAATACAAAGACATTCAAATACTGAAAATACATCTTTAAAAACTTTCAACTCACATACCTTGCAATCATCTTCATTAGCGGTAATTATTGCATAACTAACATCGCTGTTTAACGATTGATTTAAAAATACCCCATTATGTTGTGCATGAGTATGGTGGTGTAAAAAATGTATCCATACCTGGCTGCTCAACACAGAGCCTAACAATATAAAACTAAATATGAGGTGTATTTTCTTTGTTTTCACAAAGTAAAAGTAAGCATGAGGGTATTAATTAGCAAAAAAATTTTCTTGACTATCATGTTTCAGTATAAACATTTTCATAACAAATCCTGGGTAGTTGATTTGAGTTAATAGTTGCCCAATGAGCCCATTTTGTATAAGCAGCCGGTGATAAAATATTACTCATGTCCATTTTGAATACATATATTCTTGTGCAGCGAGGGTAGCTATGAAAATGGAAAATATTTTTTTAAATTACATGTTTAAACACGTAAATATAAAGTTGCGGGAAATGAATAGAAAGGATTTTATACTGAGCACCATTATGACAACATTGACAGGCCCGATATCAGGATTAAGAGCTCTTGCCAAGTTGAGAGAGAAGCTCCCTGCTACTACATGCATGCCAGCTCTATTCGTAGGGCATGGAAGCCCCATGAATGCAATAGAAGACAATCGCTTTTCCAGAGAAATGAAAAACATCGGGCAAACGTTGCCAAAGCCTTCAGCCATTCTTATGGTCTCGGCTCATTGGGAAACCAAAGGAACTTTCGTAACCGCACAAGAAAACCCACCTACCATTCACGACTTTGGAGGATTTCCTAAGGCTTTGTATGAGGTACAATATCCGGCATCGGGAAGTAAATGGCTAAGAGAAGCAGTTACAAAAAACATACACAAAACTTCTGTGCATGCAACCAATGAATGGGGATATGACCATGGGTGTTGGAGTGTACTTATCAATATGTTTCCGAATGCAGACGTACCTGTTGTGCAACTTAGTTTAGATTACAGTAAGCCTCCGGAATATCATTATGAGTTAGCTAAGGAGCTTTCAGCCTTGAGATACAAAGGAGTGCTCATGATAGGCAGTGGCAATATTGTGCACAACCTTCGAATGATATCGTTAAAAGGAGACGATTTCAATGAACCTTATGGTTTTGATTGGGCTATTGAAATCAACGAGCAAATAAAACAACATATAAAAAATAGCACCCATCATCCTTTAATACATTATACATCATTGGGGAGAGCCCATAAATTGGCAATACCCACACCGGAACATTACTTACCTCTTTTGTACATACTGGCTCTGCAGGGTAAAGACGAAGAAGTTACATTTTTCAACGATGTAGCCGTAGCCGGCTCATTAACTATGACTTCATTGCTTGTAAAAGCAACATAGCGAATAGAACCTTTTACATATATTTCAAATCGTTGTTTTTTTTCAGGCGAATTATTCGTAAGGCATCAAAGAGTAATATGATCGGATAGGCCGGATCAAATTCGTGCCAACGTATGCCAAAATTTGCACGTCCGCCATACTTATGATGATTGTTGTGATAGCTCTCACCAAACATTAAAAAATCAAACGGTAATAAATTTTTTGCAGTATCACTTACTTTGAAATTTATGTATCCCCACTTATGAGCAAACCAATTTATAATAGCTCCATGCACCGGCCCCATGAAGTAATGAACAGGCAAAAGTAAAAACATCCACCATTCGGTGGCGAAATAGATGTAAAACAATGAGTAAAGCACTCCCCATGCTATGCGCACAGGCCACAAGCTGGCAAAAGATTCAATGAAATGCCAATGTGGTACATTCTTCTTAAAGCGTTCCTCAATGTCAGGCGAGTTGGATTTTACCTTTCCGTAAATAATCCATGTTTTTGCCATCATGTGAAACAGATGGCTTGAGTATTTTGGAGAGTGAGGATCTTTTTCAGTATCGGCATATGCATGGTGCATACGATGCAGTATGCCGTATGCTGTTGGGCTCAAAAATGATGAGCCCTGAAATAAAAAAGTCAATACATAAAAAAATTTCTCCCAAAAGGGGCTCATGGTAAACATTTGATGCGATGCATAGCGATGCAAAAAAAATGTTTGTACAAATAATGATAAATACCAATGACAAATAAAAAATATAAGAACAGCCATATTGTTTTTGCATGCAAAAATGCATCATGGTATGAGATAAAAAATGACTATGGTCATTTTTTATATTTTAATGGGGGAACAGTTTATCTTGGTTTGGTGCTTTCCATGGGTTGCATTCGGCCATCGAGTATTTCAAATACGTGCCCCTTAAGGCTCTTGTAATCTATAACATCTTTTTGCCAACCCACAGGATAGGTATATCGCTTATTGGTTTCTTTATCAATTCCACACAAGTAATGCTGCAGGCCGTCTATGACCTCAGTAACTTTTTCTGTGAACAACACCTGAGTCACTTTCGTGTTTTCATGGTTGAGTACATAAAACTGGTAGAAGTGCTCGCCGGGTTTGACAGGAGGATTGAAATATTTTTTTGCCGTTACCAGACGCCCGTTCCACATGAATTCATCTACAGTTATGCGACCACTTTCCATGAACTCTTTGGGCAGGCTGCGGGAATTGTATTTTTGCTTCAGAATGTCAAACAGGCTATCTCCGGCAGCATAGTCTCCTTTGGCATAATAAGATTTTATCAGCCATGGATACTGATTGTATTCTTCAGGCATGAGTTGTATGAGTTCGCTGAAAGCAGCTATTGCAGCTCTGTAATTTTTTTTATAAGAATACTGAAGCAGTCCTATTTGTTTGAGAATTTCAGTGTAAGCAGGGTCTTGTTTGTTTATTGCGTTTGCACTCAGCAAATATTCCTCTAAAGCCTTTTCGTAATTTTCCTGTGCATGATATATAGCGGGGATGCGCAGGTAGCACTCACCAGACTGATATTTTTGCTCTCGTGCTTTGTAGTAGTTAATCAGTGCCGAATCGGTTTGGTAAAGGTAATAATATAAATTGGCAAGTTCGGTATAATAGAGTTGGTTGTGTGGGTTTATTTTAATGGCCATTTTGTAGCTTTCAGCAGATTTGTTGTATTGCTTATCCAGCCTTAAAGCCAGACCACGATAAAAATAAACAGAATCTGCTTTCAGTTTCTTTTTGATGCATAAGTCAAATGTTTCAACGGCTTTGTTGTGCTGTTTGAGCTCACTGTAAGCTCTGGCTACATAATAATAATCTTCTTTTTTTAATGTTTTGTTTTTTGATGTTTCTACGATGATGTCATATTTTTTTTGCACAAATAACTCGCGGATATTTTGGCTTTTAATTTCTGAACAAATAATCAGGCTTGATAATGAAAGAGAAAACAAAAGTTTTATATACATGATTATACTATAATTGTTTGTTCTCAATTTAAATCATTTCACATATTAAAAAAAATCTTTGACTTGCGGAGCAGAACGAGTCACAGCATACCAATTTGATGGCAGTTGCTTTTTCTATGGCAATGCACTTGAAACAACTCATTCTGATTTTGATTTGAACACTCTTAAAATGAATTAATAAAATCAGATGAAGCAATCCCTCTCTTAAACAGTTGGCTTTGCTATTCAAATATGAGATGTTTTACAGATTCTCCGGAATCGGCCAGCTCGCGTAGGGCTTCTATACCGATTTGAAGATGTGTATTTGCATATTCTTTGGTAACATTGGCATCGCTCTGTGAGGTTTTTACACCTTCAGGAGTCATGGGATTGTCGGATACCAGTAACAGTGCGCCGTGTGGTATTCCGTTGGCAAAGCCGACTATGAAGATGGTTGCCGTTTCCATGTCTATGCCCATGGTACGTATATCGCGAAGATATTCTTTAAACTCATCGTCGTGTTCCCATACGCGGCGGTTTGTGGTATATACGGTACCCGTCCAATAGTCGAGTTCATGTTTTTTAATGATGTATGATACCGATTGTTGCAATCTGAAAGAGGGTAAAGCAGGAATTTCAGGAGGCATATAATCATCGCTGGTACCCTCGCCACGTATGGCGGCAATAGGAAGTATAAAATCGCCGACTTTTGTTTTTTTCAATCCACCGCATTTACCCAGAAACAACACGGCTTTCGGCATGATGGCCGAAAGCAAATCCATTACAGTAGCGGCCATGGCACTGCCCATACCAAAGTTGATGATGGTGATGTTGTTGGCTGTGGCGGTTTGCATAGGTTTGTCTAAGCCCATTATTTCAACATCAAATTGCCGTGCAAACATATCAACATAGTTATGAAAATTGGTAAGCAATATGTATTCCCCAAACTGGTCAAGTGCTCTTCCGGTGTAGCGTGGAAGCCAATCAGTTACTATTTCTTTTTTGGTTTTCATAAAAATTTTTCATGAAATATAGAGTTAATTAATAAAACAAATTCATCCCCATGCGAAACTAATCCTAGTATTGAGATTTGCAACATGCAAGGGTTTCCCGTAAAAATTTTTACATTTTCATGTTCGTATTTTACCAATCAAAAGTATCAATGTAACAAATTTTGTTGTTGATCATTTTGGAGATTTGGATTTTAAAATTGAAAATCCTACTTTTGCACTCCTTAAAAAAATATTCTATACCATGATGTTAAATAATTATGAGACGGTATTCATTTTAACTCCCGTTTTATCTGATAGTCAGATGAAGGATACCGCGGATAAATTCGTGAAATTGTTAAAGGACAATGGAGCGGAGATTATCAATGAGGAAAACTGGGGGCTTAAAAAATTAGCATATCCCATTAATCACAAAAACACAGGATTTTATTATCTCATAGAGTTCAAAAGCAAACCTGAGGTGATAAACATATTGGAAACCGAATACCGTCGCGATGAAAAAGTGATGAGGTTTTTAACCACAAAACTTGATAAATATGCAGTGGAGTATAACATTAAGAGAAGAAAAGGTGAATTTAAAAAATCTGCAGAGAAACAGGAGGTGAAATCATGACACTAGTGAATGAACCCGTACAACGTGTAGAGGTTAAGAAAAAATATTGCCGCTTCAAAAAAAACGGGATAAAATACATAGACTATAAAGACGCTGCATTTTTGTTGAAGTTTGTAAACGAACAAGGTAAAATATTGCCCAGAAGAATAACAGGTACCAGCCTGAAGTATCAGCGCAAAGTGGCTCAAGCTGTAAAAAGAGCCCGCCACCTTGCACTGCTACCATATGTAACCGACTCTTTAAAATAGTAATAGCCATGGAAGTAATACTAAAAGAAGATATAAAAGGATTAGGATATAAAAATGACATTGTGAAGGTGCGTCCCGGATATGGTAGAAATTACCTTATCCCAAAAAACTTAGCTATAGTAGCTACAGAGTCTGCTAAAAAAGTAGTTGCCGAAAATTTGAAACAAGCAGCCCACAAAGCTAAAAGGATAAAAGACGAAGCACTGAACACTGCCGCAAAACTTGCTGAAATTACTCTCACAATAAAAGCAAAAGTGGGAGAAACAGGTAAGATTTTTGGCGCCGTAACTTCTTTACAAATATCCGACGCCTTGAAAGAAAAAGGATTTACTATTGACAGAAAGAAAATTTCATTTAAAACTGAGGTAAGAGAAGTAGGCGATTATATTGCCATTGTTGACCTTCACAAAGAAGTGAAACAAGAGGTGAAATTCTCAGTGGTTCCGGAATAATTACAGGTTTTGGTTTTGGTTACACAGAAAAAGCAAAGATTTACATTCTTTGCTTTTTTGTTTTTATAATTGTGGCAGGCTGGTATCAGGTTTTAGCCTTATCTGTCTATTTCTCCCATTACCAAATCCAGCGAACCAAGTATTGCAATAAGGTCAGACAAGAGAACGCCTTTGGCAATTGCCGGTAGCACCGACAAATTTACAAAGCAACATGAACGTACTTTAACACGAAAAGGAATATCATAAGTGCCTGTGGTGCGGAAAAAAAATCCTAATTCTCCCTTGGGGTTTTCGGCACGAGCGTAGTAGTCCATTTCTTTGGGTCTAATTTTTTTGGGTACCATAGCCTGAGGGTCAAAGTCTCTTGTACGCTTATGTTCTTTGGTTAATTTTTCCAAACATTGTTCAATTATTTTTACAGATTCCCAACACTCTTGCACTCTCACGTAATTTCTGTCCCAGCAGTCGCCTACAGTGCCTACTTTACCCTCACCAACAGGTATATCAAAATCTAACTCGGGGTACACAGAGTAATTATCAACCCTTCTTAAATCGTATCGCAAGCCCGATGCGCGCAGGCAAGGCCCCGACACCCCATAGTTTATTGCCAGATCCATAGGCAATACACCCACATTTGCTGTGCGTTCTACGAATATTTTATTATCTACAATGATGGTTTGAAGTTCTTTAAGTTTCGGTTTCAGGTAGGTTATAAAGTCTTTGCAACGCTCTTCAAAACCTAGTGGTAAGTCGTAATACAAGCCTCCTACCCATATATAGTTGTATAGCATGCGTGCACCCGTGACCCATTCGAGCAATCGGTTGATGTGCTCTCTGTCGCGCATGACCCATAGAAAAGGAGTAAAACTTCCAATATCTAATCCATACGTTCCTATAGCTACAAAGTGAGAAGATATACGGTTAAGCTCTGCCACCAACACTCGAATGTATTCCACTCTTTTAGGTATATCTTTATCTATGCCCAACATTTTTTCTACTCCCATCACATAAGCGTGCTCATTGTTCATAGCTGCCACGTAGTCCAGGCGGTCTACATAAGGAATGATTTGGTTGTAAGGCAATTTCTCTGCGTGCTTCTCAAAGCAGCGGTGCAGGTAGCCGATATGTGGGATAACATCAGTAATAATTTCTCCATCCGTAACCACCTCCAGACGCAGCACGCCATGAGTAGAGGGATGTTGAGGGCCTATGTTTAAAATCATTTCCTCCACTCGCAGGTTTTCTTTTTTGGTAACCAGCGGCTCTGATGCCTCAAAATGTGTAGGGTCGTATTGATATTGAATTTTCGACATTTATGCCCGGAAAATTTTTAGATACACTTAGCTTACCCAAACCAGAGTATTCAATACTTAACTTTTATTCCATGATAGGTATATTGCTCTGAATAATCTTTTCTCAGCGGAAATCCTTGCCAATCAGCGGGCATCAGAATTCGGCGCAAATCAGGATGATTGGTAAACAGAATTCCAAACATGTCATAGGCCTCACGCTCGTGCCAGTTTGCCGTACGCCATATATGCGACACAGTGTGCACTTCCGGCCTTTCCCTTGGCAGCACTACTTTGAGTACAATCCTCAATTCGTTTACCAATGAGTTGATGTGATACAGCACTTCCATTGTATTTTTTTCGGGCCCGTTGTCAATGCCGGTTATACAAGCCAAATAATCAAAATACAACTTAGGATTTGAATACAACTCCATGCACAACTCTACCAGATCATTTTTATCTATCAAAAACTGATCTTGCAAAGCATATTTCAAAAGCCGGATACGATTTTCTCCGCTAAACTTTTCAGTTAATATTCTATGTATATCTTCCGAAGTCACCTAAGAATAATGATGTATTGGGGCCTTAAAGTAAACAATAATTCAAAAAAAATCTCCCTCGTACTTAAAAAAGTTTACAGTTTTATTCATAATCCTGATATACACTTACAAAATATGTTCGCCTAAATTGATATACTCTCTTCTATCGCACGTAGTGACGAAATTTATTTTTTTCTCAGTGATTTGTTTTTCACTATAGTAAATACTCTTGAGATGTTAAATCCAAAAATAATATCGCCTTTACTCCACTTGCCTACGGTAGATGGGATAAACTGGGCGTCTATCATGCCTGGCGAATTGGTGAGGTGCAGTTGAAACACATGGCCTCCCGTTTCAATGTCAAAACCCAGGGACAGGGCGTTATCAGTGATGTCGGCAGTAGGCCCTGGCATCAGTGCAAAATATTCTGCAGTAAGAGCAATTCGCTTGGTAAGCTTTGCTCGCGCTGCTGTTCCTAAGGCAAACAAATCATTTTCCAGGTCTGCACTTACTACCAGATTTTTATGTGTGTACGAAGGCATAATCTGTAAAGAAAATATCTCGTTAAGCTTTCGAGCCACCAGAAGCTGTGTTGTGTATACTAGTTTGTGTTTAAATTTCATTTCAAAATCTTGTACCGGTATTCTCTCCGTATTTATGGCTACTGTAGAGTATAAGACCACCGTAAAAGGAATTTTTTTCTCGCCGATAGATTGTCTGAGCAATTTTGCTTTGAAGTAGCCATCGTATGCTTTTTGTATTTTACTTCTTCCCACTCCCACGGATAACCATTTTGAAATGCCGTAGTCAAGCCCGATCCGAATGGTTGCTTCATCTAACCCAAAGAAATTATAGGCTCCACTGTTTACCCTTCCAAATCTGTGGCCTATGTGAAATTGAAGCACTCCTTGATCGGGCATTTCAACCGATTGTGCATTTACTATTTTGGTGCCTTTGAAGGTAGCATATGCATATTTAGTTTTCGGCATATGAGTTACTTCTAATTCCTTTATGAGGCTATCTACTTGCGCCTGTGTGTCATACATTGTTGAGCACACAAAAAAGAGGTATACACATTTTTTCATTTTATAAGAAAGAATCAAATGTGAAAGTATATCATTACTTTACAGGGTCATAGGTCATATTGAGTCGCACTTCAACGATTTCGGCTATTTTGTTTCCTACTAAAGAGGGTATTTTTATTTCATAATCTTTGAGCTTTACCTCAAAAGTAACTATTGCCAGAAGTTGAGAATCTTTTTTTTCTATGGTGCCTTGAGCAGTCATGTTTCTGGTTATACCGTGCATGGTAAGTTCTCCCTCTATTTCGATTTTTTGAGAACCTGCCTTTGTCCAATCTATACTTTTTGCATTTACTATCCTGCCTTTAAAAGTGGATTTAGGATATTTATCCGACTCCATATAGTTTTCATTGAAGTGCGATTGCATGAGCGGTTTGTCAAACTCGAAAGTATTTATCTGTACAGTCGTCTGTACAACTCCGTTCTCTATGTTTAGCACGCTAATGGCGCTGTTTGTAACAGCCTCTATTTTCTGCAACGGTGCATCGGAGTGAAAGGATATTCGCCCGGTGCGCGTCATGTATATACTTTGAGCAAAACTTACGGATGCAAAGAAGTATATAACAAGTAGCGGAAGGATTTTAATTGGTTTCATTGGTATCGTTCGAGATTAGTTATTTTTAGCTCCTTGATTTACCCAACTGCGAATGAGAGCAATCTCGCAATCCGGGAGTTTGGAAGCACCTTGAGGCATTGGGCTGTATCCGGCCTTGTGCTCTATGTTGGGCACGATAAACCCGGCATCTGTAAGAGCTTTCACTTGCTGATACGTTTCAAAACATACATTGCCACCTCGGCTTGCACAGTCTGAAACTTTATGACAATTGAAACACTTTCTCTCCAGTATGGGTTTAACTTGATTGATATAACTTACATTGGCTGTGTCGCACGATATTTTTTTATCCAACACATTGTTTTTTTCTTTTGAACAAAATATCAATGCGATGGATAAAGTGATATACAATGGCGCTACTTGCAGTCTTTTCATGTTAACACAATTTAACAAAAATTTCTGGCAAAAATTTTCAACCTTTGAGTACCAATTAAAATATGAGCATATGTACTCAATAGTCAAAAACATAAAAACACGTATTTTAGTTTGTTTTTCGTTTTTTACATTGTTTTCGTTTCAAACCCAAAAAAGTCCCAAGAAGATGTACACCGAAATAGAATCGTATTGCAAAGCAAGACTATCTGAAACTAATACCATAAGCAAAGACCGTAAAAAGAAACTGGAAGATTTAGCCGGATACATCCGGGCACGCATCAAGTCAAAACAACCGGTAAAACTGATTTTTATTTGTACACACAATTCAAGGCGAAGCCATATGTCGCAACTATGGGCACAAGCAGCATCGTATTATTTTGGAATATCTGAAGTACATTGTTATTCGGGGGGCACAGAGGCTACAGCTTTTAATCCTCGTGCAGTAAAAGCCTTAAGAAAGGCGGGTTTTAAAATCACCACAACAGATACCACTAAAAATCCAGTATACAAAGTGAGCTTTGCCGACGACATAACTATCGAAGTGTTTTCTAAAAGATATGATAGCCCGCCGAATCCTACTGAAGATTTTTGCGCAGTAATGACTTGCTCTCAGGCCGACGAATCATGCCCTTTCGTGCCTGGTGCGGCTTTTCGCATAGCTTTGCCATTTGACGACCCGAAAGCTTTTGACAACACCGACAAAGAAGAGCTCATGTATGACCAACGATGTCAACAAATCGCCACAGAAATGTTGTATGTTTTTTCAAAAGTAAAGTAATTTCGGAGTTCAGCGATAAACCATGTTTTAAGATTTATCAAAGTTGATTTTCTGATTGGCGCAAAAACTGTAATACTGTTTTATGCATTAGGAAGAACTGCAGATGAATGGCCTGCAGTTGCATTTTTAATGTGCAATGTTATTAGCGAGAACTCTTTGAGATGCATGCATAAACGGCTCTATTGTGATAATGGATTTATCTTTCACTTACTCTTTTCACCTACAAATACCTGTGATGAATTTTTGAATAATACATTAAAGGTGGTTAAGGTGCCATATATGCGGGTTATGTATTGTTGCATTTCTACTTTTTCAGCGTCATCCAGTTTAGGATGCGCATTTATTTTCTGTTCGAGCACGCGCAGCCTGTCGCGAAGCATTACGATTTTATGAAAAAAAGTATCCATCGGAATTTCCTTAACGCTGGCAGCATTGTCTTTAGGCTTCAGCACAAGTGTGCCTCCCCGCCATTTGTCGGCAATATGGACTACCTCTGAAATGTCAGACCATTTTCTTAAAATGCCTATGAGAGTAGTTTCTAAATCGTCAACAAGCACTGTTTGTTCTTCCGGAGCTATCAATTCCAGCAACTCCAATTCTTCCGAATCTTTAGGCACCTCTACGATACCTTTATTGAAAAATGATATTTTATAATACTGCATTCTTGAGCCGGCAATGATGCCTTCTCCAAATCGTGTGTGTTGTACTCTCGAACCTATTCCGGGGGTTTGGGTTATCATAACTTCTGATATTTATAGTTCACTATTTTACTCTGTGTAGTTCATATCCTTTCCGAAGGTTTCCCTCAAAAAATATAGCGATAAGAAAGCAACGGCAAGGCAAATGATTCCTACAATGATACTCGCTGCATATACAGACTTCAGCATACCTGAAATTAATTGATCTAAAGCAGAGATGAGCACAAATGCGCCTCGTACGAAATTAGGAGCTGTAGTAGCTACTGTGGCTCTTATATTGGTGCCAAATTGCTCGGCAGCTACTGTGACAAACACCGCCCAATAGCCGCAGGAAAATCCTAAAAGAAAACACACAGCGTAAAACCCATACAGGTTAATATATGGTAACAACACGAAGTAAAGAGCTATGAACGCTGCAGTCATTGTCAAAAACATAAACAACGCTTTCTTTCGGCTTTTCAAGTATTGGCTAAGTGTGCCGCTGCAAATATCGCCCAACACAAGGCCCATATAACCTATCATAATAATAATGGGTTGAACTTTTGTGGCATTGTATGTGGAAGCGTCTAAGTACAAAGGTAAGTACCTTGTGGCTCCATACATGATCAATAACCCTATCACATACCAGATAGGCACACCAATCAGAATGCATTTGATATATCGGCTAAATTTTGAGTAGGAATAAAACAATGAAAAGAAGTTGCCTCTCGAAACATTTTGCTTTTTCACTTCTGCAAACATCCCCGATTCGAATACACTGATGCGAAGCACTAACAACGCTAAACCTAATACTCCGCCGAGAATGTAAGTAGTTTTCCAATGAAGAAACAAAGAGGCAATAGCTGCAAATACAGCTCCTGTAACGCCAACTGAGGCTACTACCATGGTGCCGTAACCTCTATCTTCTTTATGCATAACCTCCGACACTAAGGTTATACCTACTCCCAACTCACCGGCCAATCCAAAGCCTGCTATAAAACGCCAAAACGCATATTGCGACATAGGTGAAACCATCGTAAACACATCTACAAAAGCATTTGCTATGTTGGCTACCGAATATGTGAATATGGATGCGAACAACACCGATAGTCTGCCTCTTTTGTCTCCCAGTATGCCCCATATCACTCCACCCGTCAACATGCCAAACATTTGCCAGTTGTGCAACATCAACCCCACAGAGTTTATACGGCTCATATCGGTTATGCCTAAATCTTTTAAACTCGGTATGCGAACCATGCTGAACAACACCAAATCGTACACATCCACAAAATATCCTAATGCGGCAATTATTACAGAACTGTTCAGCAGTTTGCTCCATCGGCGCTTTTCAATGTTCATCATGCTTAGATTTAATGATGAGACTTAAAATACTTTTGATTTAAAAAATAATTCTCTACACCCACATCAACAAACAATATATTTTTGAAATATAAATATCAAATTTATCAATGCAAAACAGATCATGCGAATCCATTTGCATCATCAGTATGTGGCATAAAAAATAAAATATTACTTTAGTTGAGATGAAAACGCTATACGATGCCTCTGTTCACTTTTACAAGTTTTTGATTTGGTGTTTTTCTTTTTTCAATACAAAAGCCAAACAATGGATAGATGGAAGAAAAAATTTATTTGACCAACTACAGGTGAAGATGAATCATTGCAAACACCCGTCCTCCATTTGGGTGCATTGCGCTTCATTGGGCGAATTTGAGCAGGCAAGGCCATTGATAGAGAAAATAAAAATCAACTATCCTCATTATAATTTGCTCCTTACGTTCTTCTCACCTTCCGGATATGAAATCAGAAAAAATTATTCTTATGCCGACTGTGTATGCTACTTACCTCTGGATACTAAGCAAAATGCCCGTGAATTTATTTCCATCACAAAACCTTCCCTTGTTTTTTTCACCAAATATGAATATTGGTATCACTACATAAACGAACTACACAAAAGAAATATTCCACTGATAGTATTTTCTGCAATATTCAGAGAAAATCAAATTTTTTTTAAATGGTATGGCCAATTTTTTCGTGATATGTTAAAAAAAGTTACTATGTTTTTTGTGCAAGATGAGCGTTCCAAACATTTGCTACATTCTATAGGCATCACGAATGTAGAAATATGTTCTGACACTCGCTTCGACAGGGTGATTCAGGTGAAAGAGTCGGTCAGGCATATTGAGGGTGTTGAGGAATTTAAAAAACAAAAAAAACTCATGGTATGCGGCAGTGTATGGGAAGAAGACATGAATGTTTTAATCCCTTTCATAAACCGGAATATCTCAACATTTCAGTTCATAATAGCACCACATGAAATTCACCATAAGCAAATCGCAGCATGGCAAAAGCAGCTTAAATGTAGTTCAGTGTTGTACTCTTCATTTGATAAACAAAAAATCGTGGAATGCAACGTGTTGCTTATTGATAGCATTGGTTTGCTCTCTGCTCTTTATAGCTATGCAGACATAGCTTATGTAGGCGGGGCTTTTTCCAAAGGTCTTCATAATATACTCGAAGCCTCTGTGTATGGCATACCTGTATTTTTTGGTCCTAAGTATAAAAAGTACAGGGAAGCTGTTGAACTCATAGAGTTGAAATGTGCCTTTCCCATCACCAATAGTGACGATTTGGCATCATCTATTCAGCAATATTTGCAAAGGCCTGCTGATGGTGAAATATTTCAGCAACGCCTCCACACGTACTTTGAATCAAAAAAAGGAGGCACGGAAATGATTTTGAATTACATTAACAAAAATAATTACAGATGGCTAAATGTACCGGCATAGTCACTAAATCCACAGGTTCGTGGTACGAGGTTCGTACCGCAGAAGGCTTAGTGTATAGTGCCCGACTAAGAGGCAAGTTTAAAAAATACGATTTAAAAGTAACCAACCCCATTGCTGTAGGCGATGTGGTTGATATTGATATAAGCAGCCCCGAAACAGACACAGGTATAATCACCGACATACACGCGAGAAAAAATTATATCATTCGAAAGTCTGTTCACAAAAGCAGCTACGGACATTTAATAGCAGCAAACATAGATCAGTCCGCATTAGTAGTTACGCTGGCATGGCCACGCACATCTTTAGGCTTCATAGACCGGTTTTTAGTTTCCTGCGAAGCTTTTCGTATACCGGCTGTATTAATTTTTAACAAATACGATCTGTACGATGAACAGATGAAACTTGAGATAGCCCACTTGCGTAATATCTACGAATCATTAGGATACAGATGTATAGAGACTTCTGTGACGGAAAAGCAAGGTTTGGAAGCGCTAAAAGAAATTTTAAATAAACGTATCACATTGCTTTCCGGTCATTCCGGCGTGGGGAAGTCCTCTATACTTAATATGCTGGTACCTGAATTGAATTTACGTGTTGCAGATATATCAGGTTTTGCAGAAAAAGGTGTACATACCACTACGTTTGCAGAGATGTATTCGATAGGGCCGGACACCTTTGTTATAGATACACCCGGCATAAAGGAATTAGGAATTTTTGAGATAGGCGAGGAGGAACTATCGCATTATTTCCCGGAAATGAGAGCGTTGCTCGGACAATGCAAGTATCACAACTGCCGGCATATAAACGAGCCGGCATGTGCGGTAAAAGAAAAATTGCAAAATCAGCAGATTGCTGAAAGCCGCTATATGAGCTATCTGAGCATGATTGAAAATGAAGATAACAGAAAATAAAAATCACAAACTATGAATACACAACAAATCGAATTAGTAAAAAGTACATGGGGCTATGTATTAGCACACTCGGGAGAAGCTATGGAGTTATTCTACGGAAGGCTCTTTGAAATAGCTCCGGAAGTAAGGCCTTTGTTTAAAGAAGATATAAAAATACAAGCACAGAAACTGAAGAAAATGGTAACTCTCATTGTGGCAAAATTGAATAAACTTGAAGAGATTGAAAACGAAATAAAATATTTAGCACAAAAACATGAAGGTTATGGAGCTAAACCTGAACATTATCACATAGTGGGCGAAGCTTTGCTGTGGACTTTGGAAAAAGGCCTCAAAGACAGATGGACAGATGAGGTAAAAGAAGCTTGGGTTGCTGTATACAGCATCCTTTCAAATGCAATGATAAAAGTGGTTAAACCCTCAACCTGATTTATGCGGGCTTTAGATGGAAGGCCTTCGGCTGTACAAAAGCACGCAGTCCTGCAAAAGAGAGTGTAGAGCCTATACCGGAGTGTTTTCTGCCGCTCCAGGGAAGTGCCGGGCTCACTCTGTCGCAACAGTTCCAATATACGGTGCCTGTGTTGAGTTTAGAAAAAATATGTTGAGCGCGCTCTATGTTTGCGCTATACACCGATCCCGTCAGTCCGTATTCTGTATCGTTCATAAGTTCTATGGCATGCTCATCGTCTTTTACTTTCATAATACCAATGACAGGGCCAAATGATTCTTCGCGCATGATGCGCATTTCATGATTGACTTCGACCAACACAGTGGGCTCAAAATAATATCCCTTTCTATCTATGCGCTTGCCCCCCAACATAATTTTAGCACCTTTATTTAAGGCATCTTGTATTTGCTCTTCCAAAAAAGGAATCTGTGCTCTGCGTGTAAGAGGGCCTATGTATACGCCTTGTTCAGTAGGCAAACCTATTTTATAGGAAGCAACTTCTTGTATAAATTCATGAAGAAAAGGTTCGTATATATTCTCGTGTACGTATATGCGCTCTACGGAGCAGCAGCTTTGTCCGTTGTTATAAAATGCGCCGTCGGCGGCAGAACGAGCTACACTTGTTATATCACTTACATCGTCGGCTACATAGAGAGGGTCTTTACCGCCAAGCTCTAATTGGCAAGGCACCATTTTATATGCGACCTTCTCGTATATGTATTTTCCCGTCGAATACGAACCGGTAAAGAAATACCCGTCAAAATTCAGGTTAAGCAGTTCTTCCCCTATATGCTTATCTCCTACAATTACCTGAAAAACATTTTCGGGAAGTCCGGCACTATATAATAGCTTCTGCATCTGCAATCCGCTCAACAATGCATATTCAGAAGGTTTGTAAGCTACTGTATTGCCAGCGAGCAATGCGGGTACATATACATTTATGCCTACTAAGTAGGGGTAGTTCCATGCGGAAATGTTGCAAATAGTCCCCAAGGGTTCATAGTCTATATATTCCTTGAACGAGGCATCTTGCCTCATCCATTCCTGGCGATACACGGCCGGTGCATTATCGCAAAGCCACAGTATGCGCTGTATGGCACCTTTTATTTCATTGCGCGATTGCTGCAAAGGTTTTCCCACTTCTGTGGTGAGTATACATGCACATGCTTCTATGTTTTTCTCTAATATGGAAGCATAGTTTTTCATTATATCTATGCGCTCAGTCAATTTCGTTTGTCGCCATGAGTGAAAAGACTTTTTTAATAGCTCATATTTGTGCAGTGCAGAAGCTTTGTTGTCCGGTTCTAAGGTGGCTATGATTTCTTCAGTGGCAGGGTTTATGATATTCATCTAGCAAAAGATTTTACTATAATCTGCAAAGTAAAAAATTTATATTCTTTTAAACCTTTTTTACGTATAAGAAAGTGTATTACTACACATTCAAAACGGATGGCGGGAAAATTGTTGTCAACAATTTGTTACTATCACAAGTGTTACAAGCAACTCATCAAAATTCGTAGGGTTAGGTATAAATGCATAAAATGTGATGAACTGATATTCCGGATGAGCAAACCATTTGTCCAACATGGCATTGACGCTGAAAGAGAAAGCTTTTGAAGTGTTATAACGTTTGGGCTTCGTTTTGCAATGACGTGTTGGCGCATGGCGGGGTTTGTTTTTCAGGTAGATTTGTATTCGGGCGCCGCCCTTTAGGGCGGCGCCCGAATCTTTGAAACTCACCCTTTTGTCCGGCTAAAGGCTCCGCAAATAAAGGAGCTTAAACAGACCATTCAGTCCCTTTTGCGAGCTACTTCGGAGGTTTACATCTCCTTATGAAGCTGAAAGATTTCGAGAGAACCTGCGCGAGGGATGGGAGCCATGGCCTGCAAGGCCAGTGCGGAGCTTTAGCGGAGCACCGCAGCGATAGCGGAGTGGCGTACAGCCCGGCCCCGCAAGGGCGCGCCTTGAATAAAAAACGGCTTACTACACCTTCCCAGAAAATGCACAATCCGAATTAAGAGAAATTGATCTATGAATCTATGATTTTTTACCTCTTCATTTTTTGACCTGCAAAATTTGCACCCGTATAAAAAAAGCTGCCGGACTTTATTACTAAATTTTGGAACAAAATTGGTTACTTTTGAGTATATTGAGGTAATTATGATAAATATAATTTGATACAATGAGATATATCATTCCCACAGTGGTGGCATTCATACTGTATGCAAGCAAAAGTTTTGCTCAGGAAAATGTTTTCAAAAAAAACACCCGTCACCAATCATTCAGCACCACGCAAAAAATAGTTCCCAATTCTGCAATAGTGAAACTTAAGCCTGAATATAAGCACCTATTCAAGCAAGGACAACTCTTTCCCGAGCCATTAAAAGCATGGAATGCGTGCCGTAAAGAATGTAATATTACCAACATAACTCCTTTATTCCCACACATGAAATCTCCCGACAAAACCTTCAATGAAAGAGGAGAGAGATTAGTAGACCTGTCATTGATATACAAAGTTGAATTCAAATCCAACAAATCGCTGGAAGATATATTGGAACTGGCTTTCAGAACCGGCTTATTTGAATATGTAGAACCTCAATATGAGGAAGAACTTCTGTTTATTCCCAACGATACACTGGCGCAACCTTCAGCAAACAAACAATATTATTTGCAACGCATAAAAGCATTTGAAGCCTGGGATATTGAAGACGGCGATACTAATGTAGTAATTGGGGTAATTGATACCGGTACAGACCTTACGCACCCCGATCTTGCAGGCAACATAAAATACAATTGGGCTGACCCTATAGATGGTATAGACAATGACAGTGACGGCTTCATAGATAACTTCTATGGATGGGATGTAGGGCAAAATGATAATAACCCTTCTTACAACCCCGACCATGGCATGTCTGTACAAGGTGCTTGCTGCGCCACCACAAACAATGTTACTGGCATAGCAGGCACCGGCTTCAAGTGCAAAGCACTGCCGATAAAAATCACCAACTCCGGCGGCTCTATTACAGCCGGCTATCAAGGAATAATCTATGCTGCCGACCACGGATGTGATGTGATAAACCTCTCATGGGGCGGGTTTGGCAGCTATGTACAGCTTAATCAAGACATTATCAACTACGCCGCTATAAATCATGATGTGGTGGTGGTGGCCGCTGCCGGCAACAGCAATGCGGAACTCGATTTTTATCCGGCTTCATATGACAACGTTTTGTCCGTAACCGGTGTAGACACTGTAACCTCTGTGCTGGGAATGGTGGTTGAGCGTAGAAACATCAATACCCCTACTACGGGAGGCACATATAGCTTCAAAGTTGATATGGCTTCGCACATTACCGGATGGACAACCGCACCATCCGGGGGATACAAGTTTATTTGGGGTACATCGTTTGCCTCTCCTGTAGTGGCGGGCGCTGCTGGCATAGTACGTGCCAAATATCCCCATCTCAAAGCTCCTCAGGTGATCGAATTACTCAGAGTTTCCGGTTCTATACTTGATACTTTCCCTGAAACCCGTCCGGAAAGCCGATATAAAACCGGACGCCTCTTAAACATGTACAAAGCCCTCACCAACCTTTCATCACCGGCCATTCGAAGTGATAGTATTTTTATAAAATCAAGATTTAGCGATAAACAATTCTTCAGCGGCGATACATTAACCATAACCAATTATTTTTATAACTATCTGAGCAGAGCAAACAACCTCAAAGTAACTCTCAGAACTCTGCACCCTCAGTATGTACAGATTCTCGATAGCATTTCCATCGTTGGAACGATTGATTCATTAACAGGAAAGAAAAACACTGCCGACCCTTTTAAAATACGAATACTTCCTCACACTCCGACAGACCAAAAAGTTGACATCGTGATGATCCTGCAAGATCCTTCGAAAAATTATTACGACTACCAAGGATTCAAAATAAGTGTCAACCCTAACTACATCACCATAGATACCAATCGAATTACTTTTACTGTTACCAGCAAAGGCAAGTTAGGTTATAATGATGATGCCTTATCTGTGGGTGAAGGTTTTAAATATGATGTAACCTCCATGCTGTATGAAGGAGGACTTATGATTGGTGCAGCCAGCAACAAAGTGTCCGATTGCGTGCGTGGTACGTTCGGCGCTCCCGACAATGATTTTAAACCTGTACAAACCGTCAGATACATAAATAGTCCTGGATATGATGTAGCCATCTCTACTGTATTTAACGATTCTTTGGCAGCCAATAAGCTAGGCTTAGAGATAGAGCAAATTACTTATGCCAACAAAAATTCCCCAAACGATAAACATATAACTATTGAATACATTGTAAAAAATAATTCGTCTACCACATACGACTCACTTTTTGTAGGAATATTTGCCGATTGGGACATTAATTTCTCTACATATGCTCAAAATCGTGCAGATTGGGATGATGAAACCAAAATGGCTTACACATACCATACAGCAGCTAATGGGAAATATGCGGGTATTGCCTTATTATCTCCTCATCCTCCATCTTGCTTTTCGATAGATAATAACGCCTCATTGTCCGGAAACATCAATCCGAACGATGGATTCACTACTTCCGAAAAATTTCAGACATTATCTCAAGGAATTAAACGCAGGCAGGCCGGTGTAAGCGGTTCAGGATGGGATGTATCACAGGTAATTGCTGCAAAACTTACTAATTTACTCCCGGGCCAAAGCCAAACCGTTGGATTTGCCCTGTTGGCAGGAGATAACTTCTACGACCTAAAAGTTAATGCTCTCAATGCAATTAATTACTACAAGCAAATGCGCACAGGCCCCGTGCCCAATGTATCAGACGCTTACCTTTGCCAAAACCAGCCTGCCAACATTACGATAGCGCCTACTAATGGAACAAAGTTTAAGTTTTACGATGCATTGCCTTTAGGTACGCCCATTGCACAAGCCTCTTCTTTGACGTTGAACAATGTATCTTCTCCTGATACGATATACGTTGTGAACTCAGACAAAATGTTTGACAGTCCATACAAAACTGTCTACATAAAGTTTGATGCCATAGAAGCCGATTTTCAAATGCTGCCCGAAACACTGCAGCTCGGTTTCAACCAAACCGTTTATTTCATAAACAAAAGCACAGGTGCTTCTTCTATAAACTGGAACTTTGGTAACGGAAACACTTCTACCGCATTCATCACCAGCAGCAACTACACATCGCATGGCACTTACCCCGTTCGTCTTATAGCAACCAGTCCGAACGGATGTAAAGACACACTCATAAAAAATTTGTTGGTCTTAGCACCTCCCACCGATGTGTTGGCAGAAAATCATAACTCAACCTTACTCTTGCATCCTAACCCTGTAAAAGAAGAGCTCGTCATTTTATTGCCATCCACTGGCGATCGCTTGCAAAATGTTTCCATAGTAAATGCTTTAGGTACGCTTGTTTATAGCTCTCATTCAGAAGCGGGCGAATTAGTTGTTCCTTTTGGTCAACATCCGCCCGGAGTTTATTTTGTAAAAATAGACAATGCTGCAGGTAGCATAATCAAAAAGATTATCAAGGAATGAAAATTCCAATACGTGCCACTTACAAGCTTACCGGTAAACTAAAAGATGCTACAAATTCATTCGCATTTCGTACCTTTGCTCCATGAAAAATGTGGCATTTTATACACTGGGTTGCAAACTCAACTATTCTGAAACTTCTACCATTGCCCGCATGTTCACCGATGCTGGTTATAAAAAAGTAGATTTCCAGCATACCCCCGATATTTTCATCATCAATACTTGCTCCGTAACGGATAATGCAGATAAGAAATGCCGCAAAATAGTAAAAGAAGCACTGAAAATTTCTCCCCATGCCTTCATAGCCATCATAGGATGCTATGCTCAACTTAAACCGCACGAAATTGCCTCCATACCGGGCGTAGACGCCGTGCTTGGAGCATCTGAAAAATTCAAACTGCTTGAATTGATAAAAAATTTTGAAAAGAAAAAACATCCTCACATCTATCACCAACCCATTTCTCAGGCTACGGACTACTATTGCTCTTATTCTGTCAACGACCGTACACGTACTTTTCTTAAAATACAAGACGGTTGCGACTATTCCTGCTCTTTTTGCACCATACCTTTAGCCAGAGGAAAAAGTCGCAGCGACACTATTGAAAACATTGTTAAAACTGCTGAAAAAATTGCTCAAACCGGAGTTAAAGAAATCGTACTTACCGGAGTAAATATTGGTGATTATGGCATCATAGAAGGCTCACGGCAACACAAGTTTTTGGACCTTATTCAACAACTCGACCGCGTGGATGGTGTAGAACGTTTCCGTATATCTTCCATCGAACCTAACTTACTCACCGATGAAATAATTCAATTTGTAAAACACTCTGAAAAATTTGTACCTCATTTCCATGTACCTCTGCAATCGGGTTCTGACGCAATACTAAAAAAAATGAAACGCCGCTATTTGAGCGCTTTATACAAAGACAGAGTACTTAGCATAAAGAAGCACATGCCTCACTGCTGTATCGGTGCGGATGTAATCGTTGGCTTTCCGGGTGAAACCGATGAACATTTTCTGGAAACTTACCGCTTCATTGAAGATTTAGAAATATCCTACTTACATGTATTCACCTATTCTGAGCGCAATAATACCCCCGCAGCAACTATGCCGGAGAGTATACCTGCACATACACGCTCGCTCAGGTCAAAACTCCTTCATGAACTTTCCGACAAAAAGAAACAAAAATTCTATGCATCACAGGCTGGTACTACTCACAAGGTGCTTTGGGAAGACGATATTGAAAACGAACTTATGTTTGGATTCACAGAAAACTATGTAAGGGTAGCACAACCCTACGACCCTCTCTTCATCAACGAAATACAACAGGTAAAACTCTCTCACTCATTGCAAAGCTCTTACATGCTCGCCATTGAGTGCATAACAGTATAACTCAATTTTTACATAGATAGTTAGCAAAATATTAATCCATGTACGTTGCAAACCTTATTTTTTTGTATCATAATTGCAACGCTAAATCTTGCTCGTCATGGACAAATACATTGACCTCATCGAACAAACTTTTTTCTTCCCGACTGAAGAATTCAGAGTAGAAAATAATGAATTATATTTCAACGGAGTTCCTACTATGGAACTGGTCAAAAAATTTGGCACACCATTAAAAATCACCTACCTACCTAAAATATCTTCACAAATACAAAAAGCAAAAAGGATATTTAATGAGGCTATTAAGAATAATCAATACGACGGCAAGTATATTTATTGCTATTGCACTAAGTCATCTCATTTTCGATTTGTTTTGGAGGAAGCTCTGAAAAATGACATTAACATAGAAACTTCTTCAGCTTTTGATATTGACATAATCAGGCACCTCAATGCAAGAGGCAAACTCGGCAAAGACACTTGGGTGCTGTGCAACGGATTTAAAAAACATCAATACACTAAAAATATCTCTGACCTTATCAATGGTGGCTTCACCAATGTTATACCCATACTCGACAATCTTGAAGAGATAAATGAGTATGAAGCCATGGTGCAAGGCGAGTGCAACCTCGGTATACGAATAGCCACAGATGAAGAACCTAAGTTCGAGTTTTATACCTCAAGATTGGGCGTGCGCTACAACGATGTGATGGATTTATATCTCAACAGAATCAAACCTAATCCGAAGTTTAAGCTCAAGATGCTTCACTTCTTTGTAAATACCGGCATAAAAGACACTACCTACTATTGGAGCGAACTCAGGAGATTTGTCCATAAATACTGCGAAATGCGCAAAGTATGCCCTGACCTCACTACCATTGACATTGGCGGTGGATGGCCGATAAAAACTTCCATACATTTTGACTACAACTACGAATACATGGCCAATGAAGTGATCCGAAACATCAAAAAAATATGCGACGAAAACAACGTACCCACGCCGGACATATTTACTGAATTTGGCATTTATACCGTAGGTGAGAGCGGAGCTCTTCTACTATCCGTGCTCGGACAAAAACTACAAAACGATAAGGAAGAATGGTATATGATAGATAGCTCCTTCATAACCGCACTACCCGACGTATGGGGACTTAATCAAAAGTATATTTTGCTGGCCCTGAATCACTGGGACAAAGTATATCAAAAAGCAAAAATCGGCGGAATCACCTGCGACAGCATGGACTACTACAATTCCGAAGCTCACATAAACATGGTATTCCTTCCTGATCCTCCAAAAGATGAAAGACTTTACATAGGATTTTTTCACACCGGTGCATATCAGGAATCGCTCGGCGGATATGGTGGCATACAACACTGTCTGATACCAGCTCCAAAGCACGTGCTAATAAACAGAGACAGCGAAGGAAAACTTCACTACGAAGTTTTCAGAGAAGAACAAACCAGCGAAAAAATGCTCGAAATACTCGGATATTCTGATTGAACAAGTGAACTTCATCTGACTGACAAGTGCATCATTTAATGGCATACAATTCAAGATACAGGCCCACAATAAATCGGGATATATCGTTTTGTATTTATTAGCATTTAACTTCACAATACCTTATATTTGTTTAAAATAAAATTTGAAAATCATGGTAGATACATATGTAAAATATAAAGTCAAAGATATGTCTTTGGCTGAATGGGGAAGAAAAGAAATAGAGTTGGCTGAAGCAGAGATGCCGGGCTTGATGGCATTACGTAAGGAATATGGTCCTTCAAAACCTCTCAAAGGCGCTCGCATAGCCGGATGCCTTCATATGACCATACAGACTGCAGTGCTTATCGAGACACTTGTTGAACTGGGTGCCGAAGTTACATGGTCATCTTGTAATATATTCTCTACGCAAGATCATGCTGCTGCAGCTATTGCCGCTGCCGGCATATCGGTATACGCATGGAAGGGAATGACGGAAGAAGAATTTAACTGGTGTATAGAACAAACGCTCTTTTTTGGAGAAGACAGAAAACCTCTGAACATGATATTGGATGACGGCGGTGATCTCACCAATATGGTGCTAGACAAATATCCGGAGCTCGTAAAAGGAATCAGAGGAATATCGGAAGAAACTACCACAGGTGTTCTCCGTTTAAAAGAAAGGCAGAAAAAAGGCAAACTTCCATTACCGGCAATAAATGTTAATGACTCCGTTACTAAATCAAAATTTGACAACAAGTACGGATGCAAGGAATCATTGGTAGATGGCATACGACGCGCTACCGACATAATGATGGCCGGAAAAGTAGCTGTAGTAGCCGGATATGGCGATGTGGGAAAAGGCTCGGCTGCTTCGTTGAGAGGAGCCGGAGCACGTGTAATTGTTACCGAGATAGATCCTATTTGTGCTTTACAAGCAGCGATGGATGGATATGAAGTAAAGAAAATGATTAATGCCGTAAAAGAAGCCGATATCGTGGTGACCGCCACAGGAAACAAAGACGTGGTGCGTGGCGAACACTTCAAACTCATGAAAGATAAAACTATCGTTTGTAACATCGGCCACTTTGACAATGAAATAGACGTAGCCTGGCTTAATAAAAATTACGGCCATACAAAAGTGAACATAAAACCTCAGGTTGACAAATACACTGTAGACGGGAAGGACATCATATTACTTGCCGAAGGCCGGTTGGTAAATTTGGGTTGTGCTACAGGACATCCTTCTTTCGTGATGTCTAATTCATTCACCAATCAAGTATTGGCACAAATTGAGTTGTGGACCAATCACTCAAAATACGAAAATAAAGTATACACTCTCCCAAAACATTTAGACGAAAAGGTAGCACGCTTGCACTTGGAGAAAATAGGTGTAGAACTTGATGTACTGACACAAGAGCAAGCCGATTACATTAATGTAAAAATAGAAGGCCCGTACAAAAGCGATGAATACCGCTATTGATGAGGATTGATTAACCTCATATTAAGATCAAAAAGCCTTGGATATCCAGGGCTTTTCTATTTTTAAACTGTACTGTTCATAGGAGATTATCCCATTTTATGAAATGAATCTGTTCTTATCCGGAAGAGAGAGCTCCTTTGAAGTGCAATAACCGTTTCGGCTTCGATACTGTCCCAAAAAGTGTGTAAAGTGAGTTGTTTTTTGAAAGATTAATTAGATTAAAAACTAAAAAAAATTCAA
>JANWYS010000024.1 GCA_025054875.1 Cytophagaceae bacterium | reverse complement strand
GATTTATTTATAATCCTAATATACATTTACAAAGTTAATTTTAATCCTGAGATACGTTTACAGAGTTTGTTTTTTTTTGTTTATAGTTCTTCCAGATTCGCTTTACTTCAACGGATTTTTCAGCAAAGTGTATCTGGTCAGGGGTCAGGTTGCCTGTACTCATGTGAGGTCTCTCCCGGTTGTATGGCGCAATGGCTTTATGCAAGTAAACCATTGCTTCTTTCAAAGCATAACATGAGATGGAAGTAAAATTATCGGATTGCGCCTATACTGATAATAATAAACACTACAATACATTTACCTCTTCTTCCAGAGTAATGCCGAACTTATTTTGTACGCTTTCTTTTATTTGATGTGCCAGTTCCAGAATATCCATACCTTTAGCTGAACCATAATTTACCAACACAAGAGCTTGATGCTGATGCACTCCGGCATCTCCGATGCGTTTGCCTTTCCAGCCGCACTTCTCAATGAGCCATGCGGCAGGTATTTTTATTCTCCCTTCCGGTGCAGGATAGGAGACTACGTCTTTAAACTCTTGTTTTATGTTTTCAAAATGATGAGCAGAAATCTCAGGATTTTTAAAGAAGCTTCCGGCGTTTCCTATTTTAGCCGGATCGGGCAACTTACTATTTCGGATTTTAATCACTGCCATACTCACTGATTTTATCGAGGGGCCAACTTGCATTTGCGCAAGTGTATCTCGTATAGCTCCATATGAAATGTTAGGTTCGAAATTTTTTTTTAATCGCAAGGAAACTTTCACAATTACAAATTTGTCTTTTCCGGTAGTTTTGAATATGCTGGTTCTGTATCCAAAAGCACAATCCGACACATTCATTTGTATCAATATACCTTTCTGGACATCATATGCCTCAAGCGAGTGGAATACATCTTTGAGCTCAACACCGTAGGCCCCGATATTTTGAACCGGTGCTGCTCCTACCGTACCCGGAATGAGCGACAGATTTTCTATACCAGCCCATCCGTGTTCTACACAATACATTACTAAATCGTGCCAACGCTCTCCGGATGCGGCACTCACGATTACCTCGTCTGCACTTTCCTCTTCTAACTTTATTCCTTTTATACAGTTATGTAATACCAAGCCTTCATAAGGTTTTGTGAAAAGTATGTTGCTGCCCTCTCCCAATATCAGTTTAGGATAGTTAGGATACAATGAATAGAGATATGCTAAATCTTCAACACAATTAAATTCTGAAAAATAACTGGCAGTAGCTTCTACACCAAAAGTGTTATAAGTTTTTAGCGAAATATTTTCTTTTATTTTCATTTATTTTAATACGAGCCAAATTCAGGTTGTTTTAATACAATTCTTTTTATAAAGGCTTTGTTAAAACCATTGGCATAGGCATACATTTGCACGTAGGTAGCCGCCACGGAAAGTATACCTATTTTAAAGCTGTTATTTTTTACCGAGGCATCAAAAAAAATACAAAATGTATATGTTGCTAAAGGCACTATATATAAGGGATTGAGAATAGAAAGCAAAACAGACGACAATGAAAATATCATAAATATACTCGGGAAAAAATGTGTCAATTTCAATGCCTCTTTGTGCCTCATGTATAAATTTATTCTTCCGATACCAAAGCGATTCAGCTGCCTGTAAAATTTTGCAAAATCCGTGCGCCGCTTATGGTAGACATATGCAGATTCGATCAATCCTATTCTGAATCCTGACTTTTCAGCGCGCATGCTGAAATCTAAATCTTCTGCAAGGGGAATATTCAAAAATCCTCCGATGGCTTCTGCTACATGTTTGGTAAAGCCCATATTGAAACTTCTGGGATAAAATTTGGTGGTGCTGTGTCTTGAGCCTCGCATACCACCTGTCGTCAGGACGGAAGTAAGCGAATAGCTTATAGCTTGCTGTATGGGAGTAAATGAGGGGTGTGCACGATCAGGGCCACCAAAACAATCTAGTCTGTTTTTCTTCAAATACTCCGATACATTTGTAAAGTATCCCGAGGGGATAATACAATCGGAATCAAAAATGATGATATACTCACCTCGAGCTTTGTCTATGCCATAGTTACGCGCTATAGAGCGGCCTTCATTATTTTTATAGTAGTACTGCAAAGAAAGATCGTTTTTGAAATGCTCTGCCACTTCTTTACCAGGTATTGAGGAACCGTCGTCCACTACAATCACTTCAAAATTTTTATAATCTTGTTGCTTCAGGCTTTCCAACAATTCTTTTAATTCTTCCGGGCGGTTGTATACCGGTATCACTACTGAAAAGAAAAACATTGTTTGTATACGATTACAACTTTGTAAATATAGACTCTTCTTGCTGAATATAGTAAATCATGCTATGCATAGCATTAAGCATGCGATAATCTGCAAGATATATAACCAACATGTAAGTTGTGTACAGCATCATACAAATTTAATGTTTCACCAATTAATTCATTTGTTTAATCCGGATTCCCTACAGCCAAACCATTGATTAAGTTATGACTTTGACGATTGAAGGTGAGAGCCTTTGAAGTGCAATGACGTTTTGGCTTCACCTTGAAATGGGGTTTTTATGTGCATTACTGCTTTACTTTTCAGTAAGATGAGGGTTCGGTTGAAGGCTCAGCAAATAAAGGATCTCAACCAGACCGCTCAGTCCTTTTTGCAGGAAACTTCGGAGGTTCACATTCTCTTATGAAGCTGAAAAATTTCGACAGGACCTGCGCGAGGGATGGGAGCCATGGCCTGCAAGGCCAGTGCGAAGCTTCAGCGGAGCACCGAAGCGATAGCGGAGTGGCGGACAGCGCGACCCGTAGGGACACGCCCAAAATAAAAAACTGCAACGTCCCTATTGCATAAAGTAGGATAAAATGGGATGTATAGAAGCAGAAAATGTAACTACCAAAGATTTTACTTGTGATTAATTTTTATTGCTTAGTAAGTCCAAAATTTTACTTAATGTATAAAATGGATTATCAACCTTTCGGTAGATTTAAATGATGC
Organism: Cytophagaceae bacterium; assembly: GCA_025054875.1. Lineage (GTDB taxonomy): Bacteria > Bacteroidota > Bacteroidia > Cytophagales > Cytophagaceae > JANWYS01. The sequence goes on along the minus strand of JANWYS010000024.1, from coordinate 26,563 downwards.
CAACCTATTAAGCAAGTAGCAACCATAATACAATGAGCCATTGGCGCATACTTAAGCATAAAAGAAGTAGTGATAGATGAAAGGCATAGAAGCCCAAATAAACATTAACAAGTTAGTCATAGTAAACATCCTTATTGCGTTTAAGTGCTTTATTATACGCTAAGTTTACGCAAGAGTTTGTTTAAATTTTTAAAAAAACATTACATGATAAAAAGTAAATACAGAGAAAATCTTTATGAAAACTTTATAGACTTTATACATTATAAGTTGCAGAAGATTTAAGTGAATCATAACATTTAAAACATTACTAAATCACTAAACTTTCCCAAAATCTATTTTTTTGTATTTTTTTTATTACTTTTGCTTGGTGTATTGTATATATAATAACTGTTTACTAAAAATTAATTCAAATTTTCTTTTATGGTAAGAAAAGTTTTTACCTGTGTAGTTATAGCGAGTTTATTTTGGGCTACCTCATACAGGAACGACACCCCCAAATTAAAATTAGACATACAAATTAAACATCCCAGCCATACATTATCCGACGGTATTATACAAGTGAATGTGTCTGGAGAAAAAGACGAATATACCATGATAGTGAACACCAATACAAAATCTAATCCTATCACACTTAAAGGGAAAAACTTCACACTAAACAATCTTGCAAAAGGATTTTATTATATAACTGTATTTGATGCGGATGGAAATTCGGCATCGCAAAGAATTGATTTATGACAAAAACAACAATATAACGATAATGAAGAGAATGAGATTTGCCCTTTGCCTATTACTTGGCGTTTTATTTGCGCATGTTTCTCATGCACAGGTAGTGATTGATAACATTACGTATAGTCACACCAATCCACCATACACAGTCAGTGCGAATGGAACAGTCCCTCCTTGCGGGGCAGCTACGGGTACTTTAAATTTGTGTTTAGTAACCAACACGCTTCCGGCCGGCACTGTATTTACTATATTGGGAAACAACTCTCTGGGTAACACATATTCTCTAACACGCACCACTACTACCAATGGTCAGTTGTTTTGTGAAACCTTCACCAACCTGGCTGGCAGCCCTACCGGTGTGTTTTACACATTCACTGTAAAAACGCCTAAAATTCCACCATCTTTTAACGACTCAACATATCTGGCGGTTATCAACTTCAGAGTAATTTCTACTAATAATTTTCGTGCAACGCTAAATGTTACAAATCCGATTTGCCCTTCACCGCCCAACAGAGGTTCTGCTACCGTAAACATAAGCTCCGGAACACCTCCTTATACATACACCTGGACGGTGACCTCACCCAGCCCCAATCCGGGCAATTCTCCAAATGCCATTAACCAGGTTTTAGGCCCCATAGAAGTATATGTACGCGATGCTACCGGTTGCGATACTACCATGCGCGACACTTTGAGGGTACAGAAACCAAACGTATCTCTTTCTGCTAATCCTAACCCTGTCTGCAGGACAAACATTCCTCCAAATGTGCTGGTAACATGGACAGCCAATGGCTCCCCCGCCGGAGGTCGTTATTATTGGGATGGAAGTGCCGTACCTACTACCGTAAACACAGTATCAACTTTAGTAACAACATTCGGGAATTATTCTCATTCGGTTGTTTACGAAGACCCCAACGGATGTCTTAGTGATCCGGTAACCGTAACCGTACCTGCCGATATTATACCCACAGGTAATGTAACGCCTCTGAACACCAGTGTGTGTCCGGGACAAACTGTTAATTTAACAGGTTCCGTAACCACATGTAGCATGATAGGAGCTACTCCGTGTCAGTTTTCATTTAACGGGGGGACTACATATCAAATGAGTTCATCATATACGACCCCGCCGATAAACAGAGATACAACCCTTATAGTGTATATCAGAAACGGTAGTGGATGCAGAAGCAATGCTATAATAGTAAATATTGATACGCTTGGAAAGCCACGTGCCAATATCACGGTAAATCCCAATCCGGTATGTCCTAACAATTCCTCTAGTGTAACCGTAACATTGGTAGGATGTGTACCTAACTGCACCAATTATAGCACTCAATTCAACGGAGGGACGCCTGTGTTTGGATCACCCAATACATTCACTACTCCTGTGGTAGCCTCTACCACTTCATTCCCGATCAGGGTGGTTGATAATAACAGCGGATGCGTATTAGATACCTCTGCTACTCTAAATGTGTTCAACAATACCATCACCATTACTCCATCGGACCCAAATCCATTGTGTGCAAACAACACTACTTCCACCAAGACCCTGACAGCAAGTGGTTTTCAGCCGGGTACAATATCCTGGGCATCCACCCCTCCGGGCCTGCCAGGACACGGTGCTACCACAGCTTCCATAGTAATTTCCAGCCCAAATCCGGGACCTGTTACGTATACATTGACCGGTATAGATTTAAACGGATGTCCCCGGACTAATACTTACAACATCAACGTTAATCCACAACCTAACGTTACTGCCATGTCGCCGGTGGACCATTGTGAGGGCACTACTACTCTGCTCTCGGCTAATGGGGCTTCTACCTATCAATGGTACAACTCAACGTACAGCACTTTATTGGGAAGCCCGGGAGCTACTCTAAGTGTATCGCCCACAGCAAACAGTACTTATCATGTAATCGGAACGGATGGCAATGGCTGCAGAGATACAGCAACCATTAATGTAATATTCAGGCCGAGGCCCACAGGGACTGCTTCAGCCTCTCCTAACCCTATATGTGCCGGAAATAATTCCACTATCACAGTTACTCCCAACATGCCATTCAATCCTGCAGTAAACTGGGTATCCTATAATAATGGAGCAACCTATACGAATACACATCCGCAAACTATAGGACCATTCTCCACTACTACCACTGTCAATATCAGAATCAGAGACATTTATGGTTGCGAGAGCAATACCATACCTACAACAGTGACCGTACAACCGTTTTCGGCAACCGTATCCAATGCCACTGCTCAATGCTCTTACAGCACAAATGGTTCGGCTACCATTACCGTGTCGGGAGGCACTCCCAATTATGAGTACTCCATAGATGCAATGGGAGGCCCATACACTGTGGCGAGTTCTAATCCATTTACCATAAGCGGTATTTCCCCAGGACCTCACATCATCTACATACGTGACAATGGAAACAATTGTAATACCAGCACCCTCTTCAACGTAACCACACCACCCGAACTCAATGCCACGATAACAAGTTTTACCAATGTAAATTGCTTGAATGCTAACAGTGGAACCTTTACAGTAACTACTACGGGCGGTACACCCGGATACACCTACTCTCCTATGGGAACTCCTTCCGGTGGTAACATGGTATATAGTGGCCTTGCTGTTGGATCTTATCGGGTCATCGTAACCGACAATAATGGTTGTAAAGATACCGTAAATCAAAACATCAGCGGTAGCCCTGAACCTACTGTAACGGCCAGCAGTGTGCCTGCTTCCGGAAGTATATGCCAGGGTAGCAGCATAACGCTGAACGCTACTGCTACGGGAGGTACAGGAGCTTATACATATACATGGAATGCGTTGCCCGCAGGGCCTAACCAAAATGGAGCATCCATTTCTGTATCGCCTGGTGTAGGAGTTACCACATACAGAGTCATTGCCGTAGATGCCCAAGGTTGTGACGATACCACAACGATAAACGTAACCGTAAACGCTAACCCTTCTGTATCGGCCGTAGTCACCGGGCCGGCTACGGTGTGCTCCGGAGTGCCGGTAAACATATCAGCCACACCTTCCCCTATGGGGCCGGGAACTTACTCTTTTGATGGTGGCGTAAACTTCTTCGCATCCAATACATATGCTTCCGCAAATATTTACAGCGATACTACTTTCAGAATCTTCTTCCGCGATGCAAACGGTTGCACCAGCGCACCATTCCTGCTTAATGTTACACTTTCGCCTTTCACATTCAATCTTACCGCTACCAATGCCTCATGTAGCGGATTTAATGGTTCCCTCAATATAAATAGCGTTACCGGTGGTAATGCCCCTTATCAATACTCCATAAACGGAAGTGTATTTACTGCATTTACCCCTCCTGTTTCTATCCCTCGTTCGGGAAGTGCTTCTGGTACATCCTACACTGTTACCGTGCGCGACAACAACTCTCCTGCCTGCAACGCTACGCGGACGGCAGTCATATTTGAACCGCAACCCATACAGATCAATCTCATCTCTCATACCAATCGCTTGGTCTGCTTTGGAAATACCAACGGACAAATTGTAACGGCAGCTTCAGGAGGCACCCCGGGATATACCTACACACTATCTCCCGGTGGCACATCCAACGCTACAGGTACATTCACCGGGTTGGGAGGAGGTACTTACTCTGTATCCGTTACCGATGCTAATTCATGTCCGGCTGCCACTGTAACCAATATTCAGATTCAAGAGCCTCCTTTACTAAATCCGCCTGCGGTATCGGCTACTACTTCGTGCTTTGGGGCTTCAACGGGCTCCCTAACCATAACCTCCGCAGCTACCGGAGGTTGGGGTGGGTACACCTATGCCTTAGTTTCCCCTCCACAAGCCATGTCGGTCGGTGTACCCGTTACTAACCTTGCTTCTTCCACTTACACCGTTCGTGTAACCGACGCAGAGGGTTGCACAGCTAATACTACTGTAAATGTTGCCAGTTATCCTGCTTTGAATCTCAATGTAACAGTAGTACAATCGGATTGTGGCACTGGTGGCTCTATCACTCTTAACGGTGCTTCCGGAGGTGCAGGCGCTCCCTACACCTTTACGAAAAACGGCAACAGCGTGACTCCCATAGATGCTAACACCAATCTTAATCTGGGCGCTACCATAACCTATACCGTAAGCGACCCAGCCGGCTGCAATGCCACCAGAACCTACACCGTGACGGACCGCCCCAGAGCTATACCATACATAACCATCACGCCCAATCCATGTTCCTATTCCAATGTAGGTGTGATACGTATAGATTCCTTACAGGTATTCTCATCTACATCCAGTGTAGCGCCGCCTTTCACATACAGCATTTCCAGAGATGTAAGCAACCTTTCATTCATAACTCATACCGGTATCCCCTATGTGCAAGGCAACACCGCACAAGATGGTGATGACCTCTTTAATCAACTTTTCGGCGGCAACTATATCATGCAACTTGGCGACAACGCATGCCCGCCGCAGCCTTTAGACTCTTTCTATCTCCATGTAAGTTCAGGGGTCTATACCACCATAAGAGCTCAATACGATACCCTTACAGACCCCAATGGCGAATATGCTAAAATATATGTGCCTGCTCCCCCTGCTATAAACGCAGGTTCTATCGCATACGCCAGCGATATAAATCAAGCTAATGGATCTGTATATATCTACGACATAACCGGAGGTACAACATTCCCCAACGGTTCGTATGAGTTTGCCGTAGACAATCCATCAGCGTTTCAGGCTATCGTACCCAACAGTGTAACCTACGCTGACAATAGCGGCACGCCGGGCAACCATACTTTAGTTACTTTTGAAGGCCTCGCACCGGGGCCTCACAACGTATACATACGCGATGCCAGAGGTTGTGAAGATACCATACACATCATTGTACCAGGAAAGTTCTATATACCAAACTTAGTTACCCCCAATGGCGACAACAACAACGACAGGTTCTTCATAGAATCACTACCCGACAACACTCAACTGCGCATATATAACCGTTGGGGCGATCGCATATACTACAATAAAAAGTACGACAATTCGTATACCTTTAGCGAAGTAGGAGATGGCGTATACTACTACGACCTCGAACTCGAAGGCGGTACCAGATTCAAAGGTTGGGTACAGGTGATCAAAAACTAATCTAACCCTTGAGCATTACAGATTGGCATCATGATATCATTTTATGCAACTGAGATGTTGGTGTAATCCTAATGAGTTGTTTACGACCATAGCATAAGAAATACAACTGCAAACGGTTTCCTGCGAAAGACCTATTCATTAAAGCGAGTCAAAAGTTTTTTAATGCATAGAATGAGATAAGCCAACTCAAAGTTAAGTACAACAGAACAGAGTTAGTACGTACTTTGCAAATAAAATATACACATTCCAAAGTTTTATTGTATTTTTGCTGTATTAATACTTTGAAAACGCTAAAACTACTCGTACTTACTAATCGCATTCCTTATCCACTTAATGATGGAGGAAACATAGCTACTTATTATGTTTTGAGTTACCTGAAAAAGTTTGGACACTCAGTGACATTAGCAGCGTTGAACACCAGCAAACACCGGCAGGATCCGAAAGTAGTTGCAGATATCGCAGAGGTACATACCGTAGATATTGATACACGCATAACCGCCAAGGGCTTGGTTGGAGGTATTTTTAAATCTATACCCTACAATGTAGAGCGTTTTTTCTCTATTGCCTTCGCTAACAAACTTGAAAAAATTTTGAACGCAACACGTTTTGATATCATACAGCTTGAAGGAATATACCTCTCCATTTATTTAGATGTATTACGAAGAAATTCAGACGCTCCGGTTGTGTTGCGCTCACACAATATAGAGCATGAGATATGGGAAAGACTCGCGAAAAACGAATCGAACATTTTAAAAAAACTTTACATATCCAACCTAAGCGCCAAAATAAAAAATTTCGAAATCGAAAATGCCATGCGATACGATGGCATAATAGCCATCACAAAACGTGATGAAGATTTTTACAGGAAAATCGGATACAAAGGTCCGCTGAAAACCATAAATGCGGGAGTTGAAATCCTATCGCCGCCGATATATCTGCCACCTGCTTCCAAAATACGTCTCTGCTTCATTGGCAGCATGGAGTGGCAACCCAATATACAAGGCTTGTATTGGTTTATTGACAATGTTTGGCCGGTGATAACATCTAAATTTGAAAATCTGGAATTTCATATAGCTGGAAAAAATACACCAAAAGAGTTTCTTCAACTCAACATAAAGGGCATTACCGTGCATGGAGAAGTACCAGATGCACGTACTTTTTTGCAACAATACGAAGTGATGCTGGTGCCCTTGCTTTCCGGTGGCGGCATGCGCCTGAAAATTGTGGAAGCCATGGCTTTGGGCAAGTGTATCATCTCTACAAGTACCGGTGCCGAAGGCATAGATGTGCAGCATGGTAAGAATATACTCATCGCCAACCAAGTTGAGGAATTTTCTTTGGCCATTTCCATGTTATACAAAAACCCGGCATTAATACAGGAAATAGGTAGCCAGGCGTATGAAACGGCTCTGCAAAAATATAGATGGAACAATTTAGTGGCTGAGTTTGAAAATTTTTATCTTGGATTGTTATGAAACTACTTTTTGTGCTTTCCAGATTTCCATACCCTACTGATAAGGGAGATAAACTAAGGGCATACTATCAAATAAAAGAACTTAGCCGCACAAATGATGTTTACGTGATTTGTCTGGCTACTAAACTACCCTCCGAAGAGCAACGACATGAAGTAGCAAAATATTGCCGCCTGCTTGAAATCATAGAACTCACAAGGGTTGAGAGAGCACAAAACCTCTTCAGTGCCCTTTTTGCAAAAGAACCCTTTCAGGTTTTTTATTTCAGAAAAAAACTAATGAAAGAGCGAATTGCACAAATCATTACCGCAAACAACATTGATATATGCTATGTTCAATTGGTTCGCATGGGTATGAATATTCCTTTCGAGCTCCCCGTAAAATACTACCTGGATTACATGGATGCTCTATCAGAGGGGATGAACAAACGTGTAAATTTTTCAAAGTGGTACGAAAAATTTTTTGTGCGCGAAGAAGCACGAAGATTGAAATGGTATGAAGAAAAAATCGCTGAGCATTTTGACCAATATAGTATCATCAGCCAATCGGACGCCGACTGCATGCCGGAAAGTATAAAAAACAAAATACACATCATTCCCAATGGGGTAAACGAAGATTTTTTCATCACGCGGCAAAATCAGGAGCCGAAAAAATATGATATCATTTTTACCGGCAATATGAACTATCACCCGAATATACAAGCCTGCAAATATCTGGTAAATCAGATATTGCCAGCCATAGAAGCTAAAGGCATGAACGTAAATGTTTGCCTTGCCGGTACAAATCCGTCTTCTGAGGTGTTAGCGCTCAAAAGCGATCGTGTCCACGTTACAGGTTACGTAGAGGATTTGAAGCCCTACTTGCATAGCTCAAAAATATTTGTGGCTCCGCTTTTTTCCGGATCCGGGCTTCAAAACAAATTGCTGGAAGCCATGGCTGCCGGACTACCCACCATAACTACATCTCTGGCCAACAAAGCCCTTAAAGCAAAAGACAAAAAAGAAATACTGATATGCAACGAGCCGCAAAGTTTTGCCGCACAAATTATTTTTCTGCTCAATCATCCACAGGAAGCCGCTGATATGGCAAGGCTTGGCAGGTTGTACATTCGGGAAAACTTTAACTGGAGAGCTTGCAATGCTCTTCTGGAAAAATCATTGAAAACTTTATTCCATACAAAAAATGCTTGACTCTATTGAAGAAGCTATTTCTGAAATTAAAAATGGAAATATTGTAATTGTAGTGGACGACGAAGACCGCGAAAATGAGGGCGACTTCGTATGTGCTGCCGAATGCGTGACACCGGATATCATCAACTTTATGTCCAAATACGGTCGTGGGTTGATTTGTGCACCCCTTATCGAAGAGCGCTGCGAACAACTCGGCCTGCAACTCATGGTTGGAAATAATACCGCTCTGCACGGCACACCTTTTACCGTATCGGTAGATCTGATCGGACATGGCACCACCACCGGCATTTCCGCATCCGACAGAGCAAAAACCATACAGGCTTTGGTAAATCCCAACACCCGCCCCGAAGACCTGGCCAGGCCCGGGCACATTTTCCCTCTGAAAGCCATGCGCGATGGCGTACTCCGAAGAGCCGGCCATACTGAAGCCGCCATTGACTTGGCGCGCCTTGCCGGATTTCAACCTGCAGGCGTCATAGTGGAAATCATAGGGGAAAATGGAGAAATGGCCAGACTACCCGAGTTGCGTGAACTGGCCGATAAATTCAAACTGAAAATTGTGTCTATAAAAGACCTCATCGCCTACCGCCTGAAAAATGAATCCCTCATACAAAGAGTAATAGATGTGGCTATGCCTACGCAATACGGAAATTTTGATCTCTTTGCCTATAAACAAATAAATACGGAAGATATACATCTTGCCCTTATAAAAGGGCAATGGCAAAGCAACGAACCTGTAATGGTACGCGTACATTCCTCTTGCATTACAGGCGATATTTTCGGCTCTTGCCGATGTGACTGCGGACCACAGCTACAAAAAGCTATGCTCATGGTAGAACAAGAAGGAAGAGGTGTAATTTTGTATATGAATCAGGAAGGAAGGGGTATAGGATTAGTAAACAAACTAAAAGCATATAAACTCCAGGAACAAGGAAAAGACACCGTTGAAGCCAACCTGGAACTGGGCTTCAAAATGGATGAACGCGACTATGGCATTGGAGCCCAAATACTACGAGATCTTAACATTTCCAAAATTAAACTTCTTACCAACAATCCCGTGAAACGTGCCGGATTACTCGGTTACGGACTGGAAATAGTAGAAACTATACCCATCGAAATTCCTCCAAACCCACACAATGAAAAATACCTCATTACTAAACGCGACAAGATGGGGCATAATATCTTGAAAAAAAAATAATAGCTTTTACCATTCCTGTAAACCCTCATTGTGATATATTCGCACTATGCAGTACAAGCCTCTGATATTAGTATCTAACGACGATGGAATCACATCGTTCGGTATTCGTACATTGGTGGAAATAATGAGAGAAATAGGGGAAGTGATCGTAGTAGCCCCCGACAGCCCCCAATCCGGTATGGGGCATGCCATCACTATCGGATATCCGTTACGCCTGGACGAAACAGACATATATGGCGATATTCCTGCCTATGAGTGCTCCGGAACTCCCGCCGATTGCGTAAAACTTGCCAAACATTTCGTCCTCAAAGACCGTAACCCCGACCTGGTCGTAAGCGGAATAAATCACGGCAGCAACTCTTCCATCAGTGTTTTATATTCCGGAACCATGTCGGCAGCTATTGAAGCCGCTTTAGAAGGGGTGCCCGCTATCGGCTTCTCCCTGTGCGATTATAGCGCTAAACCCGATTTTAGCCATATACGCCAATACGTCAAGCAAATTGCCTTGCACGTACTTCACAATCCTATACCACCCGGCGTTGCACTCAACGTAAACTTTCCTGCCAAAAGTGCAACTCCCATAAAAGGAATAAAACTCTGCCGACAAGCAATTGCAAAATGGAAAGAAGATTTCGAAGTGCGATTAGACCCTCATGGACGCCGCTATTTCTGGATAAATGGCCGTTTCATTAATAACGACAAAAACGAAGAAACCGACGAATGGGCGTTGGAAAACAACTACATCTCCATAGTACCTTGTACTTTCGACCTTACTCACTACGAAGCTTTGAAAAGCATAAACATGAACGCACTCATTGCCGAACAACCTCACAAAGTATAAACCCTATAACCGAACGAAATCCTTCTGACACTTATGGTTATTTGATAACCCTTGCTTTTCTATTTTTTAAAAACCTGAGTAAACGTGTCTTTATTCCTTATAAATGCAGCGAGAATAGCTGAAAACACTATACCGGTAATCAACATCATGAAAGCAGAAGAAACCTGACCTTGCAAGGTATATGTATTTCGGATTTGTGTTATATATTCTTTTTGCTGTTCTTCAGAGTAGCTAAGATTTTTCATTTCTGGCAAAATTACCGCAATCACTTCATCGGCAAAATTTTTATTCAAAGAGTGATAAATGATATTAAACATCAGTAACAACACCGTGCCGAAAGCCGATATCAGTATTCCCGAAAATAGGGCTTGACTGTAGTTGATTTCATTTTGGTAATAAAATTTTTTTTGTTCATTTATTCCCATCAGCAAAGAAATGAATAAAACAGGAACAGGCGCCAACATCAGAAACCAACGTGCCCAACCATATTCAATACCTATCACATGTATGACCAACAAAGTGACGACAGCTAAAGCAGCTGCTATACCTGCTCCATATTTTAAGACGGTTTTCATCATTTTCTTGAGCGATTGAAAGCTTCCTCCAACAAAAAGAGGATATCTTGTATATTTTCCAAACCCACAGATATTCTGATAAGGCCCGGTAAAATGCCTACGGAAAGGCGGTCTTGCTCAGAAAGTTTTGAATGCGTGGTAGACGCCGGATGAGTTACAATAGTTCGTGCATCGCCAAGGTTAGCGGTGTGCGAAAGTCCTCGTACAGCATTGAGAAAATTTCTTCCTTGTTCTAATCCCCCTTTTATGACGAAGGTCACTATTCCTCCTCCGGCTTTCATTTGCTTTTGTGCCAATGCATATTGAGGATGAGAGGGTAGGAAAGGATATGCTACAGATTCAACCTGCGGATGTTGTTGAAGGTATTGTGCTAGTTTCAAAGCATTATCGCAGTGCCTGTCCATTCGGAGAGCCAATGTCTCCAGGCTTTTGGAAAACAACCACGCATTAAAAGGAGACATTGCCGGCCCGGTATGGCGACAAAAAAAGCGCACCTCATTTATGAGAGATTGGCGGCCCACTATTATGCCACCTATGGCACGTCCCTGGCCGTCTATGTATTTTGTGGCCGAGTGAGTTACAATATCTGCTCCCCATTTCATGGGTTGCTGCAAATAGGGTGTAGCAAAACAATTATCTACATTCAGCAAAAGATTGTATTTCTTGCAAAGTTTCGATGCCCATTCCAGATCTACAAGGTCAAGAGCCGGATTTGATGGTGTTTCCAGCAACAACATCTTACTGTTGGGCAAAATGAGTGACTCCCATTCATCGGTTTTTTTTACGTCAAGCAATGTGTATGTAATCCCCCAGCGGGGCAACAAATTCGTCACGATTTGCAATGTAGAACCAAATACCGAACGAGAGACCAAAATATGATCTCCCGTTTTCAAAAACGGAGCCATACTGCTGAATACGGCCGACATGCCGGAAGCCACTGCAAATCCATCTTCTGCACCTTCCATCAGGCATATCTTCTTTATCAATTCGGAGGTATTTGGATTTGAAAACCGTGAGTAAATATTCCCATCCATCTCATCGGCAAACAAGGCCCTGGCCATCTCTGCATCTTCAAATGTAAAACTGGAAGTCATGAAAAGCGGCGCAGAATGCTCTCTGTAGTGTGTTTGTGTCAGTTGTGTGCGTATGGCTATCGTTTCAAAATGCTGCGAATCGTTCATGATAATACAGTTAAACAAACGGAGGGTGATTCTATAACTCAAATCTCATATCATAAGTTATGCGTGCAGTTTTTTCAAGGGTTTTGGCTACCGAGCAGTACTTGTTCAACGACAGTTCGATAGCACGTTTGGCTTTGTCTTTGTCCAAATTTTTATCAAACCAATATTCGATGTGGATGTCAGTAAACAGCGAAGGCACAGCATCCTTTTCGCGCTCGGCTTGTATAGTGATTTTGAATTTAGATACCTCTATTTTTTGTTTGCGGAGTATGCTCAGCACATCAATGGCACTGCAGCCTCCCAGCCCCATGATAAGCAATTCCATTGGCCGCGCGCCTTTGCCCTCTCCTCCAATGCCAGGCGAAGCATCTATCTGCACCGTATTTTGCGTTTCATTTACAGCTTCGAAATGAAAAGCGTTATTTTTTAAGTTCAGCTCTATATTCATGTTGCAAGTATACAAAGTTTTTAGATGCTTTATGCTCCATTAGTAGTTGAATTTTTGTTTGTGTAGCGTTAAATGCATGGTTTAATTCGTATGAATGAGTTTTTGTAAAATCTTATAGCACAATCACCGTTAAACTCAAAATCATATTTTGTTATAACTCAAAGTATGTTTTTTCTGAAACAATTTAGTCTTAACTTGCAATCAATTGCCTTCAGTACTATGAGGCATATGTCGCAGGTTTTTTGTATATTTTATCAGGGTTAATCTTAATAAAACGAATGGATTTAAAAAACAATAAGGACACTTTTAACCAACTGCTGGATAAAATAAATCCGGTAGCTAAAGAAGACATATTAGAGTTGAATTCAAAAATACAAGCTTTTCGTTCGGAGGAAATAGATGCCGAGAAGTTCAGAGCATATCGCCTGGTACGCGGAGTGTACGGACAGCGTCAGGAGGGTGTACAGATGATACGCATAAAACTTCCCTATGGCAAAGTTTCTCCCGAGCAACTGATCAGAATAGCTGATGTTTCTGACGAATATGCGTCGCGCAACTTGCACCTCACCACCAGACAAGATATACAGATACACTTTGTCAAACTTGAAGATGCTCCATATGTTTGGGCAAAGTTAGAAGAAGTAGGAGTGACATTGAGAGAGGCTTGCGGCAACACTGTACGCAATATAACAGCCTCTTCGTTGGCAGGAATTGACCCTAAAGAACCATTTGACGTGACTCCTTATGCTCATGCGCATTTCGAATATTTCCTGCGCAACCCCATATGCCAGGATATGGGGCGTAAGTTTAAAATGGCTTTTTCCTCCAGTGAAGAAGACTCTGCCTTCGCTTTCATGCACGACATAGGATTTATCCCCAAAATAAAAATTGAAAACGGCAAAGAAATAAGAGGCTTCAAAGTATTGGTAGGCGGCGGATTGGGTGCTCAACCCTTCCTCGCTCAAACGGCATATGAATTTTTACCTGAAGATAAAATAATTCCGTTTACCGAAGCTGTACTTCGCGTGTTTGACCGGTATGGTGAAAGAGCTAAAAGAAACAAAGCTCGCTTGAAATACCTCATCCAATCCATAGGGCTGGGAGAATTTATGAGGTTGGTACAGGGTGAACAAAAAGCGCTTAAAACCAAATCTTATTTATACGACTTTTCTAAAATTTCTCCTGAACCCATTCCGGTAAAAACATCTTTTGTAATAGAGACTCCGGAAGATGAAAAAAAATATTCCGCATGGTTAAAAACAAATGTGTTTGAACAAAAGCAAAAAGGATATTTCGGCGTAAATGTAAAGCAACATTTGGGCGACATGAGCTCTGATACTGCCAGAGCTTTTGCCGATGTAGTTAAGAAATTTGCCAGCGATGATTTGCGTATCACCGTAAATCAAGGTTGGTTGCTCAAGTTTGTGCATGAAAAAGAGTTGCCTGCTTTGTTTAATGCCCTTAACAAACTCGGCCTTGCGGAACCCGGCTTCGACAGCACGGCAGACATTACCGCATGCCCGGGAACCGACACATGCAACCTTGGTATATCCAGCAGCACAGGCATAGCTGCCGCATTGGAAAAAATGCTGCTTGAAGAATATCCTGATATCATTTTCAACAAAAACATCAAAATAAAAATCAGCGGCTGCATGAACGCCTGCGGCCAGCATACCATCGGCAATATAGGATTTCATGGTATGTCAATAAAAAACGGAAACCTCGTGTTGCCCGCCATGCAGGTAATGCTGGGAGGGGGCCTGGAACCCGATGGAACCGGGTCACTTGGTGATAAAATAATAAAACTACCTTCCAAACGATGCGTACAAGCCGTGCGGCTTATCCTTGACGATTACAAGACCAATGCCTCTGAAGGAGAATATTTCAACAACTACTATCGCAGAAAAACAGCAGAAGACAAAATGTATTTTTATAAACTCCTGAAACCTTTGGCCGAACTCTCCAACCTGACGCCTGATGACTACATAGACTGGGGACATACCGAAAAATATGTGACTGAAGTGGGCATTGGTGAATGCGCCGGTGTAATGCTTGATCTGGTAGGTACGCTTATTAACGAAACGGAAGAAATGCTAAACTGGTCAATAAAAGCTTATCAAAGACAAACATATGCCGATGCCATATATTCTGCATATACAACTTTTGTTCGGGGCGCCAAAGCGCTACTCACATCTGAAAATGTAAATTGCAACACACAGATAGGAATTATCAACGATTTTGATAAATATCTTGTGTCCACAGGTAAGTTTCCCATAGAGGGGCAAACCTTCACTGAGCTTGTACTGCGCATGAACCAGGAAGAGCCCACAAAAGAATTTGCCACCCTCTACTTAGAGCAAGCCAAAGATTTTGTTTCTAGAATTAAAGCATATAGAAAAGAAAAAGTATTGGTCAATGAACAGTCCTAAACTTACATTGGTAGGAGCCGGCCCCGGCGATCCTGACCTCATAAGTGTAAAAGGCGTAAAGGCTCTGGCCGATGCTGACGTGGTGCTTTACGATGCACTCATAAATACAGAACTTCTTAATTATGCACCATCCAGAGCACTCAAAATTTTTGTAGGGAAAAAAAAAGGGTTTTGCCAGTTTAAACAATCCGACATCAACAAAATGATTGTAGACTACGCCTTGCAATACGGCCATGTGGTGCGCCTCAAAGGTGGAGACCCTTTTATATTCGGCAGAGGACACGAAGAAATGCTATACGCTCAATCATTCAACATACCAGTAGAAGTAGTGCCTGGTATCTCCAGCTCTTATTCTGTGCCCGAAATGCAGGGCATACCGCTTACACGCAGGGCAGTAAATGAAAGCTTTTGGGTCATCACAGGCTCTACACAAGACCATAAACTTTCTGAAGATGTAGCATTGGCAGCACAGTCCACCGCTACCATCGTCATACTGATGGGCATGACCAGACTACCCGAGATTGTTGAAATTTTCAAGCAACATGGCAAAACTGAAACCCCTGTAGCCGTAATTCAAAATGGCACTCTACCCAACGAAAAAATAGCGTTAGGGAACATCAGTACCATCGTAGAAAACGTAAGAAAAAACAACATGGATTCTCCTGCTGTGATTGTAATTGGTGAGGTGGTCAGAGAACACCGAGATTTCACAAGCGAGGTTTTGAAATCTATAAAAGAAAAGAAGTTTCAATAAACATTCAATTCCTAACTTCAAATTCGGAAGTAATTATGAAATACCTGACAGCGTTCATATCGGCATGCATGTTAAGCTTACCCATGTTAGGTCAAAAATCAGATTCATTAGAGTTAGAACTGAAAAAAAAGCAACTTGAATTACAAATACAGGAACTGGAGCTGAAGAAACAAGAATTTGAAATGAAAAAAGAGGAATATGTTGAAAACAAAGAGGAACGCAAGGAGCGACAAGCCGAATACAGAAAAAACAAAGAGAAACTAAAAGAGCAAACCGATCACCTTTCGAAGCTCATGCAGTCGAACACCAACGTCTTCTTTTGTCCTCTCCCTCTCTTTGTAGGCGGAATGGAAGGAGGTGTTGAAAAAAGAATTGCCGAAAAGAAAAGCTTACGCCTGATGGCAGGTTATTACTTTAATGAAAACGTGTGGTATTACCGTATGGCTAAAAATATGCATGGTGGCCGTATAAATTTGCAATACCGTTTTTATCTGGATAAAACCATGCCCGGCATTTTTGGACTCTACATTGCTCCGGAAGTAGGTGCTAAGAGAATAGAGTATACACAAACTATCTATGAATATGACGATAACAACCCTAACGATCCATATTTCAGAACAGTTGAAGTCAGGAGAGAAGCTGTCGCCGCTTGGGCTGGGTTTGTACTAGGTACTCAGGAAATTATATTTAAACGCATAACCTTTGATGTACATGCCGGTGCCAACGTTATGATACCGCTCATAGATTATGAAAGTACCCATTTCACGTTGCCTTTAGTAAATCCCTATGGCAAAGGCGCACAATTAAAATTAGCCTTGTCTGTGGGTGTACCTTTTTAGGTCAGACAAAGAAATCTATGTTAAGCATGATAGCCTCCGATGCAGTAAGAAGATAAAGAGAGGTAATTTTTTTATGTAAATGTGTTCCTCAAAGCCACTACAAATGAGATATTCAGAAATTTCAAAAATCATTATCCCATTTTTGCAATAGAGTCGTCATTTTCAAAACCCCAGTGTATGGTCTCTAATGCATAAAATGGGATAAAAGAAGGCTAAGCTATTTTTTCTTTTCCACTACTTCGTCTATTAATCCATAATCCTTTGCTTCATGGGCACGCAGCCAATAGTCGCGGTCGGAATTAGCCTCTATGGTTTTGACATCTTTTCCGGTGTGTTTGGAAAGAATTTCATAAATCTCAGCTTTTAGTTTTAATATTTCTCTTGCGGTGATTTCTATATCAGAGGCTTGTCCCTGAGCACCTCCTAAAGGTTGGTGTATCATGACGCGTGTATGAGGGAGCGCCGAGCGCTTTCCGGCGGCGCCGGCAGCCAGCAACACTGCACCCATAGAAGCGGCAAGGCCTGTACATATAGTGGCTACATCGGGATTTACATATTGCATGGTGTCATATATGCCTAAGCCTGCATATACAGAGCCGCCCGGGCTGTTCACATACATCAGTATATCCTTTTTTGAGTCTACAGATTCTAAGAATAAAAGCTGTGCTACAATGATGTTTGAAACATAGTCGTCTATGGCTGTACCTAAAAAGATTATCCTGTCAGCCATCAACCTTGAAAATACATCAATTACTGTGGCTCTCATCTGGCGCTCTTCCACTACATTGGGTGTCATGTTTTCTATCATTGGGTAAGATTTGCTCTCTATGACAGATATGTATTTATCTACAAATGAACTGCTCAAACCGCGCCCTTTTACAGCGAACTTTCTGAATTCATTTTTGTTTATCATAATAGGTAATGATTGTTTTATTCTTTTAGTATTATAATTATTGCGACACAATATTGAAAATATAATTTTTAATGACAACAGTTCTTTACTAATATTTATTCTTTAACCTATGAAGAAGACATATTTCACTGAAATGTTCAGAAGATTGGCTAAGTTTTCATATTCGTTTATCATGCTGTTGATGTCATGTGGCAACAAAGGCCAGGTGCTATCGCGCCCTGAGAACGTTGGGAATGGTGCTGTTAATACATCTGCATCTGCTTTTTATGATTTTAAAATTCGGTCATTAGAAGGTAACATCATAGATTTCTCTGTGTACAAAGGCAAAAAGGTATTGATAGTAAATACAGCATCTGAATGTGGATTTACTCCCCAATATCAAGAGTTGCAAAAGCTTCATGAACAGTATGGAGATAAAGTTGCTGTGTTAGGATTCCCATGTAATGATTTTGGTGCGCAGGAACCCGGTAGTAACCAGGATATACAACAATTTTGCAAAAAAAATTATGGCGTTACTTTTCAAATGTTTGAGAAAATAAGTATTAAACAACCCAATACACATCCACTTTACCAATGGCTTTCAGACAAATCTCGAAATGGGTGGAACAGTGAATTGCCCGGTTGGAACTTTTGTAAATATCTCATCAGTGAAAATGGTGAATTGCTTGAATACTATGGCTCGGCCGTAAGCCCTATGGGGAAGAAGATCATCGAAGCCATTAATAAGTGATGCGTGAGTTCGCCTTTTAATTCATAAATCAGATATATCTCTGTTTATGCTTGAATCAATAGGCTTTCCCTGAAGTTTAATTCTGCATACCATAATATGCTTTGAAGTAACCTCAATTATATAATACTGTGCTTTAATCGTAATTACAAACATGAACCGGATTTTACATTTTTTTAATTTTGTCTTGTCACGGCTACCTTTCAACTAAATTCAGTGATCAAAACTTTGTAAATACTGTAATATGCAATAATTAAACTTTTATCCGGAAGACGTATTACAAATACCCTGCGAAAGTATTAACTGCGTTATAAACAAAATAAAATCAGTTTGAACGCACGGTTTATAGAATTGATGAATCATATAAATTTAATTATAAACTTTTGCTTTTACTTTTTTACAGGTATAAATTAGGTGAATTTTATTTTAATATGAAGGTTACGTTAATGAAACGGCTACGATATTATTTCGATAATATCGTGATGAAAGGTGCTTTAGCACACATGATAGTGCTGGTACTGCTTTTCGTGCTGACCTCCATTTTAAGTGGAATAATGATTAAAGTTACAGGGATTGAAGAAGTACGAGGAAAGCATCCCACATTTTTTGAAGCGATATGGTCAGGGTTCACCCATGCCATAGACCCCGGAACCATTGGGGGCGACAGCGAGTGGCACCTGCGTATAGGCATGTTGGTGCCTACTATCATAGGAATTTTTTTAGTTAGTAGTTTGATAAGTATCATCAATACTGCTTTCACTTCCAAAATTCAGGAGTTAAAAAAGGGGCGTTCATTAGTGATCGAGCAAGGCCACACCGTTATATTTGGCTGGTCGCCCAAAGTGGTTTCCATCATCAAAGAGTTGATGATAGCTCATGCTAATCAGAAATATTCTTGTATAGTAATCTTATCTGAAGAAAACGTAGATGTGATGAAAGATGAAATTAACAACAAGATTGGCAGCACCGGAAAAACCAAAGTTATTTTCAGGCATGGCAATCCAAGAGATCCAAACGATATTCATATAGCTAACATTAATTATGCAAAATCTATCATACTCATGTCGCCGGTAGGCAATGAGTCAGATGCATTTGTCGTGAAATCTCTTTTAGCCATCGTAAATCATCCCCAGAGAAGAAAGGAAAAATATAACATTATAGCTGAAATAGCCCACAACTCTAACCGTGAGATAACTCAAATAGCAGGCAACGATGAAGTTACCATTGTCGTATCAAATGACATTATAGCTAAGATAACTGTACAAGCCATCCGACAAACCGGACTTAGCGTAATATACAGCGACCTCATAGACTTCGGTAATGTAGAAATGTACATATTACCTGTAAAAAATTCTGCCGGACGCACTTACAAAGAACTCATCATGGGCTTTGAAAACGTTTACCCGATAGGTGTGCGCGATCAGTCAGGTAAAATTATACTCAATCCGCCTGCCGACTACACCATCAACAAAAACGACAAAGTAATCGTTATTGCTGAAGACGACTCAGAACTTACTTTTCATCCCAATCAGATAAAATCAGTAAATATAGAGAGCAGTAAATTGCTTAAAAAAACTTCCAAAATAAAGCATACCCAACGCACACTCTTTTTGGGATGGAATAAGAAAACTTCGCTGGTGCTATATGAACTGGATAATTATATTTTACCCGACTCAGAAGCGGTTATAGTGGCTGATGTGGATGAAGATAAAATTGATATTGAAGAGCTGAAAAGCAACTTGAAAAATCAGACAATAACCTTCATACATGGCGATATAAAAAACAGAAAAACACTTTTATCCTTGAATCTGGAACGATTTGATGATATAGTAATCAGCAGCTATAGCGACGTATACGGCACTCAGGAAGCCGATGCGGTGACCATAATAGCTCTCATGCACCTGCGCGATATTGCATCTAAACAAAATCTGAAATTCAACATCGTAACGGAAATGATGGATGTAAAAAGCCGTAATCTTGCTGAGCTTTACAAAGTGGATGACTTTATAGTGAGTGATTTGGTAATCAGTAATATTTTAGCACAACTATCGGAAAATAAAGAATTGGCTGGTGTGTTTCAAGATCTATTCAGTGCTACCGGAAATGAAATATATCTGAAACCGGCTTCTGATTACGTAGAATTAAACAAAGATGTAAATCTGTATGAACTTTCTGCAATTGCTTTAGCCAAAGGAGAAACATGTATAGGTTATAAAATAAAAGAATTCAGCAACGATGCTTCTAAAAATTTCGGACTGGTGCTTACTCCTGAAAAATCCAGAAAAGTACGTTTTAAAGAAGATGATAAAATCATCATAATTTCTGAAGAATAAATAATCAAAATAAGAATTCAGATTAAGTCTCCTACCCCTTGACTTTATGTTTTTTCAGTTGAAAAAATAATTTTACTCCGATTTTTTAGTTGGATTTTAAATTTGAAGACTCAAAGGCCATTCAGATTTTTTGATATTTCCAAATAAACCACCAACCCTCTTACCTTCTTTAAGTGATATTGACATTTTCAGTACCTTCTTGTTTCTTTCTTTTACCAGCCAACTTCCAACTGCAATGCAATTGATTTATCTACTCCATAATTGAGATTATTTTCTGAAATTAAATTTTAATTTTACAACTGTTTGTACTAATATTGGCTTATTAGCATAAGACCTTACTTTAAAAGCATTTAAATTATGTGAATTATGTTCAAAAATCTCAAGTCATTGTTCATAGTAGAGGAAGAGACGGACAAAAACACCGAAAAGGAAGCTAAAAAGGATGTTGAAAAAAATACAACCGTTGAAAATAATAAAAATGTAGTCGTACAAAAAGTAGACGCTACTGCTTCAACTCACAGTTATTCTACCAGCACACACAACATTGATCAAAGAATATGGGACTCACTGCTAAAAGCTCTTGAAAAAAACAATCTCGAGGGATTTGATTATTTAGAATTCAAGAACTCGCTTGTAGCTTTGCAAGCGATGCCCATGGACGAAGCCACAAGATTCAAATCAGCTTTTGCAACGGCCAGCACTATGGGTGTAACCTTGGAGAAGCTTACCCAAAGTGTTGAACATTATAAAAATGTTTTAAAAAAGGAAAAGGCAGACTTTGATGAGGCCTTAAAAATGAAAATAGATGAAAATGTAGTTACTAAGGAAAAACTCATATCACAACTGCAGGAAGAAATCAATAAAAAAAATCAACTGATAAAAACACTTACCGACGAAATTGAAGCACACAAAAATGAGATGATACAGGCTCAAGCCCACATAAATGAAGTTACTCAAAAAATAGAACTCACAAAAAACAACTTCGAATATACCTTCAATGCATTAATGTCTCAGATAAACGACGACTTAAATAAAATGAATACATACCTTAAATAATTGATAAACTAAACTGTAACACTTGAGAATTATGAACCAGGAACTGAAACCTAAATCTTTTTGGGAAAAACCCGAAGGCGTAACCGGAATGATAACCTTGGCCATCATACTGCTACTGGGAGGCTATGGTCTGTATCTTATATTACCTTACATACGAACCATTTTTGAAAATCTTTTTTACACCATAATTTTCGGTGTAGCTTGCTTTGCCTTGGTCTACATCATTTTAGACCCTAAGTTCCGAAATCTGATATGGTTCATTTATAAAAGTATAATGCGATGGATAACGGGCTTATTTGTGATGATAGACCCCATAGCGATAATCGAAACCTACATCGAGACCCTGGAGAAAAATCTTACCAAAATGGGCCAGCAAATCACCAATCTGCGCGGGCAAATGCGCAAGCTAAAAGATATTATAGACAACAATACTGAACAAATGAAAAACAATCTCTCTATGGCCAGCCAGGCTAAGGAGAAAGGCAAAGAAACCATCATGATTTTGAAATCCAGAAAGGCCGGACGCTTGCAAGAGTCTAACTTAAAGCTGCAAGACCTTTATAAAAAAATGGAAATCCTCTACAGAGTATTGGTAAAAATGAGCGAAAATTCTGAAGTGCTTCTTGAAGATATCAAAGATCAGGTAGCTGTAAAAAAAATGGAACGCGAAGCTATAAGAGCGTCTCACTCCGCCATGAAATCTGCATTAAGTATAATCTACGGCGATAAAGACAAAAGACTCTTATTTGACCAAGCCATGGAGGCCATAGCCGATGATGTAAGCAGAAAAGTTGGTGAGATGGAAAGATTTATGGAGCTATCAGCAAGCTTCATGGAATCAATAGACCTGCAAAACGGTGTGTACGAAGAAAAAGGTATGCAAATGCTCGAGCAATGGGAAAAAGAAGGTATCTCTTTCTTATTGGGCGACGACAAAAAAATGTTGATTGAGCAGTCTAAAAGCACAACATTGCTGCTCGACCCCGATACGAAATTATCTTCTACAAACCCAAGGTCACACAGCAATCAGTACAAAGACTTGTTTAACTTCTAAAATTTTCTACTTACTTTGACGGTAAATTTTAAAACTAAATTTTGATACATGGCAGCAAAACTTACTACTTTCTCAAAGTTTCTCATCACCTCCGCTATAGTTGGAGCTGTAGGGTACGGATTGTATTACGTAGCTAAAAAAACCGACCTCATTCCCAAAAAAGAAAACAGTGAATCTCTGTCGGATGTAGGAGACGCAGAAGTTATAAAAGTAGGCGTAGTAACCTGGGGAGGTTATGTGGGAGGCCAGTACTTCAACGGTGGTTTCAAAGCCTCCAAAGAGTCGCGCTACTATAAAGACTACGGCATACTTGTAGAATTTATCGTGGACGATGATTTCAACTCTTCACGGGAAAAGTGGAAGGCCGGTAAAATAGATGTGCTTTGGACTACTATTGACGCCTTCCCAACTGAAGTAGTCGGACTTGCCGAATATGAACCCAAAATCATTTTCCAGGCCGACTGGTCGCGTGGCGGAGATGCCATAGTAGTAAGAAGAGGTATAAACTCCGTAGGTGACCTGCGCGGAAAAAAAATTGCCGTTGCTCAAGGCACACCTTCCAACACTTTTCTGCTCTGGTTGCTCGAAGCTAACGATATGACTGTAAACGACGTAAAAATCATAAATGTAGCTAGTGCCATAGATGCTGCCAATACTTTCCGTACGAATAATGTGGATGCTGCTGTAGTATGGAGCCCGGACGACAAAGACTGTGTAGAAAAAGTGCCCGGATCCAAAATATTAGTCAATACTAAAACGGCTACCAACATCATTGCCGATGTGTTCTTTGTCAAGAAAAAATATCTGGAAAAAAATGAAAAAGCTTTGAAAGCTCTTGTAGAGGGCTGGCTCAAAGGCGCCGCAGAAATTAATTCCTCTGAAGATATAAAAAAAGAGGCCGCCAAAATGCTGGCAAAAAACCTTCCCGGCGATTTTCCTGAAGAATTTACACTTAATGCCATCAACAACGCGCGCCTGTGCACCTATGGCGACAATCTTAATTTCTTCGGCCTCAACGATTCTTACAATGGAGTGACCGGTGAGCAGCTTTATACCAAAATGGGAGCTCAATACGAAAAGATTGGTTTAGCACCCGCCTCAAGGCCTCCCTACCGCGAGATAGTTTATTCCGGTATCATTAAACAAATTAACCTTACTGGTGCAACTCATTCAGCAGAGGGTGCCGCTGAGTTCAGCAAAGTTACTGAAGAAGATAAAAACAAAACGGCCATCTCTTCCAAAAAAGTAAGTATCACCTTCCCGACAGGTTCTTATAAATTAGACGAAAATGCCAAATACATTATTGATATTAGTTTTCTTGAAATCGCCAAAACCTTTGCTAATGCACGTATACGCATAGAGGGAAATACCGACAACACCGGTAATCCTGAAGCAAACAGGCAACTCTCTTTAAAACGTGCCCAAGCCGTTGCAGATTATCTCATAAAAGAACACGGATTCGACCCCAACCGATTTATTATAGTTGGAAACGGATCTGATAAACCCATAGCTGATAATGCCACCGAAGAAGGACGAGCTAAAAACAGAAGAACGGAGTTTCAGTTGTTAAACTGACTTAAATCATCATAAGAAAGCCATGTTTAAGTTTTCTGATCTGTTTAAACTAAGGGGCAAACTTCCAAAAAACATTGCTCTCATTATTGAAATTGCAGGAATACTTTTGCTACTGGGTATGTGGTCGCTCATCACAGCCTTGGAAATGGTACCGCGTTCTATACTCCCTTCACCATGGAAGGTACTTTTGGCCTTCGGCGAACTATGGAAAGCCGGTATAATCTATGATGTTATCTACTCGTTGAAAATAAATTTTTTAGGTTACATCGAAGCTGTGGTTATTGCTATTCCTGTGGGCTTCCTCATTGGGCTTTTTCCTCTGTTTAGAAGCATGTTCAGCAAAAGCATAGACTCTCTTCGCTACATTCCCCTCACAGCAGTCACAGGGCTTTTTATAGCTTGGTTCGGTATTGAAGACAACATGAAAATACAGTTTCTTGCTTTCGGTATTCTCGTTTACTTGTTACCCGTAGTCGTTCAACGTATTGATGAAGTGGAAGACGTATATCTGCAAACTGTATTCACCTTGGGAGCCAATAAATGGCAAACGATCAAATCTGTATATTTTCCATCAGTGATTTCCAGATTATCCGACGATATACGCGTGCTGGTGGCCATATCATGGACATATATCATCGTAACAGAAATGATTAATGTTTCACAAGGTGTAGGAGCCATGGCTTACCTATCTGCACGGCAAAGCCGCATTGATAAAGTGTTTGCCATACTCATTATTATCATCCTGATTGGTATTGTTCAGGACAAGCTGTTTTTCTGGTTAGATAAAATCATATTCCCACACAAATACCAAACTAAAAAATAAAATTCCAGTAGCCTTGCCTTATGGTAGAATTTGTAAAAACACACCTGCCCGATATTATCGAACTTAAAAATATCAGGCAAACGTATGACAATGGGAAAACTTATATCATAGATAATTTTAACCTGCTCATCGAAGACAAACCCAGCCAAGGACAATTTATCGTAATTCTGGGAGCATCGGGCTGTGGTAAGTCTACCATACTCCGCTATATATGCGGCCTGCAAAAACCAAGCTCCGGCGAAGTATACATTGAGGGCAAACCTCTGCAAGACGATACCCATATTAGTATGGTGTTTCAAAAATACTCTTCACTGCCATGGATGACCGTACTCGACAACGTAGCTCTCGGCCTCACCTTTCAGGGTATGAGCAAAAAAGAGAGAACAGAAAAGGCTATGGAAATCATCGAACTCGTAGGCCTTAAAGGACATGAAAAAAAATATGCTCAATACCCAACACTATCCGGTGGACAACTGCAGCGTGTTGCCATAGCCAGGAGCCTCGTGGCCAACCCCAAAATACTGCTGATGGATGAGCCTTTCGGCGCTTTAGACGTAAATACCAGGCTGCGTATGCAAGATATGCTCGCCGAAGTTTGGCATAAATTTCATCCTACCATTATCTTCGTAACACACGACATTCCCGAAGCCGTATATCTGGGAGACGACATATTTATTATGCAGGCCAATCCCGGACAAATTGTGCGCCACATACGCGTTGATTTACCTTTCTTCAGAACTCGTGAATTAAAGCGCGACCCGAAATTTGTGAAAATGGTATACGAAATAGAGGATATGATGATTGAAATCAACAGCAGAAACACCAAATAAAAGCAAAGACGCATAAGTTATTTTCTAACACCTAAAAACATTCCGATGAACACCAAGTTTTTTTACTATTTTAAACTCATAATGGGAATCGCTTACATCGTCCTGGGCATCACCTTCATAGGTACAAGAGATGCTCTCGCCGCAAAATTAGATCCTACAACTTCCATCATATTGGGTGCACTAATGATTGTTTATGGTGCCTTTCGTGTGTACCGTACTTATATCACCGATAGAAAAAAATCTAATACATAATTTTACCCTCTATCATCCATTGCGATATATGCAACTTGTATCATATCTAAACCCAAGGTAGTATCCCAAACTGTGTGTAGAAGCAAAATTGCTTCTTGCAAACATAATCCCATTTTATGCACTATAGATAAACCCAAGCTTGTCATTAGCCCAAATTTTCATGGCCGTCATTAGAAAATTTGGATTACAAAGTTGCTGATAATGGATAATGAAAGATTTTATCTG
>JANWYS010000023.1 GCA_025054875.1 Cytophagaceae bacterium | reverse complement strand
GCCAGTGCGGAGCTTTAGCGTAGCACCGCAGCGACAGCGGAGTGGCGGACAGCCCGGCCCCGCAGGGGCGCGCCCTGATTATAAAACGCTTCATCATCCCGCCGTGACGAAATCAGGAATTAATTTGTAAGTACGCCCATGTTTCTTAATGCATACAGCAAGATACTTCACACAGTGAACAAATTTCACCATATTTTATCCATCTAAATCAAAATAAGTTTTCTGGATTTGAAGCTAAACTGAGATGAGCAACATGGGTAAGTTGCAGATATTATATGTTAAATAGCCTATTGAAAATCAAACGAAAAAGAAACTTGTTTAGATGCAATCTAAAAATCAAATGGACAATATTGGGTTTAATCAAAACAAAAAAGTTTTTTTTTGAAGCTATTTGTATAACTTTACGAGCGATGAATAATGAGTAAAAGATATGAGTGAATCTATCCAACAATATATACCGATAGCTATGCAATTTTTAGTGGCTTCCGGATTTGTTATTACCACCATCGTAGCGAGTTGGCTTCTTGGGCCTAAGGTGAAGACCTTGCATAAATTAGACACGTTTGAATCGGGCTTACAGCCGGTTGGTAATGCACGCATGCAATTTTCGATAAAATATTTTTTAGTGGCTACCATATTTGTGTTGTTTGATGTAGAGGTGATCTTCTTCTATCCATGGGCAGTGAATTTCAGAGAGTTCATCCAGGAAGGCTTTGAAGGATTTGGAAAAATGTTGTTGTTTATGGCTCCTGTACTGATTGGTTTCTTTTATGTTATAAAAAAAGGAGCATTGGAGTGGGATTAGAACCAATTGACGCAGGTAACCGTTTATTAAGATGAAAGATAAAGATACAGACACAGGCATATGGTAAAAACAGTAGCACCTCCTCCCGGCATTGAAGGCCCTGGTTTCTTTGCCACAACGTTTGACAAAGTAATAGGCCTGGCACGTAAAAACTCTTTGTGGCCACTTCCTTTTGCTACTTCATGTTGTGGTATAGAATTCATGGCTACTATGGCTTCCAACTATGACATGGCACGCTTTGGCTCAGAACGCATAGGCTTCTCCCCACGCCAGTCTGATATGCTCATGGTGATGGGTACGATAGCCAAAAAAATGGGACCTGTATTGCGACATGTTTACGAACAAATGGCTGAGCCCAAGTGGGTGATTGCCGTGGGGGCCTGTGCTTCAAGTGGAGGTATTTTCGATACATACAGCGTATTACAAGGCATTGACAGAATTATACCCGTAGATGTATATGTGCCCGGATGCCCTCCCCGCCCGGAGCAAATCATTGACGGCGTCATGAGGCTGCAAGACCTTGTAGGTAAAGAATCTCTCCGCAGAAGGCAATCTGAGGAATACAAACAATTACTTGCTAAGTACGAAATTAAATAAAGTCACATGCCGCTTACTCACGACTACATCGTAGAAAAACTCAAATCAAAATTTGGAAATGACATCACCGACATCGAGGCTCCTTATGGCCTCACTACTTGTACGGTTCCTTCTTCCAGAATAATTGAGGTACTGACTTTTCTCAAAAATGACCCTGAATTGAACTTTATGTTTCTCACCGACCTGACGGGGATACATTATCCCGACCACCCTGAAGGGGAAAAATTGGGGGTGATATATCATCTTCATAACCTTGTCGAAAATGTTCGGTTAAGGATGAAAACTTTCATGCCCAAAGAGGCTCCTTTTATTGATTCAGCAACTGCCTTGTTTGCAGGGGCTAATTGGATGGAAAGAGAAACGTATGACTTTTTTGGCATTATATTCAACAATCATCCTAATCTGAAAAGGATATTGAATGTAGACGACCTTCATTATTATCCTTTACGGAAAGAATATGCATTGGAAGATCCTACGCGTGACGACAAAGACGATAGATTTTTCGGAAGATAATTTAAACGATAACAAAATCAGAAACTATGTTATCCCAAAACGAAACAAAAGAAATTGACCTGTCTGAAGATTCACACCTTACCGTGCTGAATTTAGGCCCTACGCATCCTGCCACTCACGGGGTGTTTCAAAATGTAGTGACCATGGACGGTGAGCGCATCGTTGATGCAGAGCCTACCGTGGGATATATACACAGGGCTTTTGAAAAAATAGCTGAGCGAAGGCCATACTATCAAATCACTACACTTACAGATAGGCTCAACTACTGTTCTGCACCCATCAACAACATGGGTTGGCACATGACCGTTGAGAAGCTTATCGGTGTGCAACTTCCTAAACGCGTCGAATACATGCGCGTAATCATCATGGAACTGGCTCGCATTGCTGACCATCTGATTTGCAACAGTATTTTAGGAGTTGATACAGGAGCTTTCACCGGATTTACTTATGTATTTCAGGAGCGCGAAAAAATTTACGACATATTCGAAGAAATATGCGGAGCAAGACTTACCACTAACATAGGCCGCATTGGTGGATTTGAGCGCGATTTCAGCCCCATAGCTTTTGGAAAAATTGAAAAATTCCTGAAAGAATTTCCTAAAGTGATGAAAGAGTTTCAGGGGTTGTTTGATAAAAACAGAATTTTCATAGACCGTACCAAAGGAGTAGGGCCCATATCGGCCGAGAGAGCACTAAACTACAGTTTCACAGGGCCTAACTTACGTGCTGCCGGTGTTGACTACGACGTGCGTGTAGCATGTCCGTACAGCTCATACGAAGACTTTGAGTTTGATATACCCGTAGGCGAAAATGGTGACACTTATGACAGATACCTTGTGCGTAATGAGGAAATATGGCAAAGTTTACGCATCATTCAACAAGCCATGGACAAAATAAAAAAACTTCCCGCGGGAGTGTATCATGCAGAAGTACCTGAATTTTACCTGCCTCCTAAACAAGAGGTATACAGCAGCATGGAAGCTCTGATATATCACTTCAAAATTGTTATGGGGGAAATAGAAATACCTAAGGGCGAAGTATACCATAGCGTAGAGGGTGCAAACGGAGAGCTTGGATTTTACCTGGTGAGTGATGGTGGCCGTGCACCTTACAGATTACATTTCAGAAGGCCCTGTTTTATTTACTATCAGGCATATCCTGAAATGATAAAAGGATCTCTGTTGTCTGATGCAATAATAACCATGAGCAGCCTGAACCTCATTGCAGGTGAGATGGACGCATAACCTTATAACAAATTACGTTACGAACAAATATCAAAAGTTGATAAACGATAAAGACGAACACGAATGACGAATACAGAAATAAAGTTTTCGGATGCTACTATGAAACGGGTAAATGAGCTCATCAGCCATTATCCCGAAGGTAAACAAAAATCTGCATTGTTGCCCATACTTCATCTGGCGCAAAACGAATTTGGCGGATGGTTGGATGTGCCGGTAATGGATTACGTAGCTTCCTTACTTAATATCGAACCTATAGAAGTATATGAGGTAGCTACTTTCTATACCATGTATAACCTCAAAAAAGTGGGCAGGTGTATGATCGAGTTTTGCCATACAGGGCCTTGCTTACTCAGAGATGTTGAGCCCCTGATAGAATACACGGAAAAAAAACTTGGCATAAAGCTAGGAGAAACCACACCCGATGGAAAGTTTACCATAAAAGCGGTAGAGTGCCTTGGTGCATGTGGATATGCTCCGATGGCTCAAATCGGTAAGCATTATTATGAGTTTCTGACAAAAGAAAAAATTGATAAAATCATTGAGGAGTTTGGTAAACCTGATTACGACCCTTTCAAAAAATACGACATATAGCTGAATGCTGATATTACATTATTCATATTGTCCGAAACATCAGTTTGCTGATACACATAGGCGGAATAATGGTTATATATTGTCTTCATCAGCTTTATCATCTGATTTACTCTCCGGACTTACCACAATAAGAAAACACAATAAATGGGCAGTTCAACAAAATTTATCAAAGCCCTTTTTGAACAAGGAAGGGCATCAAAAGGAATGTAAATATCCGGTTTTCATAAACTATAAGATGCATCAAAATGAATACACTTTTGAACTTGACAAAAAAATAAATAACTGCTGTTGCACAGAAGTGATGCAAGAAAATTCATCATGTGCAGTTACAATACGACACTACAACATTGATTTTTATATTTCAAAAACATTTATTTGACCATGGGAAAAAAATTACTTCTCGAACACGAAAACGTACCCGGAATAGATACCTATGAGGTTTATCGTTCTAAAGGTGGCTACTGTGCGGCAGAGAAAGCCTTGCGTAAGATGTCGCCCGACCAGATTGTGGAAGAAGTAAAAGTATCGGGATTGCGTGGCCGTGGAGGAGCCGGTTTCCCGACCGGTATGAAATGGAGTTTTCTTGCCAAGCCCGAAGGCAAGCCGCGCTATCTGGTAGTAAATGCCGATGAGAGCGAACCGGGCACCTTTAAAGACCGGTACCTGATGGAAAAAATTCCTCACATCCTTGTAGAGGGTATTCTTATTTCCAGTTTTGCTTTAGGAGCAAATACATCTTACATCTACATAAGGGGTGAGTACAAATGGCTGGTGGATGTGATGGAAAAAGCCATTGCAGAAGCTAAGAACGCAGGATGGCTTGGAAAAAATATTTTGGGCACAGGTTACCATTTAGAGATTTATGTACACTATGGCGCCGGTGCTTATATATGCGGGGAAGAAACAGCGCTGCTTGAATCTTTGGAGGGTAAACGAGGTAACCCGCGCATAAAACCGCCATTTCCTGCGGTGGCTGGATTGTATGGCTGCCCTACGGTTGTAAACAATGTGGAGTCTATCGCTGCGGTCGTGCCTATAATCAATATGGGTGGTGCCGAATACGCCAAAATCGGAATAGGTAAATCTACAGGAACTAAACTTATCTCCGCATGCGGACACATCAATAAACCCGGAGTGTATGAAATAGAAATGAACATTTCCGTAGAGGAGTTTATCAATTCTGATGAGTACTGCGGAGGTATTCGTAAAGGCCACAGATTGAAAGCACTCGTGCCCGGGGGATCTTCCGTGCCTATTTTACCCTATGAACTTATCTACAAAACCGCTAAAGGCGAAACCCGTATGATGACCTATGAATCGCTCGCTGACGGTGGTTTTGCTACTGGTTCCATGCTGGGTTCAGGAGGCTTTATTGTGTATGACGAAACCGCTTGCATCGTACGTAATACCTGGAGTTTTGCACGCTTTTATCATCATGAATCATGCGGACAATGCAGTCCTTGTCGCGAAGGCACCGGATGGATGGAAAAAGTTTTACACCGCATCGAACACGGGCATGGTCGCATGCATGATATAGACCTTTTGGTAGACGTAGCTAAAAAAATTGAGGGCAACACCATATGCCCGCTAGGCGATGCTGCTGCATGGCCTGTTGCTTCCGCAATAAGGCACTTCAGAGAAGAATTTGAATATCATGTGAAGTATCCCGAAAAAGTAAAAAACAGCATATATGCACATGAAAAAGATTACAAGGCTGTAATGGTTTAAACCTGATTTCGCTTTTGTAAATAAAAAAATTAATTTCGGAAAGTTAATTGCAGGCTAATGAAAGTAACAATAGACGGACATACAATAGACGTAGAACCCGGCACCACCATTCTTAATGCCGCCCGCATGATTGGGGGCGAAATAGTGCCACCCGCCATGTGCTATTACTCTAAACTCAAAGATTCCGGTGGTAAGTGCCGCACTTGCCTGGTTGAAGTTACCAAAGGATCTGAAAAAGACCCCAGGCCTATGCCTAAACTGGTGGCCTCTTGCCGAACCACCGTTATGGATGGCATGGAAGTGAAAAACATAACTTCCGAACGTGTGCTCGAAGCAAGAAAAGGTGTAGTAGAATTTTTGCTTATAAATCACCCGCTTGATTGCCCTATTTGCGACCAGGCAGGAGAGTGCCATCTTCAAGACCTTGCCTACGAACATGGCACGGCAAAAACACGCTACGAAGAGGAGAGACGCACTTTTGATCAAATAGATATAGGCGATAAAATAAAACTTCACATGACGCGCTGCATCATGTGCTTCCGCTGTGTATTTACCGCAGATCAAATTACCGATAAACGCGTACATGGGGTGTTATATCGCGGCGATGCAGCAGAAATCGGCACCTACATTGAAAAAGCCATAGACAATGATTTTTCAGGAAATATGATAGATGTATGTCCGGTGGGGGCCCTCACTGATAAAACTTTCCGTTTCAAAAGCCGTGTGTGGTTTGTAAAACCCATGAACGCCAGCCGTGATTGCGATAAATGCTGTGGCAAAGCCGTAGTGTGGATGTATGGAAACGAAATATATAGAGTAACTGCACGTAAGGATAAATACGATGAGGTAGTAGATTTTATATGTAACACCTGTCGCTTTGATAAAAAACAGGTAAGCGACTGGAACATAGAAGGCCCTGCAGAAATAAACAGACACTCAGTAATCAGCGCCAACAAGTATAAAAAAGGCATAAAAGTAACCGCTCCAAAAGTATTAGGATATGGAAATAATGTGGATTGAAAAAATATTGCTTGTAGTTATCGTGTTTGCAATATCACTAGGCACAGCGGCGTATAGTACGCTGGCTGAGCGCAAGGTGTCGGCTTTTTTGCAAGACCGCATTGGTCCGAACCGTGCCGGTATTTTTGGAATATTGCAACCTATCGCTGATGGGGTGAAGCTTTTCTTCAAGGAAGAAATCATACCCGCCAATGCCGACCGCTTCCTTTTCGTACTCGGCCCCTCTCTGTTCATGATTACTGCACTGATGACTAGTGCCGTTATCCCTTGGGGTAAACCGTTAGATTTGGGCGGACGCATGTTTGACCTGCAAGTGACCGACATTAACATAGGAGTGCTGTATGTATTTGCAGTAGTTTCAATAGGAGTATATGGCATCATGATTGGCGGATGGGCATCGAACAATAAATATTCCCTCATGGGAGCGCTGAGAGCATCTTCTCAGATGATAAGCTACGAACTCGCTATGGGACTCTCCATCATTGCCCTCATCATGATGTCCGGCTCAATGAGCCTGAAAGAAATCGTCGCCCAGCAGTCCGGAGAGTTATATGGTATCAGCTTTTTAAAAGGAATGAACTGGAATATTTTTTACCAACCTTTAGGTTTTCTTATTTTCATAGTATGTGCTTTTGCCGAATGCAATCGCACACCATTTGACCTGCCTGAGTGCGAAGCTGAGTTGGTAGGCGGCTATCATACCGAGTATAGCAGTATGAAACTCGGTTTGTATTTGTTTGCAGAATATGTGAATATGTTCGTATCATCTGCCATGATGGCTTCTCTATATTTCGGAGGTTATAATGTGCCCTTCCTGGAGATGCTTAATTTACCCTATAATGTTGAAGTTTTTGTTGGAGTTCTCGCCTTTTTCACAAAAATTATATTCTTTATATTCTTTTTCATGTGGATTCGTTGGACTATACCACGCTTCCGTTATGACCAACTGATGAAACTTGGATGGAAAGTATTAATACCTTTAGCCATACTAAACATATTGCTAACAGGATTTGGAATGATATTGACTAAATGACCAAGCAACCATGTCTGTACTTAGCCTGACCAACCGAAAAAAAGTTTTGCAGAAGAGAAAACTTACTTTTGCTGAGAGTATATATCTGCCCGCTATATTCAGTGGACTAATGATTACTATACGTCATTTTTTTCGAAGAAAATCTACGGTTCAATATCCGGAGGTAAAAAAGCCTTTCAGCAAAGTATTTCGTGGAAGGCATATACTTAAAAGAGATGAACAAGGTCGTGAAAATTGTACAGCATGTGGCCTTTGTGCAGTGGCTTGCCCGGCAGAAGCTATAACCATAGTAGCTGCCGAGCGTAAAAAAGGTGAAGAACACCTGTACAGAGAGGAAAAATACGCTGCCGTATACGAAATCAATATGCTACGCTGCATATTTTGTGGCTTGTGTGAAGAAGCCTGTCCGAAAGATGCCATATACCTCACCGAAGAAACGGCACCCGCAAGCTATAGCCGCAAAGATTTTATTTTCGGAAAAGATAAGCTCGTTCAACCCTTGGGAACAAGCGCTCATCCGAAAACCTTCAAACCATATGTAAAAGATAACAAACCCTATCAATACAAAAACCCTGTTAACACCAAGATTTAATTCAATGGAACAGATAATATTCATAATACTTTCTCTTGCTGCCATAATCTCGGCATTAGTGGTTATATTTTCCAACAATCCGGTTTACAGTGTTTTGTCTTTAGTAATTACATTCTTTTCAATTGCAGGCCATTTTGTGTTGCTCAATGCACAGTTTCTGGCAATTGTTAATGTAATAGTTTATGCCGGAGCCATTATGGTATTATTTCTTTTCGTAATCATGTTGTTGAACCTGAATAAATCTTCCGAGCCCTCTGCGCCACTCATTATGAAAGTCGCATCATCTGTAGCCGGCGGACTGTTGTTTATCACTTTATTGGGAGCGCTCAGGCAATCTGAAGCCTCTGCCGGACTATCGGGAGGTAATATAGGCTCAGTCGAGTCGCTGGGGCGCACACTCTTTACTAATTTTCTTTTCCCTTTCGAAGTATCATCAGTGCTATTCCTTTCGGCTATGATTGGGGCAGTGATGCTTGGAAAGAAAAACCTGAAAGATAGTTAAACTTAACCGTAAAGAACGTAGAGCAAAATGAAAGACCTTTTTACTAATTCACTTAACGGATACATACTTTTGTCTTCTTTGCTTTTTTGCATAGGTGTGCTAGGCGTACTTATACGCAAAAACATCATCATCCTCTTTATGTCTATTGAGCTTATGCTAAACGCCGTGAATCTGTTGCTGGCAGCTTTTTCCGTACATCACAACAACCCCGACGGACAGGTGTTTGTATTTTTCATCATGGCCGTTGCAGCTGCTGAAATTACCGTAGGATTAGCCATTCTCGTGATGATATATCGCAACACAGGTTCTGTAAGTATTGATGCGTTGAAGAAACTTAAATGGTAATTCTACATGATTAACTATGTGATGTTGAAAGTTAATTTTTCAAATAAAATTTACGTTCGATACATATTATGTTTAATCAATCAGAAAATAAACAACAATAAGTTAAAATCATGCTAAACCTTGTATTTCTTATACCACTTCTTCCACTCACAGGTTTTTTGATATTAGGGTCATTAAACAATCGCCTTCCTAAGACTATTGTCAGCTTCGTAGGATGCGGTACAGTGTTGGGCTCTTTCGTTATAGTGCTTACACTTTTATCAGGCACACTAAGCGGAACCATCACCTCTGCCACCATTTCTTATTTTGATTGGATATATGCCGGCGACTTGAATTTAAAAATGTCTTTTCTCATAGATCCTCTCTCCGTACTGATGATGACTATCATCACCGGAGTAGGATTTCTTATTCATGTGTATTCAGCAGGCTACATGCATGAAGACAGCGGATTTGTGCGTTACTTTGCATTTCTTAATCTTTTCGTTTTCTCTATGCTTCTTCTTGTCATGGGCTCCAATTATGTAGTTATGTTTGCCGGATGGGAGGGTGTAGGGTTATGTTCTTACTTACTAATAGGATTTTGGTTCAAAAAAGATGCCTATAACGATGCTGCCCAAAAAGCTTTTGTTATGAACCGTATAGGCGACCTTGGATTTCTTCTCGGCATGATTCTTATATTCACAACTTTTGGTTCCTTAGATTATGACGATGTGTTTAAAAACGCTACTTCTGTGTTGACAGAAAACTCGGGAGTAGCCATAGCCATCACTTTGTTGCTATTTATAGGGGCCACAGGCAAAAGTGCACAAATACCCCTATATACATGGCTCCCCGATGCCATGGCCGGGCCTACGCCTGTTTCCGCTCTTATACATGCAGCTACCATGGTTACTGCAGGCATATATATGGTAGTGCGTTCAAACATTCTGTATTCACTTGCTCCATTTACTTTAGATGTTATATTGGCCATAGGCCTGGCCACAGCACTGTTTGCCGCATCCATGGGGCTTTTCCAAAACGACATTAAAAAAGTGTTGGCTTATTCTACTGTGAGTCAGCTGGGATACATGTTTTTTGCGCTGGGTTTGGGGGCATTCTCTGCGGGCATGTTTCACGTTACTACACACGCATTTTTCAAAGCTTTGTTATTCCTTGGGGCAGGTTCGGTAATTCATGCGCTACACCATGAGCAAGACATACGCAACATGGGAGGCCTTAGCAAAAAGCTACCCATCACGTTTTTGACATTCCTCACTGCTACGTTAGCCATTGCCGGCATTCCTCCTTTTGCAGGGTTTTTCTCTAAAGATGAAATACTCGCTGCCGCCTATGAGCGCTCTCCTGTGCTCTGGGCATTAGGTTTGGCCGGTGCACTCATGACTACTTTCTATATGTTTCGACTCTTGTTTGTAACCTTTTTCGGAACATTCCGCGGCACCGATGAGCAAAAACACCACCTGCACGAATCACCTTTGGTTATGACTATACCCCTTATGGTGCTTGCATTGCTTTCTATCATAGGAGGCTTTATAGGAGTACCCGAAGTATTGGGCGGAAGTAATTTTCTGAAAAACTTTTTGAGCTCCGTAATCATACCTTACGGAGAAAAACATGAGCACCTGTCTCATTCTACAGAATGGATACTTATGACCACTTCTACTTTGGCGGTTATAGCTACCATTATAATGGCCTACGTTATATTTGTAGTTAAAAAATCCGTACCGGCTGAAGACAACAAAATATCCGGATTGCAAAAACTCATATACAACAAATATTATGTAGATGAAATCTACGATACTTTATTCTCTAAACCTGTAACCTTTCTCTCGAAAATATTTCACTCTGTAGTTGAATCTAAAATAGTAGATGCTACCGTAAACGCCGTGGGTAAAGCCGTGAGCGCAAGCAGTAAAATACTGCGGCTCTCTCAGTCAGGCAACATAAGCTATTATCTGTATGTAATGGTGATAGGAATTATTTTGATATTGTTTATCAACAACATTTTATAAAATATGAATCCAACAACGTTACTTATTATATTACCTCTGGTGGCAGGCGCTGCTCTGTTATTCATAAAAACTCCATTGGCCAAAACAATAGCGCTGGGTGTAGCTCTGTTGCAATTAGCCATTACTGCTTATGCCTATTATTTTGCAGAACTCACACCGCAGGCACAATTTGTAACAAACATACCATGGGTTGAATCGCTTGGCATCAGCTACTATGTAGGAATGGATGGCATAAGCCTTCTTTTGGTCATGCTCACCAACTTCTTGTTGCCACTCATCATTCTTTCGTCGTTCAGAAAAACTTTTGAAAAACCTAATGTATTTTACGGACTGATGCTTATAATGCAATCGGCATTGGTTGGTGTGTTTGTAGCCCGCGATGCATTTTTGTTTTACATATTCTGGGAGCTTGCTCTCATCCCTGTTTATTTTATTTGCTTGCTCTGGGGAGGTGAAAACAGAAACAAAATTACCTTCAAATTTTTTATATATACCCTTGTCGGAAGCCTTATAATGTTGATTGGAATTATTTACCTCTTCTTAAAAACAGACGGTAGCTCTTTTGCTTATGAAGCGTTTGTAAACTTGTCGCTCAGCAGTACAGAGCAAACCTTTTTATTTTGGGCTTTCTTTTTAGCTTTCGCTATAAAAATGCCGGTGTTCCCCTTTCATACATGGCAACCCGATACGTATACAAATGCACCGGCGCAAGGCACTATGCTGCTATCCGGAATTATGCTGAAAATGGGCATTTACGGCGTAATACGCTGGATGATACCGGTGCTTCCCGATGCTATGTACTATTGGGGTACAGTGGCCATATTTCTTTCCATCACCGGTATCGTATATGCATCGGTAATTGCCATTATGCAGAAAGATTTTAAACGCCTCATTGCCTATTCCTCCATTGCGCACGTGGGGCTTATTTCAGCAGGTATATTTACTGGAACTATCGAAGGCTTGCAAGGCGCCATAATACAAATGCTCTCGCACGGGCTCTGTGCAGTGGGATTATTTTTTATCGTTGATATACTGTATGACCGTATGAACACACACGAAATAGAAAAACTTGGCGGCATACGCAACGTTGCCCCGCAATTTGCCTTATATTTTGCAATAGTGATGCTGGGAAGCGTTTCGCTACCTCTCACAAGCGGCTTTGTGGGAGAGTATATGCTTTTTGTAGGCGTATTTAAATTTAATCCCTGGAGTGCAGCTGTTGCCGGCCTCACCATTATACTGGGTGCCGTATATATGCTCAATGCATATAAAAAAATAATGCTCGGCGAAACAAAGCCTGAAACCTCCCGATTTAACGACCTTTATCTTACTGAAAAAATTGTGTTAATAGCCGTATCCTTTTTTATCCTCTACATGGGCATTTATCCCAAAACATTTCTGGAACTCTCTGAGCCTGCAGCGCAGAGCCTTATAGAGGTTGCCATGCAAAACCTGTCTGTAAGGTAGAATTACTTTATGGTTGTTTTCAAAAAAAAATGTTTTACTTAGGTATCTGAGTATCAATGCTGATTTAATGGTTACCATTTATTATTTATTAGTATTAAACAAAAAAGTGTATTTTAGGATACACAAAAAACTATTAATAAACTAAGCAAAGTTTTATGAAAATCTTTAATTTATCTTCTCTGCTCAGAGTATTCTGTTTACTTTTTACAGCAAGCCATATTCATGCACAATCGGGCACATTGTATACCGGATTTAATGGTAGCGGTTTAGTAGCTCAAGATAATGGAGAAATTGAAAAAATAGAAGCCACTTCGGTAATGCCCGATGGACGAATAGTAGTGGGCGGCAGTGTTATTGTTGGAGACACTATTAAGTATTATGTAAACCGCTTCCTCCCTGATGGCACACAAGATCACACCTTCAATAACGGAAGTCCAAAAATATTTTCTACGAATTCTAATTCGTTAAACATTATATACGGCATAACTACAGACCCTGATGGAAACATA
This sequence comes from Cytophagaceae bacterium, assembly GCA_025054875.1. Taxonomy (GTDB): domain Bacteria; phylum Bacteroidota; class Bacteroidia; order Cytophagales; family Cytophagaceae; genus JANWYS01. The sequence goes on along the minus strand of JANWYS010000023.1, from coordinate 18,058 downwards.
TACATGACGGGCACTACTGGGAACGACTCAACTAAAATGTGTATTATAAGTTTAGATGCTTCGGGAGCTGAAAATACTCGCTTCGATGATAGATTACTTTTTAGTTCAGTAGATGCTTACGGAAGAAGTATTATGTATTTTTCTCCAGATGAAAGTTTGATTGTTGCTGGTTACAGTTCACATCCTTCAGGAAAGGCTGTTGTGGTCAAAATGGATCTGGGAGGTAATTTTATTGAAAATTTTGGAACGGGCGGTATAGCAGAAGAGCAAATGCCATTAGGCAAAATATCTGCCATGGATATATCGCCTATTGATAGTTCTATTTACATAGCTGGTCAGCAGTACAATGGAGGTGCCTCCAGAGCAACAATTTTAAAATTTTTTAAAACAGGCGATTTTGATAATACATTTGGCATTGTAAGTATCTTACCCACATCCCATCAACACAGTTCAGTATATGCCATTAAAGTATTGTCAGATGGGAACATAATCGTAGGAGGAAATACCATTCAAAACTCAAAAGATGATTTATACATATTTAAGTTAAATCAAAATGGCAACATAGATGGTTCATTTGCTGAAAATGGCCAATTCCTCTTAGATAAAGGAGATATAGAACGAATAAACGCATTAACCATTAACAGAGATGGGAGTATATTTGCCTCAGGGTATTATGGATCAGTAGGGAGAATAATTGGAACAACTATCTATTTAGATCCGGAGGGAAAAACAATCAATTCTTTTGGTACTAATGGCATTTTTGATTTACAAGAAGCTGTTTTTTATACTTCCTCAATTTCTTATTATGATGGCACGCTACTATTAGCCGGGCAATACAATACAAGTATGACCACTACAGATATACTCATGGCCAAGTTAAATTTATCTACTCCTATCATATTTGAGATATTAGGAAAAACCATAGTGTCGGCAAAAACTGAGAATACATACAGCATAGTGCCTCAGCTTGAGGGTTACACCTATGAATGGGAATATTCCAGCGATGATATTTATTACCTCGGCTTGAGAAACAAAAAAGATATGACTTTATACTTTGGAAGAAACACATCTTCCGGATATTTATCTTGTAAAGTTTTTGATGCCTTGTCAAATTGGATAGCATATCCTTATGTATATGTTGAAGTAAACTACAATTCAACAGATGCGTATTTGCTGACCCCCCCTGAGTGTGAACTTAATCAAAACTATTGCAACAAAACTCATATAAGTTCTTTTGAAATAGAAAATACAAACATTAAATCACTTAACACCGGCTGCGGACGCGCTGGTTATAGCGACCTTACATCCTCCACATTTTATGATACGCTTTATTCAAACGATTTTTATAACTTCATCATCCGGTGCGGAGGAGAAAAGAAAGACAACAATTATGCAGCTGCCTGGATTGATTTTAATAACGATGGCAAAATAAGCGAAACTTATGAATTTGTAGGATCAGGCGCTTCACAAGACTCAGTTATCATAATCAATAATATTCATATTCCTAAACAAGCGGAACCCGGCTCCAGAAGATTGCGCATACGCATACGACACACCATTCCTTTTGAAATAAATGAATTTTGTTTTAAACCTGAAGAAGAGGGAGAAACAGAAGATTACTTAGTAAAAATAGATGAATACGAAAGAATAGACCTGCCCAATTTTATTACCCCTAACAACGATGGCCGAAATGATTATTTTGTGATACGGGGAATAAATAAAAACTTAGAAAACGAACTTAAAATATACGACCACATAGGCGTGTTGGTATATAGCGCAAAAAATTATGATAATACATGGAATGGCAAAAATAACAATGGCCAATTGCTAAAGCCCGGCACGTACTATTACATATACGAGCAACAAAAAACGTTTTCAGCTTCACAAAGCGAAAGTAGTAAAAGTGTAGAAAAAGGATTTTTTGAAATCCGTTATTAAGCATAACAAAGAGCATGGTAAGCAACCAGAGTGTTGTTGTTCTTACGTTAGCTTTATGTTATCACTGCATTAATTTTGCATCATATTGACCACATATTTTTATCCCCTGTGTATATTTCCGCTTCTTATGAATACGGTAATGCGTTTGATTTTGGGTTACACTTGTGTAATTCTGTGCATAAATATGATGTATGCACAATCAAAAGAGGAAGATAAGTATTATGTAGTAACGGTAGCCTTCTATAATGTAGAAAACCTGTATGACACCCTGGATGATCCTTTGAAAAAGGATGACGAATTTTTACCCCATGCAGAAAAAAAATGGAATACCACCCGTTATTATGCAAAGTTAGACCACCTCTCTAAAGTAATCGAAAAATTAGGCGATGATGATGGCCCGGAAATACTTGGCTTGTGCGAAGTAGAGAACAAAGAGGTGCTGGTTGACCTGGCTGCTACACCAAGGTTGAAAGATTATGAATATAAAATCGTGCATTTTCACTCACCTGATGCACGCGGCGTGGACGTAGCCTTGATGTTCAAAGCTAAATATTTTAAACCTTTGCACACCAAATCGCTACGCCTTGTAGACAGCACGGATACAAGCTTTGTAACGCGCGACCAACTGCTGGTAACCGGTGTTTTGATAAACGACACTATAAGTTTCATGGTAAACCACTGGCCATCGCGCAGAGGTGGCCGCAGTGATGCCAAGCGCATATTAGCGGCTAAGCTCTCGCGAAAACACATAGACTCTATACTGTCCGAGAATCCTGAAGCCAAAATCATACACATGGGCGACCTGAACGATGACCCTACTAATCGCAGTGTGTACGACTACCTCAACGCAAAACCTCCCTCAAGGCTAAATGACCCCAGGCAACTCTGCAACCCTTCTTACGACTTGAACCGTGCAGGATATGGCACTCTGGCTCACGACGATGTATGGCAGATTTTTGACCAAATCAGTTTCACACAGGGCCTGTTGAGAAATAAAAATGAAAAATTTTATTATCGCGACAAATCTGCAGCAGTATATGTACAAAAATACATGTTGCAAAAAGAGGGGCGCTTTGCCGGTTATCCGTTTCGCACTTTTGTAGGCAATGAATATACTAATGGATATAGCGACCACTTTCCGGCATACATTCAATTGCTGCAAAAGCAAAGGTAATCACAAAAGATAATAGCAAAACTTTTTAGACCCAAAATTGTCATAAGCCCAAATTTTCTGATGGCGGCCATCATGAAATTTATGCCAACGAAAATTTGGGGTTAACTTAGCAGATGTGCTACAATACCTAAGCTCAGCCCTGTGAGAGCTCCTGCACATACCTGAGCAAGATTATGGGCATTCAGGTACATTCGCGCGCTCATCAACAAACCGGCTATGACAATCATCACAATGATAGGGTAGTAGAGTGCCGAGTCGGGTGTTGTTTTGTGGATGAAAAAAAGTAAACTTATAGTGCCGGTTATACTTAAGGAGTGCGCGCTAATTTTCCAATAGTGGCTGATGAGCGCTATAAGTATAATGGATAGAGTGATAAGGATCATAATCAGCAGCACGATATCATTGAAAGCAGACGATTTTTTCATGAAGTATACAACAAAGCTGTAAAACGTAGCGGTGGTTAAAAATGGAAATACCCTTTCTTTATTGTCGTTCATGAAGAAATGTTTTACATTAATATGTTTGTATCGGATGGTCATGTACATGGAGAGCAAAAGAAAAGGCAAACAAAATGTGGATAGGAAAATAACCCAGACAAAATTTTTCTTTTCCGACATCGTATGCAGAGGAGTAAGCGCTATTGGCGCATATAGAGAAATTGTTCCGAAAAGAATGGTAGGCATAAGCAAAGGGTGAAGAAGTGCGGAGAGCAGGTGTGCACATGTTTTTTGAAAAAGAATTATTCTTTTTATTCTTCTGAAATTTTTCACAGAGATTTCAGTTAATTAAAGTATAGGTAAAAAAACAAAAGCAAACAGGCTTAAAGTTGCTTGCGAAGCCGGGCAACGGGAATATTCAACTGTTCGCGGTATTTAGCTACCGTTCGGCGGGCTATGTTATAGCCTCTTTTATTAAGTTCTTCCTCGAGCTTTTCGTCAGACAATGGTTTCTTTTTATCTTCGGCTTCTATTATCTCTTTGAGAATTTGTTTTACTTCTCTGCTGCTTACGTCTTCTCCTGAGTCGGTAGATATACCTTCGGAGAAAAAATACTTCAGAGGATATATGCCGAAATCGGTCTGTATACTTTTGCTGTTTGCAACTCTTGAAATGGTAGATATATCCATATTAATTTCGTTGGCAATGTCTTTAAGAATCATCGGTTTTAGTTTACTTTCGTCTCCCTCCAGGAAAAAATCGTACTGAAATTTTACTATTGCCTCCATGGTGGTGAGCAAAGTTTGCTGCCTTTGTTTTATTGCGTCAATAAACCATTTGGCGGCATCCAGTTTGGTTTTTACAAAGGTGACGGCCTCTTTAAGCTTTTTATCTTTTTTTGCTCCCTTCTCATAGGCATCAAACATTTCTTTGTAGGAGCGGCTTATTTTCAGCTCGGGAGCGTTTCGTGCATTAAGCGTGAGCTCTAATTTCCCATTATTATTGACTAAGATAAAGTCTGGAATTATGTATTGAGATTTGATATCAGAGCCATCTTCTCCTCCGGGCTTTGGATTAAGCCTTGTGATAATACGTATGGCGCCTTTAATCTCATCTTCGGTCACGTTGAGTTTCTTTTGAATTTTTTCGTAGTGTTTTTTTGTGAATTCATCGAAACATTCGTCAATGATTTTACGGGCCAACATCACGTATTCTTCATCCGGGTCTTTTCTTTCCAGTTGAAGAGATAGGCACTCCTGTAAGTTTCGTGCTGCAATTCCGGGCGGGTCGAAAGTCTGGATTTTAAATAAAATCTCCTCTAACTCTTCAGGGGTGGTTTCAATATTTTGAGAGAACGATAAATCGTTTGCGATTAAATCGAGTTCTCTTCGGATGTAACCATCGGCATCTATACTCCCGATGAGTTGCAGGCCTATGGTATGTTGACGCTCATCAAGTTTAAGGAAACCCAATTGCTGAATTAATGAATCATGTAGTGTTATTTCGCTGGTAATGGGAGATTCCTTATCTTCTTCGTCGGGGTTAGGACCATCGCCTTGCATCTTATAACCTGCTACATCGTCTTTGTCTACATACTCATCTATATTTATTTCGTCTTCGTAAGAATCATTAGTGTACTCCTCATCGTGATCGGATGATGAGTCGTCTGACTCATCATATTCATTCATCATATTGTCATCGTTGTATTCGTTGAGTATGGGATCATCGTCGGTATTAGAAAAGGGGTCATCTATCGAGCCCTCCAGCGTCAGTTCTTCTTTTTCTTCATCTCTACCCTCTTCCAGTGCAGGGTTGTTTTCAAGTTCTTCCTCTATTCTGGATTCAAGTTCGGCAGTAGGAATTTGAAGCAGTTTTATAAACTGTATCTGTTGAGGCGACAGTTTTTGCGTCATCAACTGATTCAATCCTAATTTCTGCGAGGACATTTGAAATTCATCTTATAATCTTTGTATGCAAAAATACCACATTTTTATTTACAGTTAAAATATCGTTTTTTTGCCAAATATTAAATTTTACCCGAATGATATTAACGCTGTAGGGAACATGTTATTTTACATGCACGATAATGCTGTGCGAGTTTATTGATGAATAAAACAAGAATGTTTGATATGAAAAGGAGCCGAATCAAAGAACTTTTTTTATCTCAACCCATAGGAACTGACGTAAAAATATGCGGGTGGGTGCGCACTGTGAGAAGCAATAAAAATGTGAGTTTCATAAACATAAACGATGGGTCGTGCGTGGAAAATATGCAGGTAGTGCTCAGCCCTGACCATGCAGACTATAAACTCCTGTGCGACATTCATACCGGAACATGTGTAAGCATAGAGGGGAAGATTATTGAATCTCAAGGTTCGGGGCAATCCATAGAATTGCTCCCGGAGAAGCTGATGATATTAGGAAAAGCTGATCCGCAGTTATATCCTTTGCAACCGAAAGAGCATAGTCTGGAGTTTCTGCGCGAAGTTGCTCATTTGCGTATGCGCACCAGCACGTTTGGTGCCATCATGCGCCTGCGGCACGCCATGGCCTATGCCATACACAAATTTTTTAACGACAGAGGTTTTTTTTATTTGCATACACCAATCATTACAGGTTCTGATGCGGAAGGGGCGGGTGCTATGTTCAGAGTGACAACGTTGGACTTTAATAACCTTCCGCTGAACGAAGATAAAACCGTAAATTTCAAGGAAGATTTTTTTGGCAAAGAAACACATCTTACTGTATCCGGTCAATTAGAAGGCGAACTTGGCGCAATGTCGCTCGGGCAAATTTATACCTTCGGGCCCACATTTCGTGCTGAAAATTCCAATACCACCAGGCATCTGGCTGAATTTTGGATGATTGAACCTGAAGTCGCTTTCAATGAATTGCAAGAAAACATGGACCTGGCAGAGGAATTTCTCAAGTATTTAATTCAATATGCTTTGGATAACTGCTCATCCGATTTGAATTTTCTAAACGCCCGGTTCATAAAAGAAAACGAAAAGAAAAAACAAGAGGAGCGTGATGAAATGAATTTGTTGCAGAAGCTGGAATTTGTAGTCTCGCATCCTTTTGAGCGACTGACATACACCGATGCCATCGAAATATTAAAAAGTTCTGCTCCATACAAAAAGAAAAAATTTCAATATCCTGTAGAATGGGGTGTAGACTTGCAGTCGGAGCATGAACGCTATCTGGTTGAAAAACATTTTAAAAAACCTGTTATCCTTACCGACTATCCCAAAGCCATAAAAGCTTTTTATATGAAACAAAGCGACGATGGCAAAACCGTGAAAGCTATGGATGTCTTATTCCCGGGAATAGGCGAAATAATAGGAGGTTCACAAAGAGAGGATGATATTGAGAAATTAAAAACACGTGCCAGAGAAGTGGGCATAAAAGATGAAGACATATGGTGGTATCTGGACATCAGACGTTTTGGAAATGCTCCGCACAGCGGATTTGGCCTCGGGTTTGAACGGCTCATGCTATTCGTTACTGGCATGAGCAACATACGTGATGTTATCCCTTTTCCCCGTACGCCCAAATATGCTGAGTTCTGATTTTACAGATTGAACATCAAACATCTTGTAATGTACCATCATATCACAATATCACACCCTGTGCTCTGTTACTTGGTCTCAGTTCCATGGTCATCACCGTTTGTCACAACAGAGAGCTGGAAATGAGAATATGAAAATTAAATCAACTCATCATTTACAGGTGCATAATACAGGTTAAAACCCTATCTTTGCTACATCACAATATGCGCAACTGCAGCCGTGCAATTCAAAATCTTGAGTAAGCGTATTGAAAATAATATTTTATAGGCTATTTTTGAAGGGAACAATTAAACTAAATAAACTAAATGGCAGAGGTAATTCGAATGCCTAAGATGAGCGATACGATGACTGAAGGCGTGATCGCTGCATGGCATAAAAAAGTAGGAGACCATGTAAAATCAGGCGACTTGCTGGCGGAAGTAGAAACAGACAAAGCTACCATGGAGTTGGAGTCATATCAAGAGGGTGTCCTCCTGCACATTGGCGTACCTGAAAAACAAGCTGTACCTATTGATGCTGTTATAGCTATCATAGGTCAAAAAGGGGAAGATATCAGCGTTCTTCTTTCTTCACTATCTGATAATAAAGTTTCCGTTCAGGGAAAATCTAATCCTCAGTTGGGGCAAAATACGCAAACCAATATCGCTGATGTATCGTCCATAAAAGCCGAAATCATCCGAATGCCCAAAATGAGCGACACGATGACCGAAGGTACCATCGTAGCGTGGCACAAAAAGGTAGGAGATAAAGTAAAATCCGGTGACTTGCTCGCAGAAATCGCCACGGACAAGGCTACCATGGAGTTTGAATCGTACTCAGATGGAACTTTACTCTACATCGGTGTAAAAGAAAATGAATCTGTGCCAGTAGATGGAATTTTGGCAATCATCGGTGAGGCAGGCACAGATTACACACCTCTACTGCAACAAGCATCTGCCACTGCTCAAAAAGAAAGCAAAGTAAAAGAAACCTCTATTAGCCACACAGAAACTCAAACACAACTCTCCTCCGGCAACGGAACCATAACTTCAAACGAATCATCACAAAGAGTAAAAATATCTCCACTTGCCAGAAGGCTTGCTAAAGAGAGAGGAATCAACATACATGAAATAAAAGGAACGGGAGAAAACGGCCGCATCGTAAAGCGCGACATTGAAGCCTACAAGAGTGCAAGCGCAACAACGAGCACAACACCGGATAAACAGCCTGCTGTACAAATACCTTTGGTAGTTGGTCAGGAAGGCTACAACGAAGTGCCCGTCTCACAAATGCGCAAAACCATTGCCCGCCGGTTGGCAGAGAGTAAATTCAGCGCTCCTCATTTCTATCTGACTATTGAAATAAATATGGATAAAGCCATAGAGGCACGCACCAGTATAAATGAAGTGTCGCCGGTTAAAGTTTCCTTTAACGACATGATCATCAAAGCTACGGCAGCAGCATTGAGGAAACATCCGGCTATAAACTCTTCTTGGCTGGGAGACAAAATCCGTTACAACCATCACATACACATCGGAGTAGCTATGGCCGTAGAAGATGGGCTGCTTGTACCGGTTGTAAAATTTGCCGACAGCAAAACCTTATCTCATATTGCTGCTGAAGTAAAAGAATTTTCAAATAAAGCTAAAAACAAACAACTTCAACCCTCGGACTGGACGGGTAACACCTTCACTATATCAAACCTTGGAATGTTTGGCATAGAAGAGTTTACAGCCATTATCAATCCTCCGGATTCCTGTATCCTCGCCGTGGGAGGCATTAAGCAAACCGCTATTGTCAAAAATGGCCAGTTGACGGTGGGCAATGTTATGAAAGTAACACTATCATGCGACCATAGAGTGGTAGATGGCGCCACAGGCGCGGCGTTCCTGCAAACCTTAAAATCACTTTTGGAAGACCCGGTACGCATATTGGTTTAACTTTCAGTTGTTCTGCCAAAAGATTAGTTTTTAAAAACAATCTGCTGCAAGATATAGCAATACATGAAAATACACTCTACTACAGTAATCGCTGTAATCCACAACGGACAGGTGGCTATTGCTGCCGATGGACAAGCTACTTTGGGCAATACCATTGCAAAAAACAACGTGAAAAAACTACGCCGCCTGTATGAGGGAAAAGTAATAGCCGGGTTTGCCGGCTCTACGGCCGATGCATTTACTCTCATGGACCGCTTTGAAGAAAACCTAAACACCTACTCAGGAAACATGAAACGTGCTGCAATAGAATTAGCCAAGGAATGGCGTACCGATCGTTTCCTAAGAAGGCTTGAAGCTATGATGATTACTGTAGATCGAAATGAAATTTTGCTAATATCAGGTAACGGCGATGTGCTTGAGCCCGATAATCAGGTAGCCGCCATTGGCTCCGGCAGCATGTATGCGCAGTCGGCCGCTCTTGCCCTCAAAAAACATGCGCCTCAACTCTCCGCATCAGAAATAGTGTATGAATCTATGCTCATAGCAGCCGGTATTTGTATTTATACCAACAATCAGATAACTGTCGAAACCTTTTAATTTCTTTTAATTCATTTATCTTCTTCTTACTTATTTCATGAGCAATTTTAGCAGATTATTGTTCAGGGTTAAATTCTTTTACAATCTAGTACGTAACTTTCTATAAAAGTTTTATCTTGTACGTTCAAAGAACTACTCATGCATATGAAAAAAGTATTATTGACTTCTTCACTCGTATCTTTTTTTTGTATCTCTTCCATGGCTCAAATATCAACCCCTCCCAAAAAGCCATTCAACCTGGGCATTTATTTTGGAGGTAATGTGGTCAAGTATTCACCTTTTTTAGCAAGTGATTTATCCATATATAACACGCAATTCCGTTTGCTTTATTTTTATACATACAGCCCCAAAATAAAATTGGGTAAGCCTACAATAGGATTGGGGATTAGTCAAGAGTTGGCCAAAACTTCCATAGTGTTCTACAATGTAAAATGGATTGCAAGCTCATATTTGTTATATGAAAATGAATACAACCGTCATGCAGCCCCTGCTGTAGATGTGGATTTGAAGACAAAAGTACTTTCCGGTGTTTTCGCTACCGGCCTCAAGGCTTATTTCCTGGAGCGTTGGTATTCCATACTGCAGGCAGGCGTAAGTATATCGAAATACAGCACCCCCGGATATGCTGATGAAAAAGAGTTACTACCTTTTTTTGAATTTGGTGTAGGTATAAACCTATATAGAACCTATTTGAACAAAACCACGGGAAGTGAAGAATGAATTTTCTTGCACATGCTTATCTATCCGGCGATTCGGATTTGCTGCTCATTGGCAATTTTATAGCCGACTCGCTCCGCGGAAATTCATTTCACCAATATCCTAAAGAGCTGCAAAAAGGAATTCACCTTCACCGTAAGATTGATATATATACAGATTCTCATCCGGCCGTGATCTCCACAAAAGAGAAAATACGTAAAGACTTCGGCAAATATGCATCTGTCGTAACCGACATCTATTATGATCATTTTTTGGCATATCATTGGACGCTATATTCCGATACTCCGCTCAGCGAATATGTAGGCTATGTGTATAAACTGTTAGAAGAGTATAAGCAGTTTCTTCCGGACGACATACAAGGGTTTCTGCCGTACATGATCAGAGATAATTGGCTCTTTAACTATGGCAATTTCCATGGATTAGAAAAGGTATTTAAAGGCATGGCAAAACGCGCATCACACACATCCAACATGGAGCAAGCTACTCAAGTGCTCAAAAATCATTATGATTCCATTGAGGCAGATTTTTTTTCTTTTTTTCCTGAAGTAAAAAAATTTGCGCTAAATGAAATTTACCGTTTAAGTTAGTGCCATTCTTAACATCACAGGTAAGGTCGCATCATATTCAATCAATAGTACTGCACTGCATAAAAGAAAAAATCATTAACCATTGAGGCAGAAGTATACCTGGAATGCAAGTGCTATGCCACGTATAGTGGAGATATCGAAAAGCACACAATGTTTTGTTGAGCAACACTCAAACTAATAGCGTATTTTTGTAATTCATCATAAAATGTTCATTTATGAGAATAGACATAATTACCTGCCTGCCGAAGTTGCTCGACAGTTTTTTTGCGCACTCTATATTGAAGAGAGCAATAGATAAGCATTTGGTAGAAGTAATTGTTCATGATCTTCGGGATTATAGCATCAATAAGCACCGCCAGGTAGATGACTATGCTTTTGGAGGAGGTGCCGGTATGGTGCTGATGGTAGAACCCATTCACAAATGTATTACCGCCCTCAAGTCTGAACGTACGTACGACACGATAATATACACCACCCCGGATGGGGAATTGTTTGACCAAAAAAAGGCCAACCGGCTTTCTCTCATGCAAAACATAATGATTCTTTGTGGCCATTACAAAGGTGTAGATGAGCGAGTGCGAGAGCATTTGATTACCGATGAAATCAGTATAGGCAATTATGTGCTTTCAGGAGGAGAGTTAGCTGCGGCCGTCATCAGTGATGCAGTCATTCGCCTCATTCCCGGCGTGCTTTCTGATGAATCTTCAGCTCTCAGCGATTCTTTTCAAGACGACCTGCTGGCTCCTCCCGTATATACCAGACCTGCCGAATACAACGGATGGAAGGTGCCTCAAATTCTGCTTTCCGGTAACACCAAAGAAATTGAACAATGGCAACTTCAGCAATCTATAGAGCGTACAAAAATGCGTAGGCCCGGACTGCTCAAAGATTAACCCTGTTGCCATTATCGGAAGCCTGATGGAATATTATATCTAATTCTAAAATAATGAGTAGCCAAGAGAGAAAAATAATTTCAAAGCGTAATGTACTCTTAGCCTGCTTCCTGCTGTTGCTCATCATAATTTTATATAACGTTACGGTGGGCACCAATTGCCGTATTCGAAAAGGTATGTACACGATTTACATCGAAAAAAAAATGCCTGTAATGGAAGTGGCCAATATGTTGAAAGAAAAAGGAATTATACACAGTCGCCTCAGTCTTTTAGCAATGGCTTATCTCATGGGTATGCATTATGTAGAAGATGGGGTGTACAGTATACCTCAACGATCTAACAATATTTCTATTTGTAATGCTTTGAATAAACCATTAGACAAAAAAATAATACATCTGGAAATACCATTCTTGCAAAATCGAAAAAGCCTCATCAAAGCCATTGCCAAAAATTCAGGAATTCATCCTGATGACATTTGGAGAAAACTTAATGATAAAAAGTTCTTACATCAAACAGGAGGATTCAACAAAGAAAACATCTTTTGTATATTTATAACCGGGAAATATGTATGCGAAACCCAAAGAGAGGCTGAAGAGCTGATTGAAAATTTGTATGGCCATTACGAATTTTTCTGGAACGAAGAGCGTGAGGAAAAAGCAAAAAATATAAACTTGACCCGAGAGGAAGTTGTCATACTAGCTTCCATCGTTTATATGGAAACTAAAATGCCGGAAGAGATGCCCACCATTGCCGGCGTGTATTTGAATCGCTTGCAGAAGGGAATGAAACTCGAATCAGATCCTACTCTTGTATTTGCTAATCAAAAATTCGCTGTGCGTCGCCTGATGGATAGAGATAAGAAGATCAATTCTCCCTACAATACATACAAGTACAAAGGCTTGCCTCCGGGGCCCATATGCTCGGTTCCTCCTTCTGCCATTGATGCCGTGCTCAATTATGAAGGGCATGATTATTTATATTTCTGCGCCAAAGATGACTTGTCCGGAGAGCATGTATTTTCAGAAACCTATGAAGAACATCAGAAGCATGCCAAAAAATATCAAGAGCAACTGGACAAGAAAAAAATTTTCTAACCTTCATTTTTAAACCTAGAGTTCGTATCAGCAGAAAAGTGTAGTGAAGTTTTTTATGTTGGGCGCGCCCCTAAGGGGCCGGGCTGTCCGCCACTCCGCTGTCGCTTCGGTGCTCCGCTAAAGCTCCGCACTGGCCTTGCAGGCCATGGCTCCCATCCCTCGCGCAGGGTCCTATCGAACTTTTTTAGGTTCATCAGGAAATATAGACCTCCGAAGTAGCTCGTAAAAGGGACTGAGTGGTCTGTTCGAACTCATTTTTTTCGGAGCCTTCAACGGAACGAAGCTCCGAAACCAAGGCTAAATTTTTCTCTTTACCGCTGAATATCTCATAAAGTCATAGCATTGTTAGTATCCCATTTCTATCTCTGATGTAACAAAGGGTAACATCACAAGTTTTCATTTCTGATAAGAAATCTGAATCATTTTCACGAAATCAATTTACCAGGAATTTACTTTCAATTTTTTATTTATTTGATTAGGTTTAATAAACTTCATAAAATGATTTTCTTGCATATGTTTAACTCACAGATATTGGATGTAGCCATTGGAATGGCCGTCATATACTTATTTCAAAGTATACTCATATCCGGATTGAATGAGTTAATAGTAATGATTTTTTCGCTGCGCAGAAAAATCCTGAAATTTTTCATACGAAATGCCTTCAAGGCCGATGACCAATCGGAAATATTGTTTACTGAGTTGGAGAGAAGTCCATTCATAAGCTATTGCCGCCACAAAAAAAAATTTCCGCCGGAAATTTCACCCAACACTTTCACGGATGCCATTATAGAAACCTTAAGTCGAGACATGCCTGCAGGTAGAGATATTTATGAATACGTGAAAGAAAAAATTTTTGCTTTGCCACCAAGCCAGTTCAAACGAATCTTGAATGCGAAAATAAATGAATGTTCTTCCCTGTCAGAATTAAGAACAGAAATTGAAGAATGGTTCAGCACGTATATGACAAGACTGACGGATTGGTATAAAAAGAGAGTACAAATAGCTATTTACGTTCTGTCATTCATAACCACCATAGCATTGAATGTAGACTCGTTCAGCGCCATGAACGAACTTTGGCGTAATGAAAAACTCAGAGAGAGCGTAATTGCCTTCTCCGCAGAAATCATCAAAAAAGAATACGAAGCTGAATACAAACCAGTGAATGATGCTGACTCTACAGAACTTGCATTTGATCGCATAATCCAGGACTATCAAAAACTCTCCATATTGGATTTCCCCATCACGTGGGAGCGAGAATACAAAATAAAAAATGGCATACATACGGATATGAGTAAATTAACTCTCATGCAAAAATTAAAATGGTCAGCACAGCAAATGAACCTGGAAAAATGTTTAGGCTTTTTAATCACTACTATGGCCGTATCTATAGGAGCTCCCATGTGGTACGACGTATTGAAAAAATTAATGAAAATAAGAGAAGGCATGAAAAAAAATAATAATGATGCAACACAAGCCCGTAAGGAAGATGAGTAAAACCTCAACATGTTTGCCGCATAGTTCCAATTTATATTTGCCTGTTATGGAATTATTTTATACCATACAAGGTGAAGGCTATTGGCAAGGATATGCGGCTTACTTCATTCGCCTGGGAGGGTGCGATGTAGGTTGCCATTGGTGCGATGTGAAAGAAAGTTGGCCTGCAGAAGCCCATCCTAAGATGTCTCCAGAGGAAATAAGTTCACATGTTTATGCTCACAAAGCTACCATAGCTGTGGTAACCGGTGGTGAGCCTCTTATGCACACTCTCGATCCACTTTGCGATAGCCTTCGTTCTAAAAACATACGTACACACATAGAAACCTCAGGAGCTTACCCGATCAGCGGAAAGTGGGATTGGGTATGCTTATCTCCCAAAAAATTTAAACTTCCGCATCCGGACATATACGCTTTGGCCGATGAATTGAAAATTATAGTTTACAATCAATCCGACTTTGCATTTGCCGAGCAACAAGCCGCTCGCGTGCACCCTGTACGATGTAAGCTGTATCTGCAACCCGAATGGTCAAAACATGCTGAAGTGATGCCGCTAATAATTGAGTACGTAAAAAAAAATCCTCAGTGGGGTATATCCATACAATTACACAAGTTTATTAATGTACCTTAAAAGAATATTCCGTATGATAAATAAAACCCTTCTAATATGTTTGACCGCCCTATTAGCACACCGAATGTGCACTGCTCAAACCAACAATTTGAGTACAAAAAACAAAAAAGCAATTGAGCTTTATCAACAGGCCGAATCCATGCTGAAAGGCAGAGAACGCAACTTTGACGGAGCTCGTGATGCTTTGTATAAGGCCATAGAGAAAGATAAAAATTTTATTGAAGCTTACGAAAAGTTGGCTTTCATACATCTTACACTAAAAGATTTTGAACGCGCTAAGAACGCTTACTTAAAGATTGCCGAGTTGCAACCCGACAACCCTAAATATGTGAACTCCTATTTTACCTTAGCCTTACTCTATCAGAAAGAGAGCGACTGGGCAAATGCCAAAAAATATTTTGATCTCACCACAAAGCACAATCCGGCGGATAAAAAAATAGCCGAAGAAGCTATACGCGCTTCCAAATGTTGTACATTTGCTATGCAATCCATTCAAAACCCGCTTCAATTCAGTCCTCGCAAAATGAGCTCTAAAATCAATAATTTCTTTTTACAGGCCTATCCTTTCCTGACCGGCGATCAGCAAACCTTAATATTTTATGTCATTCGCACTGCTGATAAAAAAGAACGTGGCGACATAATGATCTCTAATTTCGAAAATGGTGAGTGGACACTACCGGTATCCATATCCGACAAAATTAATACACCTATGGATGAAGGCATAGCCACCCTATCTGCCGATGGACGCATGCTGGTTTTTGCATCGTGCGAACGACCTGATGGCTTGGGAAGCTGCGACCTGTACGTTTCCTACAAAGAAGGAAATTCATGGACAGAACCTCAAAATATGGGTAGCAACATCAATTCTCCCAATTGGGATTCAGAGCCTTCTCTCTCAGCAGATGGCAAAACACTATACTTCACATCAGAAAGAAAAGGCGGACAAGGCGGATTAGACATTTGGTATTCTCAACTCGCTGAAAACGGCACATGGACTAAAGCAAAAAACATCGGCCCGATTATCAATACCAAAGGAGATGAGGCTTCTCCCTTCATTCACGCCAGTGGTAAAATTCTTTACTTCGCTTCCAAATACCATATCGGCATGGGCGGTTATGATTTATTTTTCAGCACAAAAAATGATACCTCATGGAGCGAACCTAAAAATCTTGGATATCCTATAAACACAGCAAAAGATGAAAGCACCATCTATATCACTCCCGATTTCAAAAAAGGATATTATGCTATATCCGAAGACAGCAAAGGCATGCGCGTACAACCTACATATCTGTATGAATTTGATGTGCCTGATCAATTGAAGCAACCCTATGCCAGCACCTATTCAAAAGGCACCATTTACGATGCTGTATCCAAAGCTAAAGTACGTGCCAGAATCGAACTCATTGACCTGGCTACGCGACAAACTATTCAATCCGTACAATCAGATAATGTCACGGGCGAGTATTTACTTGTGCTCACCAAAGGCACTGAATATGCATTGTATGTAAGCGCAGAGGGCTACTTGTTCAAGAGCATTTTTTTTGATTACAAAAATCCCTCATCATTCAATCCACTTACATTAGATGTTTACCTGGAACCTCTTAAAAAAGGTGCCAGCATAGTATTGAACAACATATTCTTCCAGACTAATTCATGGACGCTGGAAGAAAAATCGAAAACTGAACTCGACAAATTGGTTGTCTTTCTAAAACAAAATGAATCGCTTTCCATAGAAATAGCCGGCCACACCGACGATGTAGGAAATGAAGCTGATAACCTCACACTGTCAGACAAAAGAGCGTTTGCTGTATATGAGTATCTCATCAGAAATGGCGTAAACAAAAAACAAATTCAATATAAAGGCTATGGCGAAAGCAAGCCCGCTGTTCCCAATACCAGTGAGGAAAACAGAGCAAAGAACAGAAGAATTGAATTTAAGATACTCTAAAAACACCTTTACGTTTAGCTCTCGATACGGAGATGTGGCATATCCATCAGGGCATGGCAATGGAGAAAGCTGGGTCATAAACTCAAGTATGATTTACGAGCATATAAGTTTCAACTTTAGAAAGTTTTATAGCACGAAAGCAGCCTATAGGTGTGTTATGCTGGCCTATAACATCATGGCGGTTTTTAAGCACATGGGGCTACAAGATCAACGTAATCAAGTACTTAAAACGTTACGTTTCAGATGCTTTGCCACAGCCGCATGGATTATCCAAAAGGTCTTTGTAGTACAGTAGAAAAAACGAACTTGGTTAAAAAACGGCTTATCTTTTAACATTTCAAGTGTTGTGCCCAACTATGAATTTTCTAACGCATAAAATGGGTTTATATTCAACTGAAAAATCTGAGTTAAAATGGTTACTTTTTTTATCCAAGTAGTATTAATTTAAAAATAAAAATTATAATTTACCCAATAAAATACGTGGCGATGAGGATAAGTGATTCGGATAGAATATTTGTTTTGAAAGTGAGTAGTTTGGCGATGGTATTATTATTGGGTAATGTTATTGATAAAAATGCCAATATGGCATCACAAAAAAAAGATAGTCTCTTGAAAAAGAATTATACCCTGCAAGTTAAGTTTTTAAAAAAATAACCCCAAAACAACGTTCGTTAGTAGTTAGTTTAACAATTTATTCCGAAACAATATAGCCTCATATTGAGGCTATGTTGTTTTGATACCATGTTATTGATTAGAGTATACTGTCCCAAAAAGTGTGAAAAGTGAGTTTTTTTTGAAAGATTAATTAGATTAAAAACTAAAAAGATAAAAAACATAGGTAGTATCCCAAAAAGTGTGTATGAAGTGTAGTTTTTTTTACAAACATAGTATTTTTTTATTTGTTACATACTTGCATGAATGGGAACGGAGCGAAGGCGTAGCCGTAGCGAAGTTCCCATTCATGCTTCCCATTTAAATTTTCTCGTCTCATAATTCAATTTTGGCACTTTGCGCTCATAGGCTTTTCGCGTCATGGCTACATAGCCTAACAGCAGAATAG
>JANWYS010000022.1 GCA_025054875.1 Cytophagaceae bacterium | reverse complement strand
TTGTTCTATATTTTTGACTTTTTTTAGTTTTTAATCTAATTAATCTTTCAAAAAACAACTCACTTTACACACTTTTTAGGACAGTATCGAAAATGTAAATGCCAATCATTTCTTCACCAATGATTTCAAGTACTTAGAATTCAAAATTATTTCTAATGCATAAAATGGTTTCATGGCATTTGTATTGAATGGGTTGTAACTCTCTTCTAAAACATACTATCTAAGCTCGCAGCGGGTAATGTGTTCATTATTTATGTGCAGATTTCAGTAAATGTATTTCCCGCAATAATTCCTTTTCCCTCCTTTCAAACTCTTCCTTAAGAGTTACTAACTCTTCAATTTGTTGTTTCATAATTTGGTCTTGCTGTAAGAGCTGTTGCTCTTTTTCTCTTGATTCTTTGAGCATGATTTGTGTGGCTTCATTGGATAGTACGTTATTAAAAGTAGTTGCAATCTGTTCTAAACAGCGCTTCAACAAATAATATTCTTCTTGTTTAATTTCGCTGAATGCTGCAAGTTCGAACACGCCGATGAGTTTGTTGTTGAAAGATAAAGGCTCAATATAGGCAACAGATGGAGACGATTGTCCTAATCCTGAGCTGATCTTGTAATAGTCTTCAGGTAAATTTGTTATGATTTTAGAGGTGGGTTCAGAAAATAAACTTCCGAGTAATCCTTCATGAGGTAAAATTTCATACAAGATTTGCTCTGAATCATGTACGGCATATGTAGCCCGTAAAACGAGTTTTTCACTATTAAACGGTACGAGGTATAATGTGCCTAATCGCATGTTAAAATATTTGCAGATGAAGGTTAATGTATTTTGATATAAAACATCGGGGTCGTTGAGATGGGCAGTGAGCACCTTGCTTAGGGCTTGCATACCTTCAGACACATATCGTTCGGCTCTGATTTGCTGTTCCAACTTTTGTTCCAAAGAGATTTTAATTTTTTCGGTTTCCTTATTTGTTTCAGCTAGTTGTTCCAGTGCCAGCTTTTGTTTTTTATTGATGTCTTGCATAGTAAGTTGTATTCTATCGCTCATGGCTAACGATATCAGTATCATTTGTAAGGCTTCGCAAAACAGATGCATATAGACGGTGAAGATGTTATTGCCCAATATACCATTTGACATTAATTCTCTTACTGAATATCCAAAGAATAAGAACACCATACCGATCATATAATATCGTATGCTTCGGTTGCCTCTCATAAAAGCATATATAGAGCAAATCATCAAGAATAAACGTATAGTGAGGTCAATTGGCGATATATTGAGGCTACCATTGTTCCACAAATTGTATAGCATTACTAAGAATCGAAGGCCAATAAAGATGAAAGAAATCGTATAAACTATCATTGGAAATTTTATTTCTTTGGCAAACTCAAGGAAAAACAAAAGCATGGTAGCCACCAGTATAAATGATGAAATATGTAAAAAGGTGTTGTTAAACGAAGGAAGGTTTTGCCACAATATATGAAATCCTATACCATCATTGCTTGCCATGGAAAGCCCTACCGACAATAGGTATAGAACAAACAATATGTAATAGCGCAAGCGCATTTTTACATACATGATAAAATTGTAAAAAATCAATGACAGGACAAGGCCATAAAAAAGCGCCAGATAGAAATATTCTTTCAAAGCATATGATATAAATACCAGATTGGTTTTTACAGCTCCTACCACTGTGGTACTATGTCCGGGGACGTATTTTACATATACACTCACTGGCTTGTTATATGGTAAATACAGATTAAATGCAAAATTTTTATGCTTGTACAGCCGATCATAAAATGGGAATTTATCTCCACACACATACTTTTCATATCCTTTTTGTGTAGGTATGTACACTTCGGCATAGTCAATAGTTTGGTCGTATATTTCAAAAATAAATTTGTAATCTTCATCGGCCTGATTGAGAAAATCAATCTTTACCCAATATGAATAGTTTGGATTATTGATTACCAACATTTCCTTATCAGGAGTCTGAAATTTGGAGGCAAAGGATATTGAAGAAATTTCCCTGAAGGAGTATTTATTTTCTTTGTCTATGTAGTAGGCTGTGTGTTTGCCTTTCCAAATGTTGATAGCGTTTACAGTGGAAGGATTTATAATAAAAATTTCTGCGGCATGGATATACCCGGAAATGTACTTCATTAAAATAAGGGCTATTGTTAATCCTATACGTGTGTACATGTGGCAGTATAGTGTGGTTTTATTAATTTAATTTTTGGGTGTTGAGGCATTAGTTTTTATAACGTCCCAATACTCTTAAAGTTTGGGGCTAATATTTTAAGATGAGGATAATGTTTTTCATAGCTAAACGGTTAGTTTGTACTACGTAATATATAAAAAATATTTTTACGTGTTCAAAGGTAGCCCGGGCTCTACTAAAAAAGTTTTTTCTTTTTCAACTACCACTTCTCCGGGAGCGGCTCCTTTTTTTTTCCGAACATATTTCTTGTACGTTACTATCACAGGACACAAAGATTCACCACGTCTTTTGGAGAAGTAAGCAGCTATGGCTGCTGCTTTTTCGATAACATTATTAGGATATCTTTTCCCAGGTTTATATTTTACCAATACGTGCGACCCAGGCGCATCCCGTGCATGCAGCCATAAATCTTCTTTGTATGAATATCGCTGAGTAAGCAAGTCGTTGTTTTTAGCATTCTTGCCTACCAGTATGACAAAATCGTCTATTATAAATTTTTTAAATAATTGCTCTTTTATCAAGTCATCATTGGAGGGAGGTGAAATTTCTTTTTTTATGTATTGTCTTAATGCTTTCAATTGTTGAATCTGGTTGATGGTATCAATATTTTCGTCAAGTTTTGATAGTTGTACTTTCTTCTGTTCCAGAGTTTCGATTATGTTTCTCTTTTCTTTTTCTAGGGCTTTCGATTTTTTATAGTACCACTCTGCATTTTTTTGTGGAGACAACTCTTTTCTAAGTTTGATTTTTATTGGCATATCGTTGTAAAAATTTATCAAAGTCACTTCTTCGTCTCCTTGTTTTAGCTGATGCAGATTTGCCATAATCACATCGGCTATCTCTCCGGGCGGTGTAGATTGCGTAAGTATGAGTTGTCTTTTCTGGAGGTCGGCTATTTGCTTTTGCAATAGTTTTTTTTCTCTGAACAATTCGAGAAGCACTGCTTGTTTTTCCTTTTCTAAAAAGAAAACAGGCTCTTTGAGACGTGCATAAGCGTTGCATGCTTCCAAAGCTGAATGTGTGAGTAGTAAACTGTTGTTTTGATGTAGTATGGTAAGTTTTACATCATCTCCCATGCGATACACATTGAATAATGGATTCAGCAGAGTTTCTTGAGCATTGGTGAGCAAATCCCATTTTTGCTGCGGTTCCATGCCGGCATATCCTTTTGCATCTAACCATTGCTGGATTTCTTCATCAATTGCCGGAAATATTTTTTTTGCGTTGCATGATTGCTCTACGAACGAACTGAAAGATATGTTCGAAATTTTATGAACGTTGCTTAAATCAAATTGATAATCTAGCTTTAAATTTTTTTTAAAAACTTCAGTCACTAAGTTTTTTTCAAGCAGAATAATGTTTGAACGTGAGCCATGCATTTTAAACACTAATGAAAAATCATTTTCCAATTCAAAATGAAAACCTCTGTCGTTTTCATGCTGTACGGTCTCCAGAATTTTCAACCCTTTTATTTTCTTAAATACTCCGTGACGATTTTTTGCAGGCAGTGCATATCGCTGCGGTATGTAAACACATGTGAAGTCATGAAAGAGGTTTACCTTAATTACTTCGGTGAAACCTTTTATGAGAATAACCAGTTCATCAGGAGATACCTTGTAACAACTATCTATTTCCTGTCCTTTTACAAGAGCATTAAGCTCTTTACTAAGAATTCTCAATACGTAGTAATTGATCGTCATAAGAAATGAGTTCTGTATCAGCAATCGCCCTGAATTGACTATGCTTTTCAATATAGTCATTTAGTGAGAAATGCTGAGTGAGACCAGGACATTTCAATCATAACCGAACTCCATTGTCGGAATCTATGGCCATAACTATGTTTATAATAGTGTATTTGAACTATGGTATTTACTTGCGTATCACCGCGCCCAATTCAGACTCAAAGCTGCTCATAAGTTTCTGCATAGTTTTGTCTATTACGTTGTCTGTAAGGGTTTGTTCATAGTCTTGCAAAATAAAACTGATGGCATATGCTTTTTTTCCTTCTCCGATATTTTTGCCTTCATAAAGATCGAACACATTAATATCAGAAATCAGTTTCTTCTCTTTTTTCATGGCCAGTTCACGAATTTGAGCAAAGGTGATGTGTTTATCTACTATGAGAGACAAATCGCGGCGCACTTCAGGATGTTTATTGATTTCCTTGAAAGAAACTTTTGGAGAATAGTTTTGTATCAATAAGGATTTATCAAATTCAGCATAATAGGCATCTTGCTTTAGATCGAGCATGTTGAGTATTTTCGGAGATACCTTACCTATCGTTGCCAAAAGTTTTCCTTCAATCGAATAAGCATAAGCATGTTGCAGTAAAACATTATCTGCAACTTTGCCTACAGGTTGTATGTTTAATTTTTCCAGTATACATAGCACGATGGAATTCAGGTAGTGAAAATCTACTTTTACTTCTTTTTGTTGCCATGTTTGCGCCATTTGATTGCCTGTAGCGAGCAGAGCGAGATATTCCTTTTCAATATATTCATTTTGTTGTTTGTGATAGGTTTTTCCAAATTCAAAAAATTTGAGGTCGTTTTGTTTTCGGTTCAGGTTGTAGCGTGCTGTTTCGAGCATAGAGAAGAGCAGGGTTTGCCGTAGGGTTTCCAGATCTTCACTCAGGCGATTCAGTATGTAGATGGCTGAATCTTGCTTTTGACATGCTGTGCTATATTTAGGATGGGTAAGTGAATTGGTTATAATTTCATGAAATCCTCGCGCTGCTAAGAATGAGCCAATTACTTTTTCTACTTGAGTAATATTTTTTTCAGGTTGTTGAGCAATGAAGGGAGTGCCTGTATATTCCTGCAGAGGAACATTGTCAAAACCGTAGATTCGCAGTATTTCTTCGGCGATGTCTGCAGGCCTTTGTACATCAATTTTTCGGGGTGGCACGGCGAGATAAAGCTCATCATCATTTTCGTTTTTTATGGTAATGTCTAAATTATGTAAAATACGTTTTAAAGAATCTTTCGGAATAGATATTCCGGTAATTTTTTGCAGATATGAGTAACTAATTTGTATCGGGGAGTGCTGTATGGGATGAGGATAGAGGTCGATGATTGGTCCTGCTATTTTTCCTCCGGCAATTTCCAGGATGAGATGAGCCGCATTTTGTAAGGCTTTCAGAGGTATATCAGGGTCGGTGCCGCGTTCAAAACGGAAAGATGAATCTGTTTTTAACTGATGACGCTGTGCGGTAGTGCGTATTTGAGATGGCAGGAAGTAAGCGCTTTCAAGAAATATGTTCGTTGTATCCTGAGTAACTGCGGAATTCAAACCTCCCATCACACCTGCTATACAAAGAGGTTTTTCCGCATCGCATATCATAAGGTCGTCGGGATGAATTTTACGTTCGGTTTTATCGAGGGTAGTGAATGCGGTATGGGTGTTGTTTTTTTTCACAATGATTTTTCCTCCCGATATTTTGTCGGTATCGAAAGCATGGAGCGGTTGACCTAAATCGTGCAAGATGAAGTTTGTGGCATCTACCACGTTGTTAATGGGAGCCAGCCCGATAGCTTTAAGTTTTTTTTGCAACCATGCGGGCGAAGGGGCAATCTTCACTCCTTCAATAACAAGGCCACAGTAGCGTGGGCATGCCTTTGCATCTTCTACGGATACGTGTATAGTTTTGCTTGAGTTATTATTTGGAGATACTTCGTAGAACGATGTTATGAGGTTTCTATCCAACAAGGCTCTCAAATCTCTGGCTACACCCAGGTGAGATGCGGCATCTGCACGGTTAGGAGTGAGTCCGATTTCGAAAACATAATCGGTTTCTACATTAAATACTTCACTTGCCGGAGTTCCGGGTTCATATGGCTTTTGCAATACTATGATACCTTCATGCGAAGCGCCTATACCGATTTCGTCTTCTGCGCAAATCATACCTTCGGATATTTCGCCTCTGATTTTGGTTTTTTGTATGGTGAATGGTTCTCCTTTTAGAGGATATAGCGTGGTTCCGGGCGTAGCTACAATCACATATTGCCCGGCAGCTATGTTGGGTGCTCCACAGACGATGTTTAACACAACTTCGGTGCCTATACGAACGGTAGTTTTTTTTAGCTTGTCCGCACCGGGGTGTTTTTCACAGGTGAGCACGTGCCCTACCACTAAACCTTTCAATCCGCCTTTCACAGATTCCGCGGTTTCTATGCTTTCTACTTCAAGGCCGCATGCGGTGAGCATTTCAGCAATTTTATGAGGAGATTCTGATAGCGGTATATGACGTGTAAGCCAGTTATATGATATTTTCATTTTCTTTCATCACATTAAGGCAGGCAAGATATAAGCAAAAAAAGCAATTCGCAAAGCACTAAAACCATTGCAGGTTTGTAGTGGCATTCAATCTGTTTTTTGCAATAGAAAAAAAAATTGGGACTCGAAAAGTGATAGAAGTTGTTGCTGATAAGTTGATTTACCATTAAATTTTCTGTTATGATGTATCAGAAAGAACTCTTTGAAATTCTGATAGTAATATTGCCATTGCATCAAATGCGCTAAAATGCATTAAAGAAATCGGGCTAGGTTGCCCTCATTTAACTTAGATTACGCATAAAAAATTGAGGGTCGGATTCGCAACTTTTGTCATGGAAGGGACTCATTAGCATATGATGAGTTGCTGGTCTTATCTTTTCTAAAAGATTTGGATGAATCACCGCCCTTTGGGCGGCGCCCAGACCTTAGCGGCTCGCTCTTCTTGTTCCGCTGAAGGCTTTACAAATAAGAAGTTCAAACAGACTTGCTCAGTCTTTTTTGTAAGCTGCTTCGGAGGTTTACATTTTCTTATGAACCTGAAAAGTTCGAGAGGACCTGCGCGAGGGATGGCAGCCATGGCCTGCAAGGCCAGTGCGGAGCTTTAGCGGAGCACCGAAGCGACAGCGGAGTGGCGAACAGCCCGGCCCCGCAGGGGCGCGCCCAACATGAACATTTCATCACACTTTTCCGCTGATACGTAAACTGGGTTTAACGAAGGAACAAGAGTTGGTCATTGGTAATTGAAGGCTTGAAACACAGAGGAGTTCAGAAGATAAGGTTTTTAGTAAGCGATGGAGTGATAGACACAGAAGAAATAATAGGCCTGTATTTTCCAATGCTATGCTTGCAATAATGTGTAGTGCACCTAAAGCGAAATTATGGAAACAGGTTCGCCCGAAGGATAGGGGGGAGCTCAAACATTGAACAGGTGTTTCGAGCACATGATAGCAGTCATACCAAAGAGAAAGCCAAGCGGGAGTTGGAACACTTTACGAAGAAATAGGTTAGCTACTATGCGGTGACAGAGCGGATGAGGAATAGGCAACGCATGGAGTGGTATTTTACTATCTGGAGCATGATTATCGCATACAGAGCATGTTTATAGTAAGGATTAGATATAACATTTGCACAGAAACAATAAACGAGTGACCGTGTATACGGAGTGTGTTGCCCAATCCGCAATCCATCATACTGTCATTATGGCTATGTAGCTATGACGCGAAAAGCCTATGAGCGGAAAATTCCAAAATTGAATTATGAAATAGAAAAATTTAAATGGGAGTCACGAATGAGAGCTTGGTTAAGGTACGCCTTCGCTTCGTCCTCATTCCTGCATCTATTCATCATAAAAAATATTATGTTTGTAAGAGAACAATTTGAATTCATACACACAGTTTGGGATACTACCTTTCAAAAAATCAATATGGAAATACAAGCTACTATTGTAAAAGCTTTGAGAGAAGCGGGACAGATATTGCAGAGTGCTTTTGGTACTATTGAAAAAACGTTGGACAAACAAGACCAAAGCAACATCGTTACGGAAGCTGATATAGCTTCGGAGAAAAAAATTATTGAAGTTCTGGAAAAAGATTATCCGGAATATTCGATACTTGCAGAAGAGTCGGGTTATATAAATAAGGGTTCATTGTATACATGGATCATTGACCCATTAGATGGCACGAGTAATTTTGCTTCGCGGATACCTTGGTATGGGGTCATCATTACGTTGTTGAAAAACAATTGTCCGGTAGAAACGGGAATATTGCTTCCATATTTCGATGAGATGTATTTGGCAAGTGAAGGGAGGGGGGCTACGTTGAACGGAAAGCCCATACATGTATGCAATGAAGTTTCTATGAAGAAAATACTGTTTTCTTATTGCCTGGATTATTCAGAAATTCCCGGGAAAACAGCTTTTGAGTCACGCATTATAAAAGAGTTGGTACAAAATATACGCAACCTGCGCAGCACGAATTCAGTTACAGACTTTTGCTATGTTGCAGACGGCAGGTTGGGAGGCTGTATAAATCAAACCACGAAAGCATGGGATATTGCCGGCCCCTTATTGCTTTTGAAAGAAGCCGGAGCTAAAGTGACCGATATTGATGGAAAAGAAATTTTATTTAACCTTTCCTGCCAGAATTATTTAGACAACTACACCATAGTATGTGCCCCTGAAAACATCCACCAACAGGTGATGCCTCTTATTGAAAAATGCAAAGCAGAAGTTTAAAGTGTAACTGTAACCGATGTTTGTTTTTTTTCTTTGAGAGGAGCTTGTGTTGATGATAAGGCTACTTTACTTCCGTCGCTGTTGGATACACGTATGTAATAAATTTTTTGTTTAAGGTTTGCGAAGTATGCAAAGCCTTTCTCTCCGGTTGCGCTTTCTTTTACGGGATTAGTGTTAGCATCGCGGTCGGCTGAGCTTTCAAATATGCGTACATTGGCGCCCGTTATAGTTTTGTTGGCTGCATCCACTACGTATACTTGCAAGTCTGTAGTGCCGGTTTCGAATATATCATCACCCTTATTTTTTTTGCATGATACAATGATAGCCAAACAGGCGAGAGTGAGTATAGCTTTTTTTAATGTTTTCATGATAAAACGTATGCAGTACAATATGTAAATATAGGATAAAATAAGAGAACTAGCAAGAGCGGTTCACAATGAAAGTGGGAAGGTTTCTCCTGAAAAGGCTTTCCATAACAAACCCACTCCGGCCAGAAACAATACAGTTCCCAGGATTTTGTTCAGACGGTTCAGGAAGGTATAGTTTACGTACCTGCTGAGTTGGCGTGCGAGCAATGCTTTCAACACATCCATTGAGAATACAGTAGCTATAAGCGCTATTAGAAAGTAAACGGGGAAAAAATAATTATAAACTTTCAATCGGTTGGCAGTAGTGACGATACCGAGACAAATAAAAATTACGGAGGGATTGATGGAGTTAAGTATAAAACCTTTGAGCCAGGCATTGTGGCCAAATTTTTTTTCAACTTTTTCGTCGCTATCGTCGTTAAGTTTGGGTTTAGCTTTTAACAGGTAAAACAAACCGAAAGCCAACATCAATAAGCCTCCTAAAAAGTTGAGGGATTTTTCGTAGGTGTCGTTGCCAAGCATTTCAGCTACCCCCAAATAGCTGAGCGCTATGAAGAAAGAATCGCTGGAAGCAACACCGAGTGCGAAGTATATGGCTTTTTTGAATCCATGGTTGAGACTTGTGTGTAAGAGGCCAAAAAAAACAGGGCCGATCATACAACTGAGAATAAATCCACTGAAAATACCTTCGGCTATAGGTTTGAGCATGATTACGGAGCTTTAGTTTTTCTCAAAAATGTTTCCCATTCCTCCAACATAGCTTTTTTAATCACTCTTGGAAATTTGTGTTGCCCGCCTATTTTGCCTTTCATTCTCATGAAATCATAAAACACAGAGAGTGGATATACTTCCAGTAAAATTTCTTTGAGTGCGGCGCTTC
The DNA here is from genome assembly GCA_025054875.1 of Cytophagaceae bacterium. GTDB lineage: Bacteria > Bacteroidota > Bacteroidia > Cytophagales > Cytophagaceae > JANWYS01. The sequence goes on along the minus strand of JANWYS010000022.1, from coordinate 21,178 downwards.
TCTCAGTGCGATAGTCGTCGTTGAGTTGTTTCAGGCATTCATCCAGGTAATGTTTCACTGCCTGAACATCTACCAATCCATCTATGGCCAGGTACCATTTGTGGGCAAACAGGGTGCCATAGCTTACTCCGGCTACGGTAAACTCCCTGATCTCAACATTAAATTTTTGAGATACCATCGAAACGGCTTTGTTCATGTTTTCTACTGAGAGATGTTCGCCGCATAAACTAAGGAAATGTTTGGTACGCCCGGTGATAATGATTTCACATTTTTCTTTGTTTACAAAACGTATTACATCACCTATGAGGTAGCGCCAGGTACCGGCGTTGGTGCTGAGCAGTAATGCGTATTCTTTTCCTTCTTCTACCTGGTGGATCATCAATGTTTTTGGATTTACAACCACATCGCCGTCGGCATTAAAATTTTCATCGTTGAAAGGGATAAACTCCATGAAAATGCCGTTGTTGAGCACGAGTTTCATACCTTCCTGGTCGGGCCTGGTTTGCAGAGCTATGAAACCTTCGGAGGCTAAGTAGGTTTCAATGTAGGTTATGGGGCGGCCGAGAAGTTTTTCGAAACTTTTTTTATAGGGTTCAAAAGATACACCGCCGTGCACGAATACGTGCAGGTTAGGCCACAACTCATGTATGTTGTTCAGTTTATAGTGCTCAATTATCCGTTCCAGCATAAGCTGTATCCATGCGGGTACACCTACCACAAAGCCAATATCCCATTTAGGAGCATTTTGTGTGATTTCATCCAGCTTGCTGTTCCAGTCGCGTGTGCGTGCTATTTTTTTTCCGGGTTTATAAAAAGGTAAAAACCAGAAAGGAATTTTACTGGCTTGTATGCCACTGAGGTCGCCTTCATAGTAGTGGTCTACTTTGTTGAGGTCTATACTGCCCCCAAGCATGAGTATGCCTTTGCCAAAAAGTTTTTGAGGAATTTTGTAATTGGCCAGACTGAGAATCTGGCGGAGGCTGGTTCGCTTGTTGGAGCGAATCATGTCTTTTGTAATGGGTATGTGTTTGGTTGATGCTTCGGAAGTTCCGGAGCTTAGGGCAAAATATTTTACTACTCCCGGCCAGCATACATTGGGTTCGCCTTTCTTTGCTAAATGCCACCATTCTTTGAATATTGTATTGTAAGTAAAGACAGGTACACGCTTGCAGAAATAGGTGTAAAAACTGTCAGGATTGTCGTGAGAAAAACTTTCTAAAATTTCGTTGAAGTTGTAGCGTTGCCCAAATTTGGTGTTACGAGCTTTTTTTATCAGTTTTTTAAGCTCTCTTCTCTGATACTCATATGGAGATTTTTTGTCTTGTTCTATAATATGAGTAAGCTTAATACCTTTGCTGAGCAAGCTACCTAAGAGCGGCATACGAAGTATTCTTTTTGTTTGCTAAAATACAATAAAAAATGAAATTTGATAGCTTATTGACATAGCGTTATAAAAAACATTAAGCGCGGAAAGAGGAAAAAGCATGCTGTGTGAATATGAGTATTCAAGATAATTTAAAACAGATAACAGAAGTGTTGCCTGCACATTGCAAATTGGTTGCTGTAAGTAAAACTCATTCTCCTGAAAGTATACTGGAGGCATATTCATGTGGTCAAAGACATTTTGGTGAAAACAAAGTGCAGGAGTTGCTTCCCAAATATGAGGCGCTACCCAAGGATATATGCTGGCATATGGTTGGACATTTGCAAACAAATAAAGTGAAATACATCGCGCCGTTTATCTACATGATTCATTCAGTAGACAGCTTCAAGTTACTGGAAGAAATCAATAAGCATGCCCTTAAGAGCAATCGTATCATACATTGTCTGCTGCAAATTCATATTGCTGATGAAGAAACCAAATACGGGTTGTCATACGATGAGGCTAAAGAAATTTTGGAAAGCACTGCTTTGCAGACGATGCAAAATGTATGCATAAAAGGATTTATGGGCATGGCCACCCACACAGATGACCGTACCAAAATACGCACTGAATTTCGTAATCTCTGTTATTTCTATAGAAATTGTAAGGAAATATATAACGGTAGTAACATAGACATTAGTGAACTCTCTATGGGTATGAGTGGTGATTACGATATTGCGATAGAAGAGGGGAGCACACTTATTCGTGTGGGGAGTTCCATTTTTGGGGATCGTATGTATAATCGTTAATCAGCTTGCTTGTAGAGTGCGCAAATCTACCGGTACAATACGCGAAACCCCCTGTTCTACCATAGTGATTCCGTATATCACGTCTGTACTCGCCATGGTACGCTTGTTGTGAGTCACTATGATAAACTGAGATTCGTTGGAAAACTTACGGATGATGTTATTGAACTTATCAATGTTGGCGTCGTCAAGTGGAGCATCTACCTCATCAAAAATGCAGAAGGGAGCGGGTTTGATGAGATAAATAGCAAAAAGAAGGGATATAGCAGTAAGAGTTTTTTCACCACCGGAAAGTTGATTTATGGTAAGAGGACGTTTGCCTTTAGGCCTTGCTATGATTTCAATGGGAGATTCTAAAGGATTATCAGGGTCGGTAAGTTCGAGATTACAGGAATCTTCTTCGGTGAATAATGAACGGAATACACGCACAAAGTTTTCTCTTATGTTTGTGAAGCAATCCATGAAGGTTTCTTTGGCCACCTGATCTATTTCGGTTATGGTGGAGAGTAAAGATTGTTTTGCTTTGATTAGATCTTCTTTCTGGTTAGTAATGAAGGTATGACGTTCTAGTATTTCATTGTAGGCTTCCATAGCCATAGGGTTTATGGGCCCCATTTTGTCGAGGGTGTTTTTTATTTTTTCTGTTTTTTCTTTGAGCTCTTGTTCAGAAAGGGTTATGGTTTCTGTAGAATTGGTGTCAGAGAGGAGCTCGTCAATGTCTACGTTAAACTCGACAGATAGCCTCTCGCGCGTGCTGGTCATACTCAACTTGGTTTCATTGAGTTGATTTTGCAGTTGCAGATGTTCAGCATCGAGTTGCTCTCTGTTTTTTCTGAGCTCACGTACTTGTTTTTCAAGTTCATCAATAGCTGTACGTACAGCGTAGTATTCTTTTTCAGCTTCATTCAGGCCGGCTTCAATGGATTCTTTTTCTTTGTAAAGGTTTAGGAGTTCTTCTTCGTTTGTATCGGAGTTTTCGCTGAGTTGTTTTATTTCCTGCTCAATATTTTTCGATTCTTCCGTGTTTTTATTAATGCGTTCGACAGCGCTTTGGAGAGCGGATTGTTTAAATGTAATTTCTTGTTCCAGGCTTTTAATTTTGTTTTGCTGCTGGTGATATATGATGTTGTGCTGGTTGTATGCCGCAGATTTGTTGCTGAGCAGGGTGTTTTCTTCCACCAGTTTTTCGTTTACGGAGTTTAGTTTCGTTTCTAAACCCAGCAAATCATTTTTTTTAAGTTCAGTCTCCGGTTTGGTTTCCTGAATGATTTTTTCGAGTTCTGCTATTTTAGCAGATATCTCTTCCTTTCGAAGGCTGTTTTTTGAGAGCATTTGCTCATATTGCTCTTTTTTTGTTTTGAAAGAAATGTATTCCTGATTGAGCAGGTTTATTTCTTTGTTTAGGCTTTCAATGGCTTGTTTTTTGGTGCTCTCTTTGAGGCGGTTCAGTTCGCTGAATTTAATGTCGAGGTTGGCTTTTATGCCCTCCAATTCCAGGGTCAGGTCTTTGATTTCAGCTTCTAACTTTTCTAAATTTTTCACGCGGCCTATTCTTTTTCCTTCAAATAGGCCTACGGATCCGCCGCTTATGGAGTATTTTCTTTTGGTAATAATTCCATTTTGTGTTAAGAATATAGCATTAGGGTCAGTGGGAAGTTCGTCTTGGTTAGTCACTACCAGATACACGTCGTTCAACAGATATTGAATCAGACTTTTGTAGGTAGGATTGTATTCGGCAATTTCGATTGCAGATATGCAATTGGGGTAATTTTTTATGGGGGATGGGTTGAAGTTTACAAATTTCGAGAGTATGAAAAAGTTTGCTTTTCCTTTACTTGCGGCATTCAGAAGATTTACAGCATGTATAGCTTGTGACTCTGTTTCGACAATGTAATAATTCATGAAAGGCTCCAGAAAGTTTTCCAAGGCCAGTTTATATTTTTCTTCACAGGAGATAATGTCGGAAAGCAAAGGATATTCCTTGCCCCAGTTGGCGTTTTTCTTCAGAAACTTTATTGCCTCAGGAAACCCTTCCAGATTATCTATCATGGATTTGGTGAGGTTGTACTCATTTTGTTTTTGATCGAGTTTGCGGTTGGTTTGTGTTATTTTTTCTTTGATAGATTCGATTTCCTTTTCGCATGAAGTTATTTTCTCTGCTATTTCTTTTTCTGATGCTTGAAGTTGTGATAATATGTTGTTTTTTTCTTCTAATGATTTGCTGAGCTCAGCAGCTTTGATGGAAAATTGTTTGAGCGATTGTTCATGTGTGCCTGTATCGTTGGTTGTTTTTTCAAGTTCTTGTTTCAATGAGTTTACTTGTACAGCATAGATGTCAAGTTTTTTATTTAGCTCATACACTTCTTCTTGTTTTTGTTTGAATGTTTTGTTTACCTGAGAAGCTTCTTCCTGCAATTCGGCACATTTATTTTTTTGTTCGTCATACTTTTTTTTCAGTTGTTCCAGTTCTTTGGATATGGTTTCAAAAGCTTGCAGGGCGCCGGTTTTTTCCTGTTCCAGACGTTGAATGTCGGCCTCTGCTTTGTCTGTATTGGCTTTGTCTTGTTCTATTTGACTTTGCAGCGAAGTATATCGGTCGTTGAGGAGTTTTAATCGTTCGTTTTTTATCTTTTTATCGCTTTCAAAGTTGCGGATTTTGTTTACGTGTTCGTTGAGTGTTTTTTGTCTTGAGGCGAGTAGCTTTTCTTTGTTTAAGAGGTCGGCTTTTTGCTTTTCTGAATTACTCTCTGCTTCGGCTATGCGTGATGCTAACTGTGCTTTAGCATTGTTGTTGTCATCAAGTTTTTTGTGAAGTTCTGCAAGCTCTTGTCTGAGGCCGTGCAAGCTTACTTTTGCCAACTCTATGCTTACCTGTTTATACTCTTCTTTTATTTGGAAATATTTTTCGGTTTGTTTGGCTTGTTTTTCGAGCGACTTGAGATTTTTATTGATTTCGAAAAGTAAGTCTTCTACACGTTCCAGGTCTTTGTCGGTTTCTTCTAACTTTTTTAGGCTTTGTTTTTTTCTGACTTTAAACTTAGATATACCGGCAGCTTCTTCAAACAGGTTTCGGCGAGAGTTGTCTTTATCATTCAATATGTCGTCCACCATTTTAAGCTCAATGATGGCATAACTGTCAGGTCCAATACCGGTGTCTAAGAACAAATCGGTGATGTCTTTCAGGCGGCAAGTGACTCCGTTTAGAAGATATTCGCTTTCACCGGATCGGAAATAACGGCGGGTGATAGTAACATGTGAATATTCAGTAGGCAGCAGGTTTTTGGTGTTGTTGAAGGTAAGGGAAACCTCTGCCATCTGCATGGGTTTACGGTTTTTGGTACCATTGAAAATGACGTTTTCCATTTTTTCTGAGCGCAAGGCTTTGGTTTTTTGCTCGCCCAGCACCCAACGTATGGCATCCACCACGTTAGATTTGCCACAGCCATTTGGACCTACAATGCCGGTGATACCTTCATCGAAGTTTATAACTACTTTATCGCCGAAACTTTTAAATCCCTTTATTTCTAATTTACTTAATTGCATTCTGCTATGATTATGTTAAGTGAAAAGAACGTTAAAATTATATCTAATACCAAGATGTTTTCTTTTTTAAGAACCTTATTTTTCAACAGAATTATAAACAATATTATTGATTAATGATTTATCCACAGAATTTTCACATTTTACAATCCAGAAATGTTGAGCATTATATAAATTGGTGTTAAATTTGTTAGAATTAATTTTTGCCAAACTAAACCACTATCACGGATGAAAACTATTCATATTTTAATGCTCCTATTTGCATTGATCACTCAACATGTATCTGAAGGACAAACTGTGCCAAAGGAATTTAAAAAAGCAGTATCTAATGGTGATAAGTATTTCGAGGTGGATGATTATCACAATGCGTTAAATCAGTATCTTGAGGCAGACAGGTTATTTCCTAAAGATCCGGATGTATCTTACAAAATAGCTCAGTGTTATCATTTTTTAGGTCATGAATTAAAAGCGCTTCCTTATCTGGAAATTGCCAGGAATGGAGGAATATCAGACCCCGAAATTCATTGGTTATTAGGCATTGCTTACCATATGGCGCATCAATTTGATAAAGCAATAGCCTCGTTCAAGACGTATAAAAGCTACGTTAAGCCGAATGATCTGGTAAAGTTGAAACAAATTGACCAACGCATACAATACTGCATAAATGGAAAAGAGATGGTAAAAAATCCCAAAGCAAAAATTAAAATCAAAAATCTCGGACCGGGTGTAAACAGCAAATACAATGATTTTGCTCCGGTAATTTCTGCAGATGAATCCATATTGATTTTTACTTCCAGAAGAGAAAACACTACTGGCGGCCAAAAAGAAGAACTCACCGGCGAATATTTTGAAGATGTATACATTTCAGTAAAGAGCGATACTGTTTGGACTACAGCTGTACCCATAGGTAGCAATATCAACACGCCTTCTCATGATGCCTGTGTAGGCCTCTCTCCCGATGGGCAAAAACTTATCATATATCGCGCAGACAAAATCAATAAAGGCGACTTATACGTAAGTGATTTGGTAGGCACCATTTGGGGTGTACCGAGAGATTTGGGAAAAAATATCAACACTACTGCTTGGGAGCCCCATGCTACCATAAGTGCTGATGAAAAAACTATCATCTTTACCAGCGACCGCAAAGGCGGATACGGTGGAAGTGACATTTACATGTCCAAAAAATTACCCAATGGCGAGTACGGGCCACCAATATTACTAGGCCCGGAAATCAATACAGAATATGATGAAGATGGCCCCTTCCTGCATCCCGACGGCAAAACTCTTTACTTCAGTTCTAAAGGTCACAAGTCCATGGGAGGATTTGATATATTTCACTGCACCATAGATTTGGAAACGGGAAAAATCACTTCACCGGTAGAAAACGTAGGATATCCCATAAATACTGCAGACAACGATGTGTTTTTCGTATGGTCTGCAGATAATAAGAGAGCTTATTTCTCTTCCGAAAGAGAAGGTGGATACGGTGAGAAAGATATATATATGCTTGAACGTGAAGATGCCGATGCAGATCTCGTTGTATTCAAAGGTAAAATTATTTCTTGCGATAGCAAAAAACCTCTCGCAGCATCCATTGTGGTTACTGACCTTACCACACAAGAACCTATCGGTGTATATACAAGCAACATTTCCACTGGAAAGTACACAGTTATTCTCCCCGCCGGTAAAAACTATGGTATTGCCGTAGAGGCTCAAGGCTACCTGTTTTATTCAAAAAACGTAGATATCCCCAAGCTTGACCATTATCTGGAAATGAACGATGAAATATGTCTAAGCAAACTTAAAGTGGGCACCAAATTGATTTTGAGAAACATATTTTTTGATGTAGATAAAGCAACCCTTAGAAAAGAATCAGAGGATGAACTCGAACGTTTACTCAAAATTCTCAAAGATAATCCCAATATAAAGGTAGAACTCTCCGGACATACCGATAGCGATGGCAGCGATGAGCATAATATGAGGCTTTCTGAAGCCAGGGCTAAGGCTGTTGTGCAATATCTGCTGAACAAGGGTATAAAGGCCGATAGATTAGTGGCTAAAGGATATGGAGAAACACAACCTCAGGTGCCCAACGATACTCCGGAGAACAAACAGCTTAACCGACGCACAGAGATAAAGATATTGGAAGATTAAAAACATATCCTGCGTGTTGCTTTCGCAGATTTTATACATGGCTACTCACCCTTGAGGTAAGAGTGCTAAAAATATGCTATGAATTAATTTGAATCTTCATTTTATATGCTTTATACTTGAATTTTTTCAGGAAAAGAAATGTTGTCGCAGAAACTGTCCATACCCAAAGGCACACGTGACTTTGACCCGGAAACCGTCACGAAGAGAAACTACATTATTCAATCTATTAAAACCATTTTTGAAAAATACGGGTTTCAACCTATCGAAACTCCGAGTATGGAAAACCTCTCTGTACTTACCGGAAAGTACGGCGAGGAAGGTGAGCAACTTATTTTTAAAATATTAAACTCCGGAGATTTTGTAAAAGAGATAAGCCTAAGCGATTTTGAATTGGGATATAAAAAAATAACACAATCCATATCTGAAAAAGCTCTCCGTTACGACCTCACCGTTCCTTTTGCACGTTATGTGGTGATGCATAAAAATCAGATAATTTTCCCCTTTCGCCGATATCAGATACAACCCGTGTGGCGTGCTGACCGACCTCAAAAGGGAAGATACAGAGAGTTTTATCAATGCGATGCTGATGTGATAGGCACTGAATCGCTTATATGCGAAGCTGAGATAATTTGGATGATAAATGAGGCTATGGAACAGTTGGGAATAAAAAACCACTCCATAAAAATCAACAACCGAAAAATTCTCTCTTCCATTGTTGAACGTATAGGCATGCCCGGCAAAGAAACAGACTTTTGTGTAGCCATAGACAAATTAGAAAAAACAGGAATTGACTCTGTGATATCGGAACTTAAAAGCAAAGGCTTCACCGACCTGGCTATCGCTAGTCTATTCCCCATATTGGAAATCAAAGGAACTCCTGCTGAAAAATTGGTTGCACTAAAAAAACAGTTGGAAAAATCAGAAACAGGATCAAAAGGAATTCTCGAAATAGAGACCGTGTTACAATACGTAGAAGCAGGTAGCGCGACAATTTCAAATCTCGAATTTGACCTGACTCTGGCGCGAGGGCTACATTATTATACCGGTTGCATTTTCGAAATCAAAGCTAACGATATATCCATAGGAAGTATTGGCGGAGGTGGGCGCTATGATAACCTTACCGGTGTCTTTGGCGAGCCTGGTTTGTCCGGTGTGGGAATATCTTTTGGCATTGACCGCATTTTTGATGTAATGCAAGAACTTAATTTGTTTCCTCAGCAATTCAAAAACTTTGCAACCTTACTGATATGCTGCATGGATAAAAGCTCTGAAAATTTTTGCTTAAAACTCCTTTACCATTTGCGCAAATCCGGTATTAACAGTGAGATGTATCCTGATATTGTAAAAATTAAAAAACAATTAGAATATGCCGACAGAAAAAAAATTCCCTATGCACTTATTGTCGGTACAGATGAAATACAAAGCGGCTTATTGACGTTAAAAAATATGCAAACCGGAGTACAACTCAGACTTTGTGAAAGCGAACTGGTAAAGAAAATAAACGATGAATTGTCTCATCAACAAATATAAAACTACAGTCTTTTGGTTGAGCTTAATGTGCTCAGTGTACTTGGTTCCTGTACAAGCTCAACCCCCGTATAGCGCTTGCTTTACTGTAAATGCTTCCAGAGGTTGTGCACCCTTTACGTTGAGGGTGACTTCATGCTCTCAAAGTGGCCCTGCTGTGGGCCTGGCTAAACCCATTTATTACTACGATGTTGTGAATGCTCCTACTTCTTTCACCAACGATACATTTAAGGTGTATACTACACCAGGAATATATACTGTACGTCAGGCAGTAAACGACGGGGTGAGCAGCACAGTATACACATCGCAAACTATAGAAGTGCTCGCTACCCCTGTGCCAAACTTTACCATAGAAGGTTGTCAGGGCAATACAGTGCGCGTAAGAATTACAGATACGTATTACGACCAATACAGATTAGATTATGGAGACGGTACCATTGTTACTGTGCTTTCCGGAGATTATACTACTTACACCTATTCAAACTCTACACCCAAAACGATAACCGTAACCGGTGAGTTTGTACCCGGATGTACAGGGCAAAGTAGCAGCAAAGTATTTACTCCCTTCTCTGGTTTGGTATCTGCCGATTGGATAGATCTGAAAGTGATTTCACAATCAACTTCCGGTAGTATTGAACTGCGGTTTTACACTTTTCCTCACATGAAATATCAGATAGAACAAAAAATAAACAATGGTAGTTATTACGCCATAGCCACTATAGATGCCACATCACAAGGAGTATATACACATCTGATGAATGGGTTAAACACGTCCACAAACATATACACATACCGAATTTTATGCATGGATGCATGCGGCAATGTTTCCTCATATTCTCCTCAACTCAGCAGTATGATTCTTAATGCAATAGCCAATAATTCGTTTAACTTCATAACACTCAATGCCGGTATTAGCCCGGTATTTTCGTGGTACGAACTTTCTGTTAATTCGAGTGTGCCTGTTGTAACTACATTTCCAAAATCAGACAACAATGTTCTGTGTGGTAAGGAATACTGTTATGTGGCGATAGGGAAATTGTCAAATTTAAGCGCTCATACCGGAACAAACATATTTGCAAAAAGTGCAATGATATGTACCACCGCCATAGTGCGTAACACTCCTCCGGATCTTGCCAACATCAATTCCACCATTGAGAATAATACTGTAAAAATAACAGCAGACGCGCCCGGTGTGGGTGTAAGCGAATATTCCATTATGCGAAGCGAAAACAACATTACTTATAAAAATATCTCCACCACTTCCAGTCTGCCTTTTACGGATGCATCCGCTTCAGTCAACACCACTTCATACTGCTATAAAATACAATATGAAGATAACTGCGATAACTTATCGAACATATCTTCCGTAACCTGTCCGATATTACTCACTGTAATCGAAGGCAGAGACCTCAATAAACTGAGCTGGACGTCCTATGTTGGCTATAATTCCGGTGGGTTAAAAAAATATGTGTTGGAGTATTTAGATGAAAACAACAATGTCATTTCATCGCGCGATATGAGTTTAAACCTATCGTACGATGACATACCCGACCCGTCGGTGACATATTCAATATACCGCATAAAAGCTGAGCCCAATGGAAATGAAAACTTAATATCATATTCTAACGTTGTGCGTATAAACTACAATGCTGAAATATACATACCCAACATTTTCACACCTAACGATGACGGCCATAATGATTTATTTGCCATAAAGGGAAAATACTTTAAAGATTTTAGCATAACGATATTCAACAAGTGGGGTGAAGTAGTTTTCTTGTCTGAAGACATAAACCACTCCTGGGATGGTACTTACAAGGGAAAACCGGTAGTATGTGATACCTACACCTACATCGTGACGGCAAAAGATAACAATGGAAAACAATTTACCGAAAAAGGCCTTGTACATCTTATGAGGTAATGCGGCTCACGCTAACGATATCCTGAATTTCGGAAAGAGATTTTATAAGCTTGTCTAAGTGTTGTGTATTGTTTACAAACAGCATAATTACTCCCTCAAACATACCATCGTTAGAATCAATAGTGATGGAACGGATGTTTACGTGCAATTCGTGAGATATTACTTTAGTAATGTCGTTGATTATACCTATGCGGTCGGTGCCCACTATGCGCAATCCGGTGAGGAATGAAAGTTGTTTTTCAGAGTTCCATTTCGCTTTTATTACTCTGTATCCAAAATTTGACACAAGCTCTACCGCGTTGGGGCAACTCGTGCGATGTATTTTTATACCTTCACTTACTGTAACAAAACCAAACACATCATCGCCGGGTATGGGATTGCAACAGCGTGCAAAGCTGTAATCTATTTTTTCCATGTTGTCGCCGATGAGCAATGTATCCACATCTTGCGGCGATACAGTTTTTTTATTCTTCTTTACGGGTTCAGTTTCTTTTTTATCCGATTTTTTCTGTTGGTCGAGCCACTCTTTAAACTTTTTTATGTCTGCCACATCTATAACGTTGGTAGCCACGTTGTAGTAAAGTTCCAAAGAGGATTTTAAGTTAAAATATTTTAAAAGTTGCTCTGTTGTATCATTGCTCAGATTCAATTTCAGGTGTTGAAGTTTTCTTTCTAAAATTTCTCTGCCGTCTTCTGCTATTTTTTTCTTTTCTTCTTTAAGAGCATCTTTTATTTTGGCTTTAGCTTTGGAAGATACTACAAACTTGAGCCAATCTTCACTTGGCTTTTGTTTAGAGGAAGTGATAATTTCTACCTGATCGCCATTTTTGAGAATGTAGCTCAGAGGCACTAATTTCTGATTCACTTTTGCCCCCAAACAGCGCAAGCCAATATGAGTATGTATCTCGAATGCGAAATCAAGAGCTGTGGCGCCATGCGGAAGTATCTTCAACTCACCTTTCGGTGTAAAGACATAGATTTCTTCGTTAAAAAAGTTCGATCTGAAGTCAGATACAAAGTCAAGAGCCGGAATGTCGTTTTGTTCCAATACGTCGCGTACTTTTTTCAGCCATAGATCCAAACCGGCTTCTTTGCTCTTAGGGGTATTTTCTTTGTACTTCCAATGCGCAGCATATCCTTTTTCAGCTATGTCATCCATACGTTTAGTGCGTATTTGCACTTCTACCCACTGGCCGGAGTGGCTCATTACTGTTGTATGAAGCGATTCATAACCATTAGCTTTGGGTGTGCTTATCCAATCTCTCAAGCGATCTGGATTCGGTTTGTATGTGTCGGTAATTATGGAATATACTTTCCAGCAATCTGCTTTTTCGTCTTCCGGCTTAGAGTCTAATATTACTCGTATGGCAAACAAGTCGTATATTTCATCAAAACTTACTTGCTGGGTTTTCATTTTATTCCATATGGAATAAATGGATTTGGGCCTGCCCTTTATTTCAAATTTCAAACCTGCGTTTTCAAGATTTTCTTTTATGGGAGCTATAAAATCTTTAATGAATTTATCTCGTGCTGCTTTGGTTTGTTTAAGTTTGCCGGCTATTTCATAATACACTTCCGTATTCGTATATCTGAGATATAAATCTTCCAGTTCAGTCTTTATAGAGTAAAGTCCGAGGCGGTGAGCTAAAGGGGCATACAGGTATATGGTTTCAGATGCTATTTTAAGTTGTTTATCTCTGGCCATGCTATCTAACGTACGCATGTTGTGCAGGCGGTCAGCAAGTTTTATCAGCACTACACGTACATCATCAGAGAGGGTAAGTATCATCTTGCGGAAGTTTTCCGCTTGTTGTGAACTTCCGTGCTCAAAAACTCCTGATATTTTGGTGAGGCCATCTATAATGCTGGCTATCTTAGGGCCAAAATCGCGTTCTATATCTTTTATGGTGAGGTGAGTGTCTTCTACTACATCGTGCAGCAGTGCAGCTACAATAGAAGTTGTGCCCAGGCCTATCTCTTCTACCACTATTTGTGCTACTGCAAGCGGATGATATATGTATGGTTCGCCCGATTTGCGGCGCATATCTTTGTGCGCCTGTAAGGCTGTATAGAACGCTTTCTTTATTATCTTTGCATCATTATCTCTCAAAAACGGCTTAGACAACCTAAGTAACTTTCTGTATCTGTTAAGTATTTCTTTGTTCTCTTTTTCTGAATCTATCAACAGTGTACTCATATCTCCCTTTTCTGATTAAATATAGAAAATAAGAACAAAAAAGCAAGATGATGTGCCAAGTCACCAACTCAGTAGAGTTTATGTCATAAACTCTGATTAACTGAATCAGGCATAAAAAAATAAGGGTCAGGTTCGTGATATAGCTAAGGATGGTTTTCATTGACAAATGACGATTGGAGAGTATTTGCTTGAAATATTTGGTTTTGGGCGCCGCCCTAAAGGGCGGCGCCCAAACTTTCGCCATTTATTCTTTTTTGTTCTACTGAAAGGTTATACAAAAAAGAACACAAACTGACCACTCAGTCCCTTTTGCAGGGAACTTCGAAGTTTCGCGTTCTCTTATTAACCTGAAAAAGTTCGATATAACCTGCGCGAGGGATGGGAGCCATGGCCGGCACGGCCAGTGCGGAGCTTTAGCGGAGCACCGCAGCGACAGCGGAGTGGCGGACAGCCCGGCCCCGCAGGGGCGCGCCCTGCATAAAAAATTTCATCACACTTTCCTAATGCCTATTTCAGGCTTAAGCTAATTCAGTTAGTATTTACTTTCTGTTTTAAAAAGTTACTTACTTAATATCACAAATTCTACTCTTCTGTTTTTTCTACGATTTTCTTCTGTGTCGTTAGAAGCTATAGGCTTACTGCTTCCGTAAGCCTTGGTTTTTATGCGCCAGTCTTCTATATCATGTTCTTTCATCAGATATTCTTTTATAGTGTTCACTCTATCTTCTGAGAGTTTCATGTTATCTGTAGCATTTCCCTCAGCACTTGTATGGCCTTCCAATTGGATGACAACGGTTGGGTTGTCTTTTAAAAAAATGCCTAATTTTCTCAATTCGTTATACGATTCATCAATTAGTATGTTTGTACCTCGCTCAAAAAATACATGTTTCAACTCTATTTTGCTTCCCACTTTTATTGGAGTGAGCAGTATGTTCAAGTTTACAGGTTGATCGAGATGTATTACTTCATTTCGGGTATAATATCCTTTAGATTGTACTATAATTTCGTATCGGCATTTGGCGGGTAATTTTATATCAAACATTCCTGCGGGGCAGGAAAAATTTCTAACTTCTTCTCCTGTATGCGTGTTTACAATTTTTACAATCGCGGCCACAGGGATAAATCGTGTAGAGTCTGTTATACTTCCTCTTACGGATAGGGAATTTAATTCTTTCTTAAGCACAATAGTGCCGGGGCTGCATGATATTTTCATTCCGTTTTGTATGGTATACCCTTCCCACTTTCCAATCAGATAATGTATATTGTTTTGTAGTGTAAGTTTGAGTTCACCTTTTTTTATACACCAAAGAAAATCTTTTGTTTCGGATGTGTTTTTTATTGCTCGCTCCGCAAAACGAAATATGTTATCTTGCCAAGACCCTTCCAACTCCATTTCTCCAAAAAATATTCCTGCAACAATGGTAGAAGTACCCGTAACTGTTCCGTTTCGCTCTTCGAGCTTCATAGAGAATTTATACTCAGTGTACGGTGTGCGTGAAGAAGGGTTCTGATAGAGTGTGCCTGTCCAATTTCCGCTGAGCAAGGGCTGCCCCTGAATTGTAAAAAAACTGGCAAGAAAGATACAACAAGAAAAAACTTTACCGTTCATACCACAGTTTTTTGCATATTACAAAAAAAAACAAATAAGCTTCGACAAGCCTACCTACTCCATGAATGCTTTTGGTATTGAATGATGCTAGTATATATTTGCAAACGATTAAATAAATAACTGAAATGTTGAGAACACACACTTGCGGAGAATTACGTATAGAACATGTATCACAAGAGGTAACTTTGTGCGGATGGGTTGCTCGGATACGAGACAAAGGCGGAATGATGTGGATAGACTTGCGCGACCGTTATGGCATCACACAACTCATATTAGAAGAGGGAATAACAAGTCCTGAACTTCTTAAAAAAGCAAGAGCATTAAACCGCGAATGTGTGATACAAGCTCGTGGAATGGTAGCCGAACGCCTTTCTAAAAACGATAAAATTGCTACCGGCGACATTGAAATAAAAGTGAATGAGATAACTCTTCTAAATGCGGCAAAACTACCTCCGTTTCTTATTGAAGACGAAACCGATGGTGGAGACGACCTGCGCATGAAGTACAGATATTTGGATTTGCGCCGCGATATAGTTCGAAAAAATCTGGAGTTGCGGCACCAGATGGCTATAGAGATTCGCAACTACCTGAACTCCCTGAATTTTATTGAAGTAGAAACACCTGTACTCATAAAATCAACTCCCGAAGGAGCTCGTGATTTTGTGGTACCCTCACGCATGAATCCCGGACAGTTTTATGCTCTGCCTCAGTCGCCGCAAACCTTTAAGCAGCTCCTCATGGTTTCCGGTTTTGACCGATATTTTCAAATTGTAAAATGCTTTCGAGATGAAGACTTGCGTGCCGACAGGCAGCCCGAATTTACCCAAATAGATTGCGAAATGAGTTTTGTAACTCAAGATGACATTTTACAAACTTTCGAAGGACTAATTCGGCATCTATTTAAAAAAATAAAAAACATAGAACTGCCACCCTTTCAGCGTATGACTTATGAAGATGCTATGACATACTATGGCACCGACAAACCTGACATACGTTTTGAAATGAAATTTACAAACCTTACCAACATAGCAAAAGGAAAGGGATTTCAGATATTTGATCAGGCAGAAGTAATCCTTGGTATTTGCGCAAAAGGTTGCGCAAACTATACAAGAAAACAGTTGGATGAGCTTACCGAGTGGGTAAAGCGCCCTCAAATAGGAGCCAAAGGAATGGTTTATGTTCGCTGCGAAGCTGACGGTACTTTTAAGTCATCGGTTGATAAATTTTATAGTCAAGATGATTTAAAAACCTGGGTAGAAGCCATGCATGCAGCTCCGGGCGACTTACTTCTCATTCTCAGTGGTAAGGACTCCGATACACGCAAACAACTTTCTGAACTCAGATTGGAAATGGGCTCGCGCCTGGGATTGAGAAACAAAAACCACTATAGCGCACATTGGGTGGTAGACTTCCCTCTGCTGGAGTGGAACGAAGAGGAGAAACGCTGGTTTGCCATGCACCATCCTTTCACATCTCCTAAACCGGAAGACATAGAATTGTTAAGTACCGCTCCCGGAAAAGTACGCGCAAATGCTTACGATATGGTCATCAATGGTGTAGAGGTAGGAGGTGGCTCTATTCGCATTCACAATAAAGAGCTTCAAGCTCTTATGTTTAAAACATTGGGCTTCTCAGACGAGGAAGCACGGGCACAGTTTTCATTCATCATGGATGCCTTTGAATATGGTGCACCTCCACATGGAGGACTTGCTTTCGGGTTCGACAGGCTTTGTGCCCTGTTTGGCGGTTCTGACTCTATACGAGACTTCATCGCTTTCCCTAAAAATAATGCCGGCCGCGATGTCATGATTGATTCACCTTCTTTCATTTCAGAAGCGCAATTAAAAGAACTGAACATAAAAATTGATCTTCAGTAGAAGAGCACTACGTAGTATCCTAAATTCAGGAGGAACCTTTTTATTAGCTAATCCATTATTTATCTCAGGCGAGAAGCTAATTTCTTTTTGATAATTATTCCAACTTACTTAGGAAGCCGAATGGAAAATCTGGTATACTTTCCCTCTTCAGATTCTATAAAAATTTTTCCATTCATTTTTTCAATATTTTGTTTTACTATGTACAACCCTAAGCCGGCTCCCGATGTGCCTTTGTCATGTGCCCTGTAGAACATCTGAAAGATTTTACTCAAAGCTTGTTCCGGTATTCCAACACCGTTATCTTCTATTTTTAGTTCGTATTCTTCTTCATATTCATTTAACTCAATATTCACAACATGAGCCTTTTTATTTTGATCTCTGTATTTAATGGCATTTTCCAAAAGGTTTTGAATAACAGACATCATTAAATATTTATCAGAATATATTACCTTATCCGAAGGTATGTGAATTTGAAATTGCATTTCATTGAATCCGGGATATTCTTTTAAATGCTCGTATAGGCAAATTTCAAACAATTGCTTCAAGTGAATTTTTTCTTTTTTTACCTCTTTTCGGTTGGTTTTAGCCAAATCTAGTATAGCGTTCAATATGTGCTGTAGACGTGCCGCCGTAGCCTGAATGTGTCTGAAGTATTCATCTTTATTCTCTTTTTCCATCATGCCAACTTCGCACAAGCCTTTTATGGAAAGCAAAGGCCCCTTTATGTCATGAGAGGCTCTGTATAAAAATACATCCAACTCATCACTTTTTTGTAATATAATATCTTCCTGATGTTGTATCTTAGCCTTAGATTCTTTTACTTTTTTCTCCAGTTCTTCTTTAAGGTATTCTACATCTCTCAGTTTTTTCAGGCGGTATGCATTTGCAAAGGCGAGCAAAAGTGCCTCTGCTATTGTAGTGTAATACAAAGAGTAAAAAACATTTTCCGTATTGTCTATCAGATTAGCGTGCCAAAGTATGTTTATGGTATACCCTAAAGCGTTCATGGAAAGTCCTCCAAACATAAGTAGCGCTGTTTTGTTTCCCTGGAGCAGAGATTGAAGAGAAAAAAATATTGAGACATATATTGCAAACACGTCTATACACATCAGCTCAATCGGATAATCAGGCAATGCATAGTAAAGCAATATCCTTATAGCGATAAACACTATGAGGATGGAGTTAAACCATTTGTAATCGGCTAACTGTAAAAACGAACGCACATACACTAATACCGATATTCCCATACACATCATAATCACGTTGTATATGGCGGGAATCATGTATCTGGAATCAGGGAATAAATAAACAAGGGCTATGGCATCGCGCATACACATGTAAGCACCTTGTATGAGTATGTAAAATACATATAGAAGATAAGAGGGTTGTCGCAGACTTATGAACAGAATTAAGTGATATAAGCACATCAATAAGATGCCTCCGTAAAACACTCCGAAGAAAAAGTACTCTCCAACACTGCTGAAGAAATATTCCCTGTATTCGCGTATGGCAAAACCGTATTGATAAGGTTTTTTATTTTTTAACCGTATAAAAAGTTCTGCAGGCTTATTCTTAGTGAGAGGTAAGTAAACGGTAAAATGTTTGTTTACGATGTCTTGTTGCGATAGTTTGAAGTTGTGAAATCTGTATGTTTTGAGTGTCTTTAATGTGTCGTTTTGTAAGAGATAAACATCCAAAGAATCTGCCGCATAGTTATAAGAAAGCAAACACCAATAATAATGGGCTTCTGAAAGGTCTACTATGTTTATTTTTATCCAATAGGTTGATTGAGGATTATCGTTTTTGAAAAAAAGCGTTTTAATCGGAACAAAAGTTTTATCTTTCACATCAGCCGGTGTAGAAGAGTGGTTTGAACTATCTTCATAAATTTGGATATACGTATTGTCTAATCCATAATAGTTATTGCTATGGCTTAAAAATAAAGTATCCTGTGCCGATGTAAAACCAGTGAATGAGAAATAAATCAGATATGATATTAAACGGCGATACATTGTATGTATTTGCCTTTAGCCAAACGTAACATACATAGACAATTAATGTTTTTTATACTAAAAAAAAAATTGCTTCTCAAAAAACCTTTGTTGAGTGTCATTGAAAATGTAGGCTTAATTTTTGAAAATACAAAACGTGCCCGCTGTTCTCTATACTGTACCTCTGCTATGGCAGGCTTACATAATAACCTTACCTGCATAGTCTACTTGTTGCATATATGCATATGATGTGCAGAATACCGCACGCTTCCTTCGCTATGAATAATACGAAAAGTTTACAGCATGATATTTACTCTGCATATTGAAGTGCGAGGACTTGCGGTATTGACCCTGCCGCCAACCTTAAAATCCTTTGCACATACCTATGCTTTGTTAAAAACGATAAACATTGTAGAAGACTACATCACAAAGCTATATGGGGCGGCATGATGGGAAATGGCCGATTTGCATTATGCATTACCCGTATAATGATACAAAGGCAAGAACATATTTTATTTATCTCATAAATTTCAATAACTCTGTGCAAAAAAATTTATTAAAAAGAAATTACTTACTAAATTATTTACGATTATACACTCAGAACTTTTCGTTATGCTACGGATATTTGACTTATTTCATTCCAAAAAAATTTCTGAAGCGTTGAGTGAAAATGCCAGGCTGAAACATCAGTACGAAATATCATTACAACTCATTAACGCCATCAAAAACCGAAGCGTTGATGTAGATTTTTTCATGCCTTTTCGTAAAGAGAATGCCCTGGTAGATTCTATGCTGCACATGTATGAGCATCTGCAGAGGGTATCAGATGCGGAACAACAGCAACGTTGGGTGCAAGAGGGATTAGCTAAGTTTGTGACGCTACTGCGTATTGATACAAATGATACGGAAAAATTTTATGACAATCTCATTTCGCAAATAGTAAAATATACTGAAGCCAATCAAGGTGGCATTTTCATAGCTGATGATAAAGACACGTTAGAGCTTGCCGCTTGTTATGCCTACAACAGAAAAAAATATCTTGAAAAAAAAATAAATATCAAGGAGGGACTACTGGGGCAATGCTTTCAGGAAAAAGAAATGATTTATTTAAAAGAAATTCCTCAAGGCTATTTGTCTATAACGTCAGGGCTCGGTGAAGCCACACCAAAGCATTTGTTGCTGATGCCCCTCAAATACGATCAACAAGTGATGGGCGTGTTGGAATTGGCCTCTTTTTCTGCTTTTGAAAAAAAACATTTTGACTTTCTACAAAAACTTTCCGAAAGCATAGCCTTAGTGATAATGAACATCAAAAATAATGAAATGGTGCACAATCTGCTGAGAGACTCTCAGGAAAAAGCTGCACAACTGCATGAGCAGGAGGAGGAAATGAGACAAAATATGGAAGAACTCATGGCTACACAGGAAGAGATGGAGCAAAAGCAATCAGAGTTGAATCAGAAAAGCAACATGCTACAGTTAATTATTGACAACATACCCTTCCCTGTGTTTGTAAAAGACAGTAAAGGACATTATGTACTGGTAAATAAAGCCGAAGCCGCACTTTTTTCTCTACCTGAATCGGAAATAATTGGCAAAAGCGATGAGCATTTTATAAAAGACATTAGTGAGCTCTCTCTGATCAAAAAATCTGATCAGCAGGCAATACAAAGCATGCAGCGGGTAGAACTTCCGGAGCAAAATTTTACACTACCCAACGGAAAGTCCTATGTATTTAAAACCACTAAAATTCCTTTTATAAATACTTTTACAAATGAGGTAAACATTTTAGGCGTATCTGAAGACATCACAGAAAAGATGGCTTTACAACTGAAGTTAAAAATGCTCACAGGTAGCAAGGAGTGTTGAAGAAAAGTAACACGCATGGATTGTAGATTGTGTTAATTCATAAACCTATTTCCTGTTTCAGAAAAACTTTTACGCTTTGGGTAGTCTGGGTTCAGCGTTTCAGAAAAGTACAAGGTCAGGCTTGTAGCTTGGCTGAGGATGAATATCATTGACAAATGAGGGTTGGGTGGTTTTTACATGAAAGATTCAGGTTCGGGCGCCGCCCTTTAGGGCGGCGCCCGAGTTTGTTCGGGGGTTAATATTTTGTTATGTAGCTGAAAAATTTAGAGAGGACATGCGCGAGGGATGGGAGCCAAGGCCGGCCCGGCCAGTGAGGCGCTTCAG
>JANWYS010000021.1 GCA_025054875.1 Cytophagaceae bacterium | reverse complement strand
CACTCCGCTATCGCTTCGGTGCTCCGCTAAAGCTCCGCACTGGCCTTGCAGGCCATGGCTCCCATCCCTCGCGCAGGATCCCCTGAACTTTTTTAGCTCCATAAGAAAATATGAAACTCCGAAGAAGTCTCCAAAAAAGGTTGGCGGTTTGCCCAAATCTTTCAGGAAGTATAAAGACCGAACAATCGTCATTTACTATTGAGATCCATCTACAGCGAAGATTCCAACCTCAAGTTGAACTTTTTTCTATGGCGCTTTCTATCTTAATTGCACAAATAGATTCGCCTAAAAGCTCTTTTCAGAGGTATCAACTTGTGAGAATTCACACCTAATCATAACTGCTGGTCTTTTACAAACATATTATCTATGAGGCGAACCCCCCCAATGTAGCAAGCCAGCAACATCACAACGTCTTCAGGATTGCATTCTCCTGACATAAGATCTAACGTCTCTTTATGAGCCACCTCCACATACTCGGTCACAATTTCAGGATATTGAGCCAGATGTTCTACTATGATTTTTTTTAATTGCTCAGCATGCACATTGCTACTACGATGCCCATAATCTGCGGCCTTTTTCAAGGATTTGTACAACTCAGCAGCCAGAGCTCTGGAAGATTCGTCTAGTCTTTTATTTCTTGAAGACATGGCCAGACCATCAGTATCTCGCATCGTAGGGCATGTGTGGATGTTTATGGAATATGACAAATCTTTAACCAACTGTTTTACAATCAACACTTGTTGAAAATCTTTTTGCCCGAAATAAGCATCAGTAGGCTGTATTATGTTAAACAGTTTAGAAACCACTATACCCACTCCGGAAAAATGCCCCGGACGAAAAGCCCCCTCCATTACAGCCTCCAGCTTTCCGAATTGAAATTTCAACATCGGATTGGAAACGTACATTTCACTGTAATCAGGTATGAACAGCACATCTGTACGTGCTTTTTCGAGCAACTCCACGTCAGCCTCCGGTGTATGAGGATACTTTTCATAATCAGACTTGTCATTAAACTGTAGAGGATTTACAAAAATACTTACTACACATATGTCATTTTTTTTCTTGCATGTTTCTACCAAAGAAATATGCCCTCCATGCAATGCACCCATAGTCGGAACAAGCCCGATGCTTTTTTTCTCCGCTCTGAACGGCTCCAAAAAATTGCGAAGACTGGTTTTATCTTTGAAAACTTTCATTGAGTTACTTAGTAGTTTATGTTAAGATATTGTAAAGCTTGCAGGTATATTTGCTCTTTTCGACTCAAATTAAGGCTATTTCGAGCTCTCTAAAAATAGAGTCTTGAATTTTTATAAAATTTTTTCTAAAATTGTAGTCCCTTTTGTGGAATAGTACATTTTAAATGTCACTCACGCGTATGCAAAAACTACGAATTTTGTACGTAGCCTCTGAAATGAATCCATTTCTACGTTACTCCCAAGTTGCAGATTTCACCAGAAAGTTACCACAAGCCATGCAGGAAAGAGGCATGGAAATTCGAATTTTAGTGCCGCGGTTCGGTGTTATTAATGAAAGAAAAAACCGCTTGCATGAAGTGGTTCGTCTATCAGGAATTAACATACCCGTAGGCGATGAAGAAAAACCACTTGTTATAAAAGTAGCTTCTGTGCCCAATGCAAAGCTTCAGGTCTATTTCATTGACAATGAAGACTACTTCCAGCGCAAATCTGTATTTTTTGATAAAGACAATAAATTTTTCTCAGATAATGACGAGCGTGCCATATTCTTCTGTAAAGGAGTGATGGAAACCGTAAAAAAATTGGGTTGGGCACCCGATATCATACATTGTAACGATTGGATGACAAGTCTTATCCCCTTGTACCTGAAAACACGGTACAAAAAAGACCCCATTTTTAAAAATGCTAAATGTGTTCTGTCTGTCTACAATAATCCGTTTAATTTTAAATTTAGCGGCGACTTACTCCACAAAGTAAAAATGCTCGATATGGACGACAGTATGCTCACTCATCTGAAGTCTTATGATTACGAAGGGTTTCTCAAAACCGGAATGGAGTATGCTGATGCTGTAATCAAAGCAGAAGACGAGTACAGTTCCTCTCTAACGAAACTCTTTGAATCAATGAAAAAAAGTAAAAAACTCAATACTTTTGAAGACGAAGACGAGGAGGAACTTGAAGAATCTTACTATAACTTTTATACCAACCTTGCAGGATAACAGATTAACGTTCAGAGGACTGTTGTTCGGTTTGGTAGCTGCACTCCTCTCTATAACAGGGTGCAGAAAAGAGGAAAATAAAATTCCGGTGCAAATTGATAAATTACCGGTCAACACAATATTTACGGATACAGTGACAGTGCTTACCAGCACGGTATGCAGAAACCAAGGTATTTCTTCCTATAATATATCCGACACACTGGGGAACCCCATTCTATTTTGCGGCGCCTACGCCGATTCGGATTTGGGAAAAATATCGGCTGAGGGTTATGCCCAATTACAATTGCTTACAGAAAACGAAGACCTTTCCGGAGCCACTGTTGATTCTGCTGTTCTACATCTCAACTATCAATATGCCTATGGCGATACCAATCAATTGCAAACTTTGTATGTGCATCAACTCACGGCCCCTATAGGCGATAGCTATTACACAAACTCCGAACCACTCCCGTACATCAATCCACCCATAGGAAGTATTACTTTCAAAGCAAAACCCAAAACCCACAACACACTGCATATACCAGTTAGTAATTCGTTTGCCAGCCATATGATATCCGCTCCTAAAAACAATGAGGCCTTTAAAGGATATTTCCATGGGTTGGCATTTGTTCCGGAAAACAATTATTCCGGAGCGATAATAAGAGTAAACACTACTTCTCCTAACACATTTTTGCGTATATATTACCGTACCAACGGACAGCCCAAAGAATATAACTTAGTGATGACCTCTTCAACCAAGCGCTGCTACCGCATTTCTAACGACCGATCCGCAAGCCCCATAGCCCCCATTGTTCAACCTTACGCCGATGAATTGAGCAGCACACAAACCTCAAACAAGTTTTTCGTTCAGTCTGCTACCGGCATACAAACCAAAATCACGTTTCCTTACCTGAAAAATTTTTTGTCGAAAGGCAACATTCAGATTCATAAAGCTGAACTTATATTCCACCTGGCCGATAATGCCCATACAGGTCTGCCACCAAACAACAGATTTTTTATGTATGAACTTAATCCAGATAACACTACCAGAAGATACGGAGACGGTTCAGAAGCAATACTGCAAAAAAGCAATTTCCCAATTAACGGAACATCAAGTCCTTTATTAATATCCAGAAATAATACGTCTCACCATGCTGAACTCAAATCATATCTGCAAGCCATCTTATATGGCAATAAACCCGATTACGGTATTGCCCTTGCTCCTTACTACAACAGCTCTTTGATAAATAAATCCGTCTTCAACAGCTATCATGCCACCAGCAACCCCATGAGGCTGAAGCTCTATTACACTATTGCAAAATAGAACAGGTTACTTCGAATGGTTTTTTGGTATAAAATCAAAATGTTTTCTGCCGTTTTTACAATATTTGTAATAAAAAAACAACACTAATTTTAATTATGTGTGGAATTGTCGCATATACAGGCTATAGAGAAGCGTATCCGATAGTAATAAAGGGCTTAAAAAGGTTGGAATACAGAGGATATGACAGCGCAGGAATCGCCCTGCTCAATGGAGGGTTGAACATTTACAAAAAAAAAGGAAAAGTAGCCGAATTAGAGAAATTATTGGAAGAAAAAAAAGACGAACTCCACAGCCATACCTGCATGGGGCATACCCGTTGGGCTACACACGGAGAGCCCAGCGACCGGAATGCTCACCCCCATTATTCTAATAGTCGTGGCATAGCCATCATTCACAATGGAATTATTGAAAACTACGAGGCGCTGAAAAAAGACATGCAAATGCGCGGCCACACCTTTCACAGCGATACGGACTCAGAAGTATTCATACACCTCATAGAAGATGTATACGAAAATAATCAATGTTCTTTGGAAGATGCTGTTCGCATAGCGCTTACCATGGTGGTAGGAGCTTATGCCATCGTTATACTCTCCAAAGACCACCCCGGCCAACTCATCGCAGCCCGTAAAGGCAGCCCCCTGGTAATCGGTATCGGCAAAGATGAATTTTTCATGGCTTCCGATGCCACCCCCATCATAGAATATACCAACGAAGTAGTATACCTCAACGATTTTGAAATCGCCATAGTTAAAAACAATACACTCACAATAAAGAACATAGAAGATAAAATCTCTACACCCTACATCCAAAAATTAGACCTTGAGCTTGACTCCATAGAAAAAGGCGGATATCCGCATTTTATGCTCAAAGAAATATTCGAACAACCCAAATCCATTACCGATTGCTTGCGAGGGCGAGTGAAATCGGCATCGGGACATTTAATGCTAGGAGGAATACGCCAATACGCCAACAAACTCATACATGCCGACCGAATAATATTTGTAGGTTGCGGAACATCATGGCATGCCGCATTAGTAGCCGAGTATATCTTTGAAGAATTCACACGCATTCCTGTTGAGGTAGAATACGCTTCCGAATTTCGCTACCGCAATCCCATCATACACGAAGGCGATGTGGTTATAGCCATATCCCAATCCGGCGAAACAGCCGATACCTTAGCCGCTATTGAACTTGCAAAAGCTAAAGGAGCTATTATATTTGGCGTTTGCAACGTGGTGGGTTCATCCATAGCCAGAGCTTCGCACGAAGGCGCCTACCTGCATGCAGGCCCTGAAATTGGCGTAGCCAGCACCAAAGCCTTTACCGCACAGGTTACTGTATTGGCTATGATGGCCATCATGATTGCCCACAAAAAAGGCACCATCACTGAAAGCCGATATCAGGAATTACTCGTTGACCTCGAACAACTACCATCAAAAATTGAGAAAACATTACAACTACATAAACTGGTTGAAACCATATCTGAAGAATTTAAAAACGCCCGCAATTTCCTTTATCTAGGTAGAGGCTACAACTTTCCCGTAGCTCTCGAAGGTGCGTTGAAATTAAAAGAAATATCTTACATTCACGCTGAAGGCTATCCCGCCGCAGAAATGAAACATGGCCCGATAGCCCTCATTGATGAAGAAATGCCGGTCGTAGTTATTGCCCTCCAAGATAGCTCTTACGAAAAAATCGTATCCAACATACAAGAAGTTCGTGCCCGTAAAGGCCGCATAATAGCCATAGTGACTGAAGGTGAAGAACAAATACGAAAAATCGCCGATTTTGTAATCGAAGTGCCTCGCATCAGCGAGCCCCTCTCTCCCATTATATCTGTAATACCTCTACAACTTCTGTCGTACTACATCGCTGTAATGAGAGGTTGTAATGTAGATCAGCCGCGTAACTTAGCCAAGTCTGTCACGGTAGAATAGCATGCACAAAACAATCTTCCGCATATCAATATGAATTTTGACAAATACGTGGCGTCCTGCCATAGCAGGATGTAGAAATGTTGTATATTTAACGATGTTGAGTATCACATGAAAAATATATACATCACACGTACTGAAGTTCCCGACACAATAGTCAAAAAACTGTACGAAAAAAAGCATTCATCGTTAATACCATACAAAAAATAGTAATTTTCGCTTTCACAATCTACATTTTAATTTTACACTTTACGCAAATTGTTTATGATGAAACAATCAAATTATATGAGTAAATCAATCAGAATATCAGTTATACTACTCAGCACACTGTGCGTTGCCTGTAGCAGCAATAAAAAGCAAGACAGTGCCACTATAGGAGAAACAGAAAAAATAACCATCAATGCCGAACAAAAGGAAAAAATAAAAGTTAAAATAAAACTCACCAACCTCGAAAGAGACTTGCTTAACATACGCACACGAGAAGATGTGGCGAATTTTCTAAAGAAAAATAACGACATCGCATCTACTTACATGGAGTTGCCCAACGCTCACAAAGAAGCTCCATTTGTAGAGCAACTCTATCAAATGTATTCGCATCCTGCTTTCAAGGAATTTTGCAACTCCGTAATAAATTATTACGGAGATTACAGCGATGTGAAAGCTCAACTGGAAGAAGCATTTACTTATATAAAATATTACTATCCCGACTACAAAGTACCCGAAATAAAGACAATAGTTACCGGATTTAAGTTTAACAAAGATTTTTATTTCTCCGACAGCCTCATCATTATCAGTATTGACTATTTCATGGGCAACCGCTCAAAGTACCGCCCGGATTTATTTCAGTATATGCTCAAGCGCTACGACAAACCTTATCTGGTGCCCATGATAGTTACAGCCATATCCACAAAATTCAACCTTTCAAATACTGAAGACAATACCATGTTGTCTGAAATGATTTATTATGGCAAAGCGCATTATTTTCTGGAACGTGTACTTCCGAATTTACCAGACTCTCTTAACATTCAATATTCAGACAAAGAACTACGCGAAGCGCATAAATACTCGCATGTGATATGGGGACATTTCATAGAGAAGAAACTTTTTTACGAAACCAACCACATGGAAAAACAACGTTACACCGGAGAGTCTCCAAAAGTATATGTAATTGGCGATAACTGCCCCGGACGTATAGGGCGCTGGCTGGGGTGGCAAATAGTGAGAAAATATATGCTTGAAAATCCCCATGTAACTCTACAACAACTTATGCAAAACAAAAACGCCGAAGAAATTTTCAAAAAATCAAAATACAAACCTTCCGGCAAAAGCTGACATAGCATCCGTTCTGTACAGCCTCAAAAGTAGTTTAAATTTTTTTCTATATTAACACCATGAATATAAAAAACGATCTCCTGCTGCGTGCTGCACATGGCCTCTATACTGAACGCGTACCTGTGTGGCTGATGCGTCAGGCAGGACGCATACTTCCTGAGTACCGTGCCATACGCGAGCGCCTCAGCGGCTTTAAAGAACTGGTAACAACACCAGCCCTCGCCGCTGAAGTTACCCTTCAACCCGTACATTTGCTGCATGTAGATGCCGCCATTATTTTTTCTGATATACTGGTAATACCCGAAGCCATGGGATTACCCTATGATATGTATGAATCTAAAGGACCATTGTTTGTTCGCACCATCTCATCCAAAAATGATATTGATAAACTGAATGCCACAACAGCACACGAAAACCTGACATATGTATACGAGGCCATTCGCACAGTAAAAAAAGAATTGAACGGTTCAATACCTCTTATCGGGTTCGCCGGTGCTCCATGGACATTACTGGCCTATATGGTAGAAGGACATGGCTCTAAGACTTTTTCCAAAGCCAAAAAATTTCTCTACACACAACCACAAGAAGCTCATGAATTACTCGAAAAAATAACTACAGTCACCATACAATACCTCCATCAGCAAATCATAGCCGGAGCCGACATAGTACAGATATTCGACTCGTGGGCGGGCATATTATCACCCGAGCAATACACAGAGTTTTCATTGAAATATATTGCACAAATATGCAAAGCTATTTCTACCGTACCGGTTATTGTGTTTGCCAAAGGCGCATTTTTCGCAAGAAAACAAATGGCCGAAACAGATTGCTCTGTAATAGGCCTCGACTGGAATATGGATGCCATTGAATCACGAAACATAATCGGTCATAACAAAACTCTTCAAGGCAATCTTGATCCTTGTGTGTTGTATGCCTCTTACAATGAAATACGCAAACAAACCCAAAAAATGATTGATCGGTTTGGTACACAACGCTACATTGCCAACCTTGGTCACGGAGTATATGCCGACACCCCCGCCGACAACGTGCGATGCTTTATTGACACTGTAAAAGAATATTCCTCCATGAAATCTTCCTTCAGCAAAACGCAATCATTCTCATAACTATTTATTCTCCCACCATTAATTCACCTTAATATCCCTTGCTTACTTTACTTCAAAATATATATAAGCCCAATGTTTTGGGACAGTATCAACTATAAAACATTAAGTTATAACTTTACCGGCAAGTTTTCTCAGAGCTGGCCTAACTCTTCAACGGTAGATCCGTCACGAATTGTAGGTATAATTATCTTCATCAATGGCGGCGGCCCGGCAATAAACACGACAGTATATTTTGACAATTTGCTTATAGGAAGCCATACAGGTATGGAGCCTCCTCCGGCGGGAATACGACTGAATCAAATAGGCTTTTATACTCAAGCACCCAAAAAAGCCGTGTGTGTGAGCGCACCTGCCGGGCAATTTTTCATCGTGTCAAACAACAAGCAAGATACGTTGTATTCCGGAACATTGGGCAGCCTGGCCAGTTACGCTCCATCGGGTGAAAATGTGCGTCTTGCCGATTTTTCTGCTTTCAGAACACCGGGTCGTTATCATATGTTGGTGCCTTCCGTGGGATATTCTCATCCGTTCAACATAAAGCCCTCTGTGCTGCATGAAGTGTCGAAGGCGAGTATAAAAGCCTTTTATTATCAGCGAGCCTCTACAGCTTTGTTACCCACACATGCAGGTATATGGTCGCGCGCAGCCGGCCATCCCGATCATTCCGTTATTGTGCATCCCTCTGCTGCCAGTCCCTATCGTCCTGCCGGCACTACCATCTCCTGTTCGCGCGGATGGTATGATGCCGGTGATTATAATAAATATGTGGTAAACTCCGGCATAACCACCTACACTGTGCTGGCCATGTATGAACATTTCCCTCAATACTTCGATACCTTACATCTTAATATTCCCGAAAGCAACAATACTGTTCCCGATGTTCTGGACGAAGCCCTCTGGAACATACGATGGATGCTCACTATGCAAGACCCCTACGATGGAGGCGTATATGCCAAAGTATCAAACGAAACCTTTGGAGGCACCATAATGCCGGCGGCAGCCACATCTCCAAGATATGTGGTAATGAAAACCACAGCCGCAACTTTAAATTTCAGTGCGGTAATGGCTCAAGCTGCACGCATATTCAGCACTTTCAACACACAACTGCCCGGCCTTGCCGACTCCTGCATAAATGCCGCCGTAAAAGCCTGGAAGTGGGCAAGAAGAAACCCAACTACCTATTGGAATGATGCCCTTATGGTTAACCCCACCATAAGCACAGGCGCACATGGCGATAACAACGTGAGCGACGAATTTCAATGGGCTGCCTGGGAACTTTACATAACCACAAAAGTAGATAGTTTTTACAACGCCAGTGCATCACTAGTAAACCCTTCGCTGCCCGGTTGGCAAAACGTACGCGCCTTGGGCTACTACAGCATGGTTCATCACAAAAATAATGTTACTCCCATAGCCGATACATTTTCTATTAGAGTCAGATTAATAACCTTAGCCAACACTTATCGTAATCGCATAAATACTAATGCCTACGGCACTACTATGGAAAATAACGACTATTACTGGGGTAGTAACGGTAACGCAGCGAATCAAGGTATGGTGTTGATTCAAGCCTTTAAACTAACTAAAGACAGTTCCTATCTGGCCGCCGCTTTAGCTGCATTAGACTACATCCTGGGGCGCAATGCAACAAATTATTGTTTCGTAACCGGCCATGGTAATCTTAGTCCGCAAAACATACATCATCGAATATCAGCTGCCGATGGAATACCGGCTCCCGTTCCCGGACTGTTGGCCGGAGGGCCTAATACAGATGCCCAGAACGATTGTGGCGCCAGCGCCTATCCAACCTCTTCTCTCAAAGCTAAAGCTTATGCCGACCTATATTGCAGCTATTCTACCAACGAAGTAGCTATAAACTGGAATGCTGCATTTGCTTATTTGTCTTCAGCTATTGAAGCCATTTATTCCGGAGTAAATTTAACCCCAGTACAATATGCTCCGGTGTTGCCTACCAATATTTCATTGATCATCGAAACTACTTCTGTACAGAACAGCTCATCTTACAAAAAGGCTTTTTCTGTTTATCCCAATCCCGCTTCCGGTCATATATCCATTGAGAGCAATGACGATGATGAATATGAGATTTGTATTTTCGATCTTCAAGGTAAATGCCTGTATTCAGAAAAATTTAGTGGCTCAAAAACACATCAGCTATCCACAGAATACTTCAATAGTGGTATCTATGTAGCACAAATCCGAAGCGGATCTCATACAGTAAACTACAAGATTGTTGTCGAATAAATCGTATATAGTTACGTGCTTAACATATGTGAATGGATGACTGATTAAATCAGGTCATTCATCATGTTCAACATTGGTCAGTTTTGAATATAAATAGTATGCCCCGTTAGTTACGATCTCTTCGTTTGCTATTTCCGGATTCTCCGCACAAATGATTTCTGTGTATCCATCCGAAGATTTACCTTTCTGAATGGGTACCATTTTAAAGCGTAACAAAGAGTCTGTTTCTAAATATTTCTTTCCTTTATTCATTCGGATGAACAACCAATTATACTGCCCATCCGAAACAATAGATTCATCAGGAACTGCCCAGGTATTGTTACGTTCAACTTCAACCTGCGCTTTTATAAATGTACCCGGCATAAGTTCAGAGTCTTCTTTGTCCATGTGAGCATGTACCCGTACAGTACGTTCGGAAGATATCTTTTTGTTGATCAGATATATGGTTGCTGTTCTCTCTTTCCTATCCTCTGTGCTCAACGTAAACGTGAGTTTTTGACCAACCCTAATCCTGGATATATCTTTTTCAAAAACATTTAACTCAACATGTAAATGTTCGGTATTTACAATTTCACACAATGCTTCGTGAGGTTGTATGTACTTTCCTATGTTCATGTTCACCTCTGTCACATACCCGCTGACGGGAGAAACTATCTGAACGGTGCTTTTGATGTTTCCATTTTCGACTTCCTGCGGGTTCAAACCTGCCAGAAGCATCTTTTCGCGTAGTGCTGCACAAGCCCCTTTCAAAGCATTGTATTCGGCAGTAGTTTGTTGAAATATTTTTTGAGCGGCTACATTTTGTTGCGATAATTCTTCCTGCCTTTTGTATTCTTGTTCTGCATAAACGAGCCTATGCCTTGTACTTATGTATTCTTGCTGAATCTCTATAAATTGTGGATTTTGCAACACAGCTATGATTTGCCCTCTTCTCACTTTCATTCCCTGAAGTAAATCTGTAGATAATACAAATCCACCCATAGGGCATGAAACTGTTACTAAGTTTTGCGGAGGCACATCTACCACACCATTCACATGTAGCATTTCTCTGAGATTTCTCTTTTCAGGTTTTTTTGTTATTACCCCCGAAGTTTTTGCCTGTGTCGGTGTCAGCTCCACGATGTTTAATTCGGTAGTATTCTTTTCCGTTGCTTCGCCGGTTATTGTTCCGGATTTGCAATTGCTTAGCAAAAGCCCTGTTGTAATTATAATTATACTTCTGTAATTGGCAGGTTTCATAATATTATTGATGTTTTAATGAGTGTTAGAATGTCATAAATGTTGAATCAATATTTCTGTCCGGATAGATATTCGATGTAAAGCACAGATTGGTTGTACTTGTTCATAGTTTCCCAATAAGCTTGTTCTATTTCTATACTTCTGGATAAGGCATGGAAAAATTCCATGTACCCGATGTTTCCGGCCTTATAATTTTTAAGTGCGTTTTCCTCCAAATGTCTTGCCGTTGGCAATGCTTTCCATTCGTAGTATTCCAGATGATTTTTGAATTTTATGTAATTCTGATATGCTGTTTCATACTCTCCTTCAAGATTTTTTTTGTATGCATTGTATTGCGCCTCTGCTATCAAAACAGAAATTTTATGGGCGCTGATTTTATGGAGTTGAGGTTTTATCCAAAGCGGAAACGATACTCCTAAATTTATTCCATGAAACCTTGTGTTAGCCTGTGCATACCTGTCCGGATATCTGTAATGCACGGTACCATACAAAGATTGATTGAAATAACCAATAGTGACATCAGGCATAAGTTTCGATTTTTCGAATAGTTTTGTGGCATTAGCCAGCACGATCTGTTGTTTCAAAGCTTGGAGTAAGGGATTGTTTGAAAGCCTTGACGAATCTTGCTTTAAGGTCAGTATTTTTTTTGTCATTACCGTATCGGCGCTGGTGACATCTGTATCGCTATTAATGAGTGTTTTTAATTCTGTTTCGTAAATTTTTATGTCGGCAAGGGTTGAGATAATTTTAGCGCGAACTTCATAGAGCTGGCTTTCGGCAGTTGCTTTCTCCAAAGCGCTTGTCTCTCCGGATTGCAATCTTGCTGTTGAAGCTTTCAGAAATAGTGAGTATAACGTATCCAGGCGAGCAAGCATTCGCATTTGGGTTTTATAATACAAAAGATTGTAGTACGCCATCTTCACTTTATGTTCTATCTCTGATTGAGTTGCAGATAAACTTTGCTCCGCATAACGGATGTATGCATTGTGTAGTTGTGCTTGACGATGCATAGTAATAGGAGAAGGTACAACCTGTGTTATAGTTATGTTGTTATCATTGTAATAGCTGTTGTATTGCCCGTACATGAGCGTGGCGTTGGTTTTTCCTATATCTGTAGATGTACCTTTGAGCGACTTTTGATATGCCACTCCATGTCTTGCTGAAATTATCAATTGATTTTTTTCGTGAGCCTTTTTGATAGCATCCTCCAGCGTTATTTTGTCCTGTGCTTTAAGTGTTTGCGATGAAAATACAGCAGATATAAAAAGTACGCCTGCAATTTGAAGAGATTTATTCATTTTAATTCCAAAAGATTTTTCGGAATAAATATATAGCACCGGCAAGACGAACAAAGTAAGCAGCGTGGCTGACACTAAGCCTCCTATAACTACGGTAGCCAGAGGTTTTTGTACCTCTGCACCTGCATCCGTTGATATAGCCATAGGCAAAAAGCCTAAAGATGCTACCAACGCCGTCATGATGACCGGACGCAATCGTGTTTCTGTACCTAACCTTACTATGTTGTAGACATTTCTATATCCCTGTTTTTTCAATCGGTTGAACTCACTTATCAAAACAATACCATTGAGCACCGCTACACCAAAAAGTGCAATGAATCCTACACCGGCCGATATACTGAAAGGCATACCTCGCAGGTATAGCGCACATACCCCTCCTACGGCTGAAAATGGAATAGAAGTAAATATCAGAATACTTTGTTTCACCGAATGAAAAGTAAAATACAACAAAACAAAAATGAGCAGAAGAGCCATCGGCACTGCAATGCTGAGCCTTGCTTTAGCTTCTATAAGGTTTTGAAATTGCCCTCCATAGCTTAAACTGTAGCCTGCAGGCATTTTAAGTTTAGGTTCTACTTGTGTTTGTATTTGGTTGACTACACTTTCCACATCGCGTCCTCTTACATTGAACGCCACAATAATTCTACGCTTACCTTCGTCGTGTTGTATTTGACTTGGTCCTGATACAAAGGCTATATCTGCTAATTGTTCCAAAGGTATTTGTTGTGCAGAAGGCGTCGGAACAAACAATGATTTTATATGTTCTATATTTTGCCTTTTTCTTTCATCTACTCTCAGTACCAATTCAAAACGTTTTTCATTTTCATATATCATGCCTGCCACACGTCCTGCAAACGCTGTGTTTACAACTTGATTTATATTTTCGACTGTAATACCATAACGTTCCATTTTTTCACGGTTGCATTTTACGGATATCTGAGGAAGCCCTGTTTGCTGTTCTATATACAAATCTTTTACGCCCTCTATTTTCAATAAGGCCGTTCCGAGTTTTTCGGACAATTGCTTTAAGGTATCTAACTCCGGACCAAATATTTTAATGGCTACATCTTGCTTTACTCCTGTCATCAACTCATTAAAACGCATTTGTATGGGTTGCATAAATCCGAAGTTTACTCCGGGTATTTCTTCCAATGCTGCTTTCATTTTCTCTGCCAGAGCTTCTCGTGTGGATGCACTTACCCACTCTTCCCTGTCTTGAAGTATCACCATCAGGTCGCAAGCCTCCATCGGCATGGGGTCTGTAGGAATTTCGGATGACCCAATCTTACCTATCACTTCTTTTACTTCAGGAAATCTTTTCATGAGTATGTCTGCGGCTTTTAGCGATACCTCAATGGTTTGCGAAATAGAGCTTCCGGCATTTAATCGGGTTTCTATGGCAAAGTCCCCTTCATCGAGGCTGGGTATAAATTCGCCCCCCATTCTTAAAAACAACAATAAAGAGAGCACCACAGCAAAAGTAGAACCAGCCAATACTATAACTTTCTTTTTAAACACATACTCCCGTGCAGGTACATAAATACTGCG
The DNA here is from genome assembly GCA_025054875.1 of Cytophagaceae bacterium. Taxonomy (GTDB): domain Bacteria; phylum Bacteroidota; class Bacteroidia; order Cytophagales; family Cytophagaceae; genus JANWYS01. The sequence continues at coordinate 17,243 of JANWYS010000021.1, read as the reverse complement.
GAAAAAACGCATTACATAATATGAAATGTTTTTCGTGTCGTTGATTTTTCTGTTAAGAAACAGTGCAGACATCATGGGCACATACGTAAGAGACAACACAAATGCTCCCAGTATAGCAAAGGACACCGTTAGTGCCATTGGCCTGAACATTTTTCCTTCTATGCCGGTAAGTGCCAGAATAGGCAAGTACACAATAAGAATAATGATTTCCCCAAATGCTGCCGACTTACGAATTTTACTGGCCGATTCATATACATAATTATCCATCTGCTGAGGCGAGAGCAGATAAATAGCTTTGCGCGAGCCTATATGATGGAGTGTGGCTTCTACAATGATTACAGCACCATCTACTATCAAGCCAAAGTCAATAGCGCCCAGCGACATGAGGTTTCCCGATATTCCTAACGAGTGCATCATGGATATTGCAAAGAGCATAGATAAAGGTATAACCGAAGATACTATGAGGCCTGCTCTTAAATTTCCCAGCAAGAGCACCAACACAAACACCACAATCAATGCCCCCTCAATGAGATTTTTAGAAACAGTTGATATAGCTTTATTTACCAACTTTGTCCTGTCGAGAAAAGGATGTATTTCTATTCCCTCCGGTAGGGTTTTTCGTATTTGTTCTATACGTTTTTTTACGTTTTTTATAACAGCCCCTGAATTTTCTCCTTTCAGCATCATTACTATGGCACCTACGGCTTCACCGTTGTTATTGCGAGTAAGTGCGCCATAGCGCACGGCGTGGCCATAGCGTACCTCTGCCACATCCCGTATCAAAATCGGTATCCCCGCATTAGTTTTTTTCACAATTGTATTTCGAATATCTTCAATACTTTGCATTAAACCTTCCGTCCGTATAAACCAAGTATTGGGTTGTTTATCAATATATGCACCACCTGTATTCGCATTGTTGGCCTCAAGTGCATTGTAGATTTCAAGAATGGAGATGTTCATTGCCCGCAGCTTTTCCGGGTCTACAGCTACTTCATATTGTTTTACGTATCCTCCAAAACTGCTTACATCTGCTACACCGGGCGTACCCAATAATTGTTTTCGCACTATCCAATCTTGTATCACACGCAAGTCCATAGCCGTGTATCTGTTTTCATACCCTTTTTTGGGATATAACACATATTGATAAATCTCTCCAAGTCCGGTAGTTACAGGCATCAGACGTGGCACACCCATACCGGAGGGTATCTCTTGTATCACAGTTTGCAAGCGTTCTGTTATTTGTTGGCGTGCCCAGTATATATCGGTTTCATCTGTAAACACCACCGTTATTACCGACAAGCCAAATCTCGATATTGAACGGACTTCTTCTATGCCCGGTATGCCTGCAATATTTGTTTCTATTGGCGTAGTAATAAAACGTTCAATGTCAGGAGGAGCCAGCGATGGACTGTTTGTGATAATTTGCACCTGATTGTTTGTAATGTCAGGAACGGCATCTATGGGCAATTGTGTAGCTGACCAAATACCCCATGCTATGATGGCTATTGTTAAAATGCCAACGACTAACTTGTTTTGTATAGAAAAGTATATAATCTTGTCTAACATAGATCAAATTACAGATTGGAAAATAAATTAATGATGATACCAGGGAAATAACATGCCACATTATATGTGGCTAAGAAGTAATACAGAGGCTATGATTGTTTTGGTGGTTGCCAGATCCCCGATAAATAACCGGAAGAAAAAGTGAAATCTGAACGCGAACCGTTCTTTCTTTGCAAATCAAAAAATACAATTTGTTTCATCAACAAAGGTAAGCATGGAGGATAGTAAAGCAGATTGGATAAAAAACAATTTTCATGCGAACTGAAGGGTAGTGGAGTTTCCCTGTCGTGCCCCTCATGTACTTTACCATCATAGGAATAGTGCATGGATAAAAATTCCCATACACTTAACGAGGCGTTTTGTGATTTGTGTTCTATAAAATGATGGATCAGTACAGGTACTTTAAGCACCTCTGATAACTCAGTGGTAGCAAGCAGATAGAGCGTCAACAAAGATAAGGCTAATGACTTCTGCATTTTTAAAAGTAAGAAAAAACTCTTGCATTTGCAACAAAATTTAAACCTTGTTTCGTAAAATAGGTAAGGGATATGTTATCTGAAAACCTTTATTATATCCACTGCAGATACTTTTTAAGTCTTTTTTATGATCGTGACAAAACAGTTTTTTTGTAATGGGCACTTACAACAGCAACATGTAACATATTTTGAATAACCCGAGAAATACAAAAAATATTTCACTTTAAAAAACTATGGCTTTGCCATTGCTAGTTCGAGTTATTTTATCAACTTTTTTGCTTTGTTAATTTATACTTACTAAACAGGGTAATTACACACATATCATTGCTATAGTTTTTACATTCTTACTTGATTGTTATTTAAATGTCGCTTTCGATAAAAACACAACAAATACATTTTCTATATCAGGCTTATCCATTATCTAAGCGTATTAACACTTGAATTCAATTCATTCAGTCGCACGATAAAGCAGGTTTTTTTTAAAAATTCATTAACTCCTTGTTATCTCAGCGTATAAAATGAAAACCGTTTTAATTTACTGTATCTATGAAGAATGTAGTTTTATTATTGCTGGCAATGTATATCAGTCTTACAAATCTTTTTGGCCAATTTCACACAATCGGTACAGCCGTAAATACAGGAGCTAACACGTATAAACTTACCGATGCGGTAAATAATCAATTTGGTGCGATATGGTATAAAATACAACATGACTTAAATACGATATTTAATATACAAGGCCAAATGTATTTTGGCACAGACGATGCAGGAGCCGACGGAATAGCTTTTGTTATGCACAGAAATTGTCTCACAGCCGGGAGCGGTGGTGGTGGATTAGGCTATTCGGGTATAGCAGGACAATCTATAGCTGTTGAGTTTGATACTTATTGGAACAGAAATACTCCCCCTATCACTACCGGAGCTGAAGAAAACTATGATCCTGAAGAAGATCACATATCAGTGCAACTAAACGGAGATGTAGTACATGACAATAGCCCAAATGACCTTACTCCCTCCCCTATACTGCTGCCCAACATAGAAGATGGAAACTGGCATGATTTTCAAATCTTCTATAATCCGGTTTCAAACGTTTTTCAAGTGTGGTTTGATGGTGTACTCAGAATAACCCTGACTTACGATGTTAGAAATACTCTGTTTGGGGGTGCGCAGTATGCATATTGGGGGTTCACTTCCACTACCGGAGGCTTCAATAATGAACAAAGAATACGTATAAATGCAGCTACGAGCACACTTAATCTTAAGGATGTAACTATATGTACCGGACCTGTGTATGTGTCTTTGCCTTCATTGGCTTCTTTGGTTGGCACCAATCTGGCATTAAATAAACCTGTTACGGCCTCCACGGCACTCAGCTCACCCTCTTTTGCCGTAGACGGAAACATGGGTACCCGCTGGGAAAGCATACACGACGCAGACCCTCAATGGTTATATGTAGATCTTGCATCGCCCATGGATATTGACAGTGTAGTCATTTATTGGGAAGCTGCACGTGCTAAAGATTATATGCTTCAAACCTCTACAGATGCCGTATCATGGACTACTGTATACTCAACTACCACAGGATCTGGACATAAAGATAAAATCATATTCAGCGCTACGAACATACGCTATGTGCGCATGTATGGAACGGCAAGACTTATAGGATATGGATATTCAATATGGGAATTTCAGGTATATGGCAAACCCAAATATGTATGGGCCCCTGATAATGGCACGATAAGCGACATCTATGGAGAAAATGTAACCCTAACACCTACGGCCACTACTACATACAGTGTAACTGTGCCTGACCCCTGCCTTGGCGCCGTAGTTCATAACATGACGGTTACTATTGATTGTCCTGCACCAGCAAATCTCATACAGTTTAATGCCATTAAAAACCCGAATGGAACTCTCCTGGAATGGACCACTGCATCAGAAATAAATACCTCTCATTTCGAAATATTAAAATCAACCGATGGTATACATTTTTTTCCCATAGGTATTGTACATGCGGCCGGATACAGCTCTGCTGTACTTACGTATTCATTCTTTGATGAGAAAAATAATGGCTCTGCATATTACCAAATAAAGACTGTGGATATAGACCAAACATATCACCTTTCACCAATAACATATGTTTCGATGACAATTCAGCCCCTTCACATCGGGTCAATATTTGAAAACGAAACACCATTGACTTTGAAAACTAATTTTGAGTACATTTATTATCGCCTTACAGACCTATCCGGAAAAATCGTCGAGGAGCGATACATTAAGCACCCCCCGCACATCATCTGGCTAGGAGCACAATGGGCTCCCTCTTGCTACATATTATATGTTGAAACAGATGGATATTTCACAAGTGAAAAAATATGCAAATATCAATAGAAGCAATATTTATGTTCTCATATTTTGCTAATGTATATACCATTATCATTGAGTAAGTAATTTCTACTTTGTTATATCAGATTATTGATAAATTGTATTGCCTGCAGAAACGGAAAACAATACAAGAAAAGGTTACATTTTTACTCATACGCATATATATTTGTGTTAATTACTGTTTATGCCGGGAAAAAAATACTATTTCATATGGTCATGTATTCTTTTTGTGGTGATTTTATCATGCCGCAAAAACAGAGATAAACCATCGTGGGACACGGACCTCTTGTTGCCCCTAATGAAGTCGAGCCTAAGCATTGAAAACATCATCAGGGATACTTCAGTAGTTCGGAATCCTGATAATTCACTCACTTTGATAAACCGTATCGAGCTTTCTAACCTCACGTTAGACTCGTTAGTTACACTCAATACACCTCCATACAACCGAAATGTAAAACTCAGCACACTTGTATTGGATACGCGCAGAGATACCACAAGAATCACACTGGGCAGGATAGCACGTGAATTGATAAATACTTCCAATCCAAGCAATCAAGCTATTGGCCAGTTTATATTAGATAATCACGGAGGTACTTTTCCCTTTTTACCTGCTATCTCTTTAAATAATCTGGGGCCGTTTGATATAGATGTACGGCAGTTTTTCCAAAGCGCTACCATCCTCACCGGCACATTAGGAATTGAGGTAAAAAACGGATTACCCATACGAATCAATAGCATTGATTTTGAAATTCGTAATAAGAGCAACAACAACCTCATTGTAGACCATGTGTTCAACAATATCAATCCGAATACCTCACAAAGCATGACGGAAGATCTGGCAGGCAAGCAAGTAGAAGGTATCTTAAAAGCCCTGTTAAACACATTATCCCTCAATAGTGGCTTTAATGTGCCCATTGATACTACACGTGCCATAGAAGTGATACTAACCATATCAGGAGTAACGGTTAGTGAGGCAACTGCCATATTCCCTGCACAAGATGTGGTAAACAATGCCGATGAAGTATCTCTGGTGGGCATGAAAGATGTAGAACTTACTTTTGCAAAAATAGCCGAAGGCAAAGTAAAAATTGATGTGGTCAGCACTGCAGAAGATAATATTTATTTTAACTATAAAATACCCAGCGCCTCTAAAAACGGCATGCCTTTTGAAACCAACACCATAGTGCCACCGGCACCTCCTGGTGGTGTATCTAACGTGAGTTTTGAATACGACTTCTCCGGTTATGATTTAGACCTCACCGGACAACATCATAACACCGTAAATACTTTTTTTAACACCCTCAGAGGACGTATAGAATATACGGGCAACGTAGTTCACCTGTCTTTAGATGATAGTTTGGTGATTAAAATTTACACCGTAGGCCTTAAACCTTCGTATGTAAGAGGGTACCTTGGCCGCGACACCATTCATGTGGGACCATCCTCAAAAACACTTAAACTCTTTGACCGAATACAAAGTGGTATCCTAAACTTTGAATCAACTCAGGTGACTCTTAAAGTAAATAATGCCATGGGACTGTCAGGTATTTTTAAAATAAACCAAATACGCAGCGAAAATACCAAGACCGGTGAACAACGGATCTTGAGCGGAGGCATAATAGGCAACGACAATCCTATACAGAAAGCTACCGATATGCCTTTCACGCCGGCCACTACAACGCTGAATCTGAGCGGTAGTAATGCCGTTGAACTGCTCAACATATTGCCCACTAAATTTCACTACAACGCTATGGTAGTCACTAACCCTGCCGGCAATGACCACACCTATACTGATTTTGCATATAGCAACTCTTCGTTGAAAGCTCATCTTGATATTGAGTTGCCTTTGTCCATATTGGCAAACCGGTTGGTTCTGTGCGATACGGCAGACTTTTCGGCTCCTGCCTCCGAACGACAGTCTGTAAAAGGCGGCATACTGAACCTGCATGTCGAAAACGGATTTCCGATAGATGTATCTGTGCGGCTTTATTTTCTGGATGCCGGAGGAGTTGTTATGGATTCGCTTATCACATCTGATGTAGCAAGAGCCGCCCCATTAGGGCCCGATGGACGAACTACTACAAAAGAGAAAACTACGCTTTCATACATAGTATCTGAGCAACGTGTGCAGTCTTTATATCGCTTCTCAAAAATCATCATAAAAGCAAAATTCAACTCTCAGCCAAGCAATCAACATGTGAAGATATACAGCGATTACTCCATAGATTTTAAATTGGTGGGAGATTTTTCATACAACGTTAAAGTGAAATAAATCAAATGAAAGCCATTTTCGGGATTGTCATTTTTTTTTCAGCCACAACAACACTTGCTCAGATAGACTCAACCAATGCCCGACCCAATCAGCTAATGACCCCAACACCCGCTTCTACACCATCAGATTACAGATGGACAATTTATGCTTCAGGAAATTATCATAACAATTCCAATGCTGTGACTAATCATTTTTTTAAAATATTTGAGTATCAAAGAGGTTTTATTGATAGTGAAACCAAAGACGAAACCAGCAAACGATTGCGCAATGTAAACCGCTTCGGTGCAGATGTACGCACAGAGGCATATGCCGCACGTAAGCTGAACAATGAGTTCACTTTTGCATTGGGGGCTACGTATCGCAATTTTACAGCTGTGCGTTTCCCGGCCGATGTGTATGAGCTCATGTTTAGAGGCAATAAAACGTATGCCGGCAAAACTGCTCAATTGAGCAAACTTTCATTCACAAGATTCCACTATGCAAGTTTTGATAGTTATGTATTCAAAAATGTAAAAAGTCATCTAACATTAGGAGCCGGCCTATCACTCATACGTGGCGGTAAAGTACGACTGGCAAAAATTCGTTCGGGCGAATTATTTACTGAAGAAACTGGCCAATACATTGATCTTGATTCGGACATATCATATTCTTTCAGCCCCAAAGACACCGCAAGAAAAAATAAAAGTAATGGAATCGGGGCTGCAATTCATGTCTTTGCCCGGTTAAACCAAAATAACACTCAAATAAGTTTTGAACTCCGCGATATTGGATTAATACGTTGGGAAAAACTCATACAATATTCCGGAGACTCTGCTTATCGTTACTCAGGCCTTATCGTGAATGACCTTTTTAGCACAACGGATGCGTCTCTTGTATCAGACTTAAATGTTGACAGCATTGCCCGTCAACTCAACATACACAAAAAAGAAACTAACAAATTGATGGTTATTCCTTTTTCTATTCGCTTGAATATGATTCGCCAACTAAGTAATAAAAAATGGATGGCAGGTATAGACTATCTCTATACAGCAGGCTATTTGCCCAGAGTATATGCAGGCATAGAATATGGAAAGTCTGTGTTTTTTTCGGGTAAAGTAGCTTATGGAGGCTTTGGAAGAATAGATTATGAATTAGGAGCAGGATACCAAAAAGCAAACACATTCAGAGTTTCTGCAAACTTTATAATCATAGAATATCTGCTGCTACCCAAAAGTACATCCGGTCATGGCTTCACTTTGACAATTGAAAAAAAAATTTAACCTCATAAAATCATCATATACGGAAATTCATTCCATAAATTCATAAATTAATGATTACTATCAATCCAATTTTAAATGAACAGAAAACTATCAGACGGTTTGAACTTATTATCTAAAGCTACTCCAAAGCGCTTGGCCAATGCAATGATGGTTTTCTATAGTTATTATTATTCTCTGTACCAAAAACAAGCATATCACAAAGGGTTACCCATAAGCATATCCATAGAACCCACAACTTCCTGTAACTTGCGCTGTCCGGAGTGCCCCAGTGGCTTGCGCTCTTTCACAAGACCAACCGGTATGTTGGATGAAAAACTATATAAAAAAATAATTGATGAACTTCATCCTACATTGTGGTATCTTACTTTTTATTTTCAGGGAGAACCTTTTCTCAATCCCGGCTTTCTGGATATGGTGAGGTATGCTTCTGAAAAAAAAATATATACAGCTACTTCCACTAATGCCCATTATCTGAACAATGAAAATGCCCGAAAAACCGTTGAATCCGGCTTAGACAGGCTCATCATTTCGATAGACGGCACCACACAAGACACCTACGAGCAATACCGAGTGGGCGGACAACTGCAAAGGGTAATAGAAGGCACTGAAAACGTGCTTCATTGGAGACAAAAATTAAAAAGTAAAACACCATATATCATCTTTCAATTTCTTGTACTAAAACCTAATGAACATCAGGTGCCCGATGTTTACAAATTGGCAAAAAAGCTAAAAGTAGACAAGGTAGTGCTGAAAACCGCTCAAATCTATAATTATGAAAATGATTCGCACCTCATACCTGTAAATGAAAAGTACGCCCGATACAAAAAAGGTAATGATGGTAAGTATATAATCAAAAATAAACTACTCAATCATTGTTGGAAAATGTGGCATTCCTGCGTGATTACATGGGATGGCAGAGTGCTCCCCTGTTGTTTTGACAAAGATGCTCTACACTCTATGGGAAACATAAATAATGAAAAATTTGCTTCCGTTTGGAATAACCACCACTACAATGCCTTCAGAAACCGTATACTCATCTCCCGAAAACAAATAGATATTTGTACCAACTGCACAGAAGGCCTCTCTGTGTGGGTATAAAAAAGTTTATAAAATTTGCTGCAATCATATTTATTATTTTACTTTGCCTATCAAATTAGTAGAATTAATGCATATTCGATTTACATACAGCCTGATGTTGCTTCAAATGAGCTACTGCCTGGCACAACAAAAAAACATATCCAGACAAACACAGATATGGTATCAGTATTTTGTAACGGCAAAGCTCAATCCGAAATGGGCTGTTGTAGCAGATGGGGGCTTTCGGACCAAAGACTGGGATAAAGCTCATACTTTTTTGATTCGTGCCGGTATACGATACAATATATCTTCACGCATGAATACCTCATGCGGATATGCACTATTTATATCCTATCCATCTTCAAACAATACCAACCATGCTATACCTGAGCATAGAGGTTGGCAGCGGTTAACACTAGTATCGCAATATGGACTGTGCAAAATAGAGCATAGATACAGGTTAGAAGAAAGATTTTTCAGAAAATCCGATCATGAAAAATTGCTTCCGGGTTATCGGTTCAACTATCGTGCAGGCTATCAAATCAACTTACAAATTCCTTTAAAAGGTGATCAACTGGAAAAAGGTACACCTTTCATCATTTTGTACGATGAGTTGCTCCTGAATTTCGGTAAACAAATCATATACAATTATTTTGATCAAAACCGAATATATGCAGGGTTCGGCTATGTATTCGGTAAATCATCATCATGTACGCTCGGCTATCAGCATGTATGGAGGCAACGCTCTTCCGGAAATTTTTATGAGGACATTAATTCCATACGTTTGAATTTCATCAGTAACTTTTAATAGGATAAAAACAAGACATTGTTTTTTATTAACATATTTATAGTTTATTTTGCCTATCAAAATAGTAGATTTTAAAATGCAAGAAGAAAAAAACATCACAACAAACGAAGATTCGTTCGAAGAGGAAGTACAACAAGAGTTAGGCCTGGAAAAAGAAGAATGGACTCCGGATATAGATCCTACACCTGTAAAGCGTAAACTGGGGCGCTCAGCATTTGGACAAATCAAGATCACCAAACGCATGGCGCTTGTGCTGGCTACTCTTACATTGTTGGGAGGTACAGTGCTTTTATTCCAAAAGACTATGCCACAAACCACATATAATACTTGGGTAAATATACTCCTTTTGTTTACCGACAAGGAATTTTTGATTTTTTGCGGAGTTGGTTTTGTAGCACAAATGATAGATGGAGCTTTAGGAATGGCCTATGGAGCCAGCTGTACCACCATGCTTACAGCTTATGGGGTAAGTAATGTAATGGCTAATCAGAGCCTTAAAATATCAGAGGTATTCACTACAATGGCTTCAGGGCTTTCGCATTGGAAAATGGGAAACGTAAATAAAAAACTTTTTCGCAATCTCATTATACCGGGGGTAGCAGGAGCATTACTCGGTTCAATACTTATCGCCTACATAGATTCATTGGAAAAATACGGAAAAATGATAAAGCCTGTAATATCTCTTTATATCATGTTTCTGGGAGCGTACATCATCTATAAAGCGCTTCGTAAAAAAATGAAAAAAAGAAAAACCAGGCGATTAAATATTTTGGCGGCCTTTGGAGGCTTCATGGATGCCGTAGGTGGTGGCGGTTGGGGGCCTATTGTCACTTCAACGTTGCTCAGTAGCGGCCGTGCGCCTAAGTATACAATAGGCTCAGTAAACATGGCCGAGTTTTTTGTAGCTTTTACCAGTGCATGTACGCTAAGTCTGGCGATAGGATTTCAAAGTTGGAAAATAATAGCCGGACTTATCGTAGGCGGCATAATTGCTGCGCCCTTGGGAGCTTTTATTGCCGGCAGAGTAAAAACCAAACCTCTGATGTTGATTGTAGGCACACTCATTATTTTGGTGAATATGCTTACTATTTACAAAGCATGGCTTCGTTAATTGTCTTGCATTTTCACCAGAGATTCTATGGTTTGTTTTTCCATAATCTTTAAGTTCTGATCACGAAGTTTAATAAAAAACTTTTTGAGTTCGCATTTTTTTTCGTTATCACAATCGTCGCAAGGCTGGTAAAAATTGAGGGATACGCAAGGCACAAGCGCTATGGCTCCCTCAAACAATCGGTATATTTCTGCTATAGTAATTTTATTGGCCGGAGTGAGAAGATAATATCCTCCTACATTGCCTTGACGGCTGGCTACATAGCCGGCTCTTTTCAGTGAAATTAAAATTTGCTCTAAAAATTTTTTCGGAATGTTTTCATGATTGGCAATATCTACGGTCTTTACAACATCGCCTTTTTTACATTTTGCCAGATATACTAAGGTTTTTAACGCGTATTTACATTTTTTCGATAGCATGAGAATTATTTCTTTATGCTTATGTTCTAATTATCATATAGAGTTAGTAAAAATACACTTTTTATCAATACAATTACGTTTTTCATCTTCCAACTAAGTATCCGAACATCCAAACAAAAACTCTCTTAACGCCGAGGATGCACTTAATTTTATCCCATTTTTGCACTATAGACCTTATTGTTAAAGCATCTGAGACGCTTATAATAGCAAACACTGCCAGTAATCCATTCATCAACTATGAAGTTGCTTTGCGAATCCAAAATTTTTTTCTGCTATATAAAATGGTTTATTCTTCTGCATGTTGTACAGATTCATCTTGAGTCCGAATTTGTGGTTTAATATGGAATATACAAAATGCTATACAGACAACTAAATGCGGTGAAAAAAGTGTATAGCTACTGATTATTCAGAACTTTACTTTAAATAGGCTTTTTTGATTTTCTAATCAGAAACATGAATAAAAATATCCGTGATCAATTATGAACTTAACATTTCATCACATGGTTGAGGCTAACAGAGATGAGAGTAATATAATCTTACAAAGACGATTTTACTTAAATTATGATGTAAAATAGTCTGATTATACTTACTATCTCCATATGTTCTGGCTACATCAATTATAGTAAAATGAATCATGAAAGTTTCTCGATGAAGCATTCAGATGCTTTAAAATCATCACAAAAACCAAAACATTTTTTTGCTAAAAACGTTTTTAAATCTATGTTTGCAAAAAAATGGAATGTCATCATTATATACTATAACAACATCAAACAGCTACGAAATTGGCTAACTCATCATATCACATTCCCCGATGTAACTGCTATAAAAATACTCACAATCCCTCCTATAAGGAGTTAATATTTAATTCATACAACATCAATATTCATAACCAAATTTTTAACTTAGATACAATAACAGATAATTCTAAATAGTTAAAATGGCCGACATAACTGTACAGATAGCAAGCCTTGAGCATAAAAAATATGCCGAGGAAATTTGTAAAGAGATGGAAGAAAGCGCCAAAGTACGCGGTACAGGCATTGCCAAGCGTGACCCTGAATACATACGTAAAAAAATGGAAGAGGGGAAAGCCATTATAGCCGTAACCAACGATGGACGTTTTGCGGGTTTTTGCTATATAGAAACATGGGATCATGGAAAGTTTGTTTCTAACTCAGGCCTTATTGTAGTTCCGGAGTTCAGAAAATTTGGATTGGCTACGAAAATCAAAAAAAAGGCTTTCGAGCTTACACGACAAAAATATCCCAATGCCAAACTATTCGGCCTTACTACTAGTGCAGCCGTAATGAAAATAAACTCGGATCTCGGATACAGGCCCGTAACGTTTGCTGAACTCACTGATGACGATGACTTTTGGAAAGGATGCCAGGGATGCGTAAACTATGAAGTGTTGATGAGCAAAAACAGAAAAATGTGTTTTTGCACAGGTATGCTTTATGACCCACACGAAAAAAAACAAGAGAAATGGGACTTCATAAAAAAATCAGCCATATGGGAACGCTGGCAAAATTTCAAAACCAAATGGCTGTTTAAAATATTTGAAAAAGAAAAAGAGAAAGAACAAAACACCATCACCATAAAATAAAATACCACTTATAAGATGAACAAAAAAAAATTAGTACTTGCTTTCAGCGGAGGCCTCGATACTACCTACTGTGTAAAATACCTTTCCGAAGAATGCGGATATGAAGTCCATACCGTTATTGTAGACACAGGAGGCTTCTCACAAGAAGAGTTGAACGATATAGAACAGAAAGCCTACGAACTCGGAGTAGCAAAACACATATGCGTGAACCAGGTGCCTAAATATTACAGAGAATGTATTCGCTACATGATATATGGCAATGTGTTAAAAAACAATACATATCCTTTGTCGGTAAGTGCTGAGCGTATGTTTCAAGCTCTGGCTATTGCCGATTATGCCAGGGAAATAAATGCCGATGCAGTAGCTCATGGCAGCACAGGAGCTGGAAATGACCAGGTACGTTTCGATATTGTTTTTCACATCCTGCTGCCGGGTGTAGAAATCATTACGCCCATTCGCGACATGAAGCTTTCAAGAGAGCAGGAAATTGAATATCTGAAATCAAAAGGTGTTCAGCGTGATTGGGCAAAAGCTGCTTACTCTATCAATAAAGGAATTTGGGGCACCTCTGTGGGCGGAAAGGAAACGCTTACCTCATATGAATACCTACCTGAGCATGCATGGCCTACGCCCATAACCAAACATACTCCCGAAGAAATCACTCTTGAATTTGAAAAAGGCGAACCGGTGGGCATCAATGGCATTAGAGCCGCTGACCCGGTAGCAGCCATACTTTGGCTACGCGAAATTGCACAACCTTTCGGTATTGGCAGAGATATACACGTGGGCGATACCATCATCGGCATCAAAGGACGTGTGGGCTTTGAAGCTGCTGCTCCGCTCATCATCATCAAAGCTCATCACCTGCTCGAGAAGCATACCCTCACCAAATGGCAACTCTACTGGAAAGATCAGTTGGCCAATTGGTATGGCACTATGCTTCATGAGGGGCAATTCCTTGACCCTGTAATGAGAGACATTGAAGCCTTTCTCGAGCATACACAGCAATACGTAACCGGAAGTGTTCGCATATCCTTAGCTCCGCAACGCTTTCAACTGCTCGGTATACGCTCGCCACACGACCTTATGTCCTCTAAGTTTGGTTCATACGGTGAAATGAACAATACATGGTCTGGTACAGATGTGAGAGGTTTCTCAAAAATCATGGCCAATCAAACGATGTTTCATCATCTTATAAATAAATCATGATATGATAACTTCTGTTTCAAAAACCTTTCTTGTTGTTATTATTTGGGTGTGTTCTTCAATAGATGTTTCAATTGTAAAATGTGTTGATGATGTAAGCACTTATATTGAAGTGATTAAAAACAGTTCTGAATTCAAAAATTGGTTGGTAAGTGAAAACTATAAGATTGAAGAAGTAACTTTTTCAAAAAACAGCGAAACAAACGAAAAAATCATCATCACATTCTTTCATGTCAATAAACCTCTTGTAGTGATCTACTACACAATATCTAAACCGGATAAAAAAATTCTAAACATATCCGTGGAGGATATGAGATGAATCATAAGATCATAATCTTTTCATGTCAAATGAAAGATATAATTTCCCGGCATTGTGTCGCAAGAAATTAAAAATTATTCACACATCTAAATAAATCTGACTGAGCTCATAACTTTTAACAAATCTCTGCAAGAGTTAATAGTGTTGTGATTAGAATAGCAAGACCAAATCCTGGAATATAACCATATAAAAAAACACATGATAGGGAATGTCAATCCCTGATTATATACAAAAAATTAACCCAAAATTGTCATTAGCCCGGATTTTCTAATGGCCTTCATTAGAAAATTGCGATTACAAAGTTAATGAAAGTTTTATTTTGAGTTTTAAGGTCGCAATAAAGCATGGTTTATCGAAAGAAAATCTTACAGAGCGCTCTTTGTTACTTTTCAAACCACAATTTGTGAGTTGCCTTCCTAACTCCTTTATTGACTAATGGACTCCGTTTTGAAACTTAATTTGAACTATACCAAACAATACTTTCGAATGTGACAATTTTGGGTTTATATAACAGAGCCATAGCGGTCAGAATTTCAATTGATATATTGATGCGAAAAAAAACATGCCATAGGGACGTAACAACAGAAGGCAATTGTAAACACCTTTACAGTTTGTACATATGATAAATCTTGCTTACCGGGCAGATACACTTCATGGAAATATTCCAATACGTGTTTACAAGCAAATGTTATATTTGAAAAAGGAGGTGGTTTTAACTACCTTGAAATGTTAAATGTGTGGAATAACAGGAATATTTGCGTTTAATGAAGTAGGTAATTTTTACCTGATTAATCTGGCAAAGGCCACCGACGTGCTTTCCAGGAGAGGCCCTGATGCCAGAGGTAATTTTGTAACGGACTTCATTGGATTAGGGCATCGCCGATTGTCTGTGATAGATACTTCTTCACGCGCTAATCAGCCCATGCACGACATTACCAATCGCTATGTAATCGTATTTAATGGTGAAATTTTTAATTATAAAGAGCTAAAGAAAAATCTCGTGGCCCGAGGCGAGATATTCCAAACCGATTCCGACACAGAGGTATTGTTAACTTTGTATAGATTAGAAGGAAAAGATTTTCTACAAAAGCTTATCGGTTTTTTTGCTTTTGCCATATACGATAAAGAAGACCAGTCACTCTTCATAGCGCGCGATAGAATAGGCATAAAGCCTTTACTCTACTATGCAGATGAAGATAAATTTATCTTTGCTTCGGAAATGAAATCCATATTAGCCTACAATGTGCCGCGTGAGCTAAATCCATCTTCGGCACTTATGGCCATGCAAATAAGCTATACTCCGGGAAGCGAAACCATATTTAAAAATATTTATAGGTTGCTTCCCGGCCACTATATGATAGTAAAGAAAAAACAATTAAACATACAATCTTACTACTCTTTACCATATACAACAGGCTGCACAACACTGAACAACCATACTTATGAAATGCAACAAAATACATTGTTGGAGTTGCTCGAAGATTCTGTAAAATTAAGATTGGTATCAGACGTACCTTTGGGAGCGTTTCTCAGCGGAGGTACCGATTCTTCAGCCATTGTATCGCTTGCATCAAGACATGTAAAGGAACTGCACACATTTTCTATAGGATACAAAGACGACCCTTTTTTTGACGAAACCCAATACGCCGAGCTGGTAGCAAAAAAATTTAACACCATACACACCTCATTTTCTCTATCTCTGACAGATCTCAGTGAAAATGTGTTTGACATGCTCAATTATCTTGATGAGCCATTTGCCGATTCTTCCTGTTTGCCTCTGTACATACTTAGTAAACATACTTCCAAACATATTAAAGTGGTACTTTCCGGCGATGGCGCCGATGAAATATTTGCAGGTTATAATAAGTATTATGGTGAGATGCAGATAAGGAGTAACGATTGGAGAATAAGACTCATAAAAGCCATAGCCCCGCTGCTCCATCTTATGCCCAAAAACAGACACTCTTATTTTGGAAACCTTATAAGACAACTTCATAAAGTTGCCGAAGCCGCCAACATGAATTGCGAGCAACGCTACTTTTATCTCTCCAGCTTTAATACGGAAAATGTTTTAAAAAACTACCTGACACAGGCATGGATAAAAAATCTTTCCGAACCGGATTATATCTTATCCAAAAAACAAATCGGAAGTTTGCTTAGTGAAACAGATGGTATAAACTCCGTGCTGTATGCAGATACAAAATATGTATTGCCGGGAGATATGCTCTACAAAGCCGACATGATGTCTATGGCCAACGGTTTGGAATTACGTGTTCCTTTCTTGGATCATCGTGTAGTTAACTTTGCATTTTCTCTGCCATCTGAAAGCAAAATAATGGGTAAAATGAAAAAACGAATATTGAAAGATACCTTCAGAAACCTCTTGCCACCTGAGCTCTACAACCGCCCGAAAAAAGGATTTGATGTGCCTCTTATGAAATTGTTTGCTACTACACTGAGAAAAGATGTAGAGGAGCTCTTCAGCAAAGATTTTTTAAAGGAACAAAATATCTTTCGCTATGAAGCTGTATCTCCTCTCTGTAACGAAGTGTTCAAACAATCAAGCCATATAGATCAAGAAGCTTTTTGGTGTTTTTTTGTATTTCAATATTGGTGGCGAAAATATATGATAAGTTAAATGTTGTACACGTTCGAAATCGGCAACATTTGATGGACGCTTTGCTGAAAAACTCATTTCAGACTACTTGTTTTTATCCATCTTCTTCCGAAGAAACCTTC
>JANWYS010000213.1 GCA_025054875.1 Cytophagaceae bacterium | reverse complement strand
GAGCAAACTAAAACTTCACTGGTCTGGGGATGTCAAAGATCGTTCATTGAAAGCAAATCACAACTAATAGACTTTGCTTCACCCGCACTTGAAAGATGTCAAAGATCGTTCATTGAAAGCAAATCACAACTACGAGGCTTATGAGCTTACAGAGAATTATGATGTCAAAGATCGTTCATTGAAAGCAAATCACAACTCCGCGTGGCCACTTCTCGGCCAGCACAGGATGTCAAAGATCGTTCATTGAAAGCAAATCACAACTTTAACACGCTTTTCAATCTTCTTAATCTTGATGTCAAAGATCGTTCATTGAAAGCAAATCACAACTCGTAACTGATGAATCTTCCCTGCCAGTAGGATGTCAAAGATCGTTCATTGAAAGCAAATCACAACACACCTTCTGGTATATTTTAGCCACAGCCAGATGTCAAAGATCGTTCATTGAAAGCAAATCACAACCAAGAGATTCCCACCTCCAAAATAGATGAGATGTCAAAGATCGTTC
>JANWYS010000212.1 GCA_025054875.1 Cytophagaceae bacterium | reverse complement strand
TGGCACGGCTCGCGGGCGCCAATGTGAAGCAGGTGTGTATGTCTGTCGGATCACATACAGGGCCTTCAACGACCAAAATGTACGTGAAATAAATCAATCGGTTACCTTAATTCGATGATAAATGATGGCTCAAAGCATCATATGGGTAAACGGCGTGCCACCAACTCTACTTTCCCGTCCATACTCCCTAAGTGGTCGTACGGCGGGAAAGTGGGCGTTGAGCGGAAATGCGAAAGAGAAGTAAGCCTACCCTCGGAATTTCAGAGATGAGCTTTTGAACTTCTTAAGCATTGCTCGTCTCCATTTGTACATCACAACAGTGGAAACCTCACCACTTGAGATTTGAGGAAACATTCAACTGTCCTAAAAGGGACGAAATATTCACATAATATGATGTTTTACCTGCAAAATTTCAACAAGATAAAAATCACATTCGCGGCCGCTTTGGCGTTTTTTATTGCCCTGTTGAGCCTCCTCGGCTGCAAAAAAGACATTGGGCAATCCCC
>JANWYS010000211.1 GCA_025054875.1 Cytophagaceae bacterium | reverse complement strand
TCGTTAATTGATATATTTGTGACGACTTAATATGCATTACGCCTTTAAATGGCTTAGTTGTGATTTGCTTTCAAATTCGTTAATTGATATATTTGTGACGACTTTCAAATTCTAATAATTATATAAATTATAGTTGTGATTTGCTTTCAAATTCGTTAATTGATATATTTGTGACGACTCCTAAATGTGTTATATATCTTACCACCACGTTGTGATTTGCTTTCAAATTCGTTAATTGATATATTTGTGACGACTCAGTATATTTTATTGTATCAAGCTTTTCAGTTGTGATTTGCTTTCAAATTCGTTAATTGATATATTTGTGACGACACATTTGGAATGCGCACCATTAGAGTTGTGATTTGCTTTCAAATTCGTTAATTGATATATTTGTGACGACCATCCTGTTCTAAATATTCAGTTACATCAAGTTGTGATTTGCTTTCAAATTCGTTAATTGATATATTTGTGACGACTTTTTATCATACAATAGCATTTATTA
>JANWYS010000210.1 GCA_025054875.1 Cytophagaceae bacterium | reverse complement strand
AGCCAAAAGGTTCTCATCACATATACTATCATCCAATACACAACAAAACAATCGTTGTTCCCATTCACGGAAATAAAGATTTGAAAAAAGGCATTTTTCTTGCAATTCTTAAACAAGCAGGCATTGATAAAAATAACTTGCAATAAATTTTCTTTTTATGCCCAAACATTTACTCCTTGAAGCCGCACAAGGTAGAGAAGTTACACGCGTACCTGTGTGGCTGATGCGTCAGGCAGGTAGGGTGCTTTCAGAGTACCGAGCTGTTAGGGATAAATTCAAAAATTTTGTGGAATTTGTAAAAAATCCGCAAGCTGCCGCAGAAGTAACTATGCAACCTGTGGAGATTTTTGGCGTTGATGCGGCAATTATTTTTTCGGATATTTTGGTAATTCCAGAGGCAATGGGCTTGCCTTACGAAATGCAGGAAAAAAAAGGTCCCTTTTTCCCAAAAACCATACAAAATGAAGCAGATTTACAAAAACTTCGGATTGCTAAGCCCGAAGAGGATTTGT